>NZ_JBWKXT010000009.1:0-134032 GCF_059423245.1 Pseudomonas sp. GW460-LB5
CAGCGGTAGTTCAGTCGGTTAGAATACCGGCCTGTCACGCCGGGGGTCGCGGGTTCGAGTCCCGTCCGCTGCGCCATCTTTGCCTCAAGGCCCCTTTGAACGCCTTGAAGCACAAAAAGAGCGACCTTAGGGTCGCTTTTTTTGTTTCTGCGGCTGAAAGCCTGTCTTTACCCATTTTTACACCAACCTGACAGACTCTTCACCGACCAGTGGTTCCTGTGCCTGCCTGCTGTGTTGCACAATAGGCACCTTCTCGACTTACCCGGAATTCGCAATGACCAGATCTTCCGTCTTTGGTGCGCTCGGGCTGGCCCTGGTGCTGGCGGGGGTGGCCGGTTGTTCCTCGAAAAAGACTGCCGTGTACGAGCACGAGAACTTCGATGACTCGGGTACCTTCTCGCGCAGCTTTCCGGTGAGCGATGCCGGCACTTGCGAGGCCGCCCGGCGTGCCTTGCTCAGCCAGGGCTACATCATTACCAACAGCGGTGCCAACCAGGTGGTGGGCAACAAGAGCTTCCAGCAGAATAGCGAGAATCACCTGCAGATCAGCTTCAACGTGACCTGTGCGCCGGATGTGAGCGACGAACAGCGCTCGACCATGTTCGCCAACGCCCTGCAGGACCGCTACGCGCTGAAAAAATCCAACACCTCTGCCAGCCTGGGCGTGGGGGTACTGGGTTCGGTATCGATGCCGATCGGCTCCAGCGACGACTCGATGGTCAAGGTGGCCAGCGAAACGGTGACGGCAGCGCAGTTCTATGACCGTTATTTCGCCTTGGTAGAGAGCTACCTGCCCAAGCCCAAGCCTAAGAAGGTTGAAGAAGCCAAGGTCGAGGCGCCCAAGGTTCCGAAGCCAGCGGTAGAACTGGGGTTACCTGAGCAGGCAGCGGCGAACCCGGTGGCGCCTGCGCCGGCTCCGGAAGCGGCACCGGAGGCGCAAGTTGCACCTGCGCCGGCCGTTGCCCCGGCCAGTGAAGCGGCAGCGGCACCGGTGGTGGATGACAGCCAGGGCTCGCAGCCGGTGGCGCCGCCGGCCGAAGCTGCGCCTATTCAGGTGGAGCAGCAATCCCAGCCTGCCGAGGCCGCGTCACCCTCCCTTTGACTGTTTGCCTGTTACAGACACCCCGCGATAACTTCCTGAACCCCTGCTACGTTTACCACTCATAAGCTTGTCATCATCCCTTCATCCCACCTGCTTAGGCTGAAGGCGATACCTACGAAGACAATATGAGTAAAGAGGACGCAGGGCGATGGATGAATACCAGGAAGAACTACTCGAAACCCAGGCTTACGAACTGGACACCCCGGAACCGGCTGAAGACGCTACCGAGCTTTAGCCCGCCCGCCGCTGGTTGCGGCGGAACTCCCCCGGCGTTAGGCCCGTCCAGCGCTTGAATGCGCGCTGGAAGGCCTCGGCCGAAGCAAACCCCAACAGATAGGCAATCTCGCCGAAGGCCAGCTCCGTGTCACGGATATAGGTCTCGGCCAGGTCGCGCCGCGTTTCGTTGAGCAGGTCGCGAAAGCGCGTGCCTTCTTCGGCGAGTTTGCGGCGCAACGTCCAGGTCGGTAGCTGTAAGTGCAGCGCCACTTCTTCCAGGTCCGGTTCACGGCCGCCATTGAGCAGCGGGCCCAGCAAGTGGGTAATGCGTTCACCCAGGCTGCGCACCCGTGTGCGTTGCAGCAGCTCTGCCTCACACAGTTGCAGCAGGTGCTGCCAGGTGCTCGGGCAATGCCTTGGGTTGGCCAGTTGCAGGGTTGCGCGGCTTAGCCGCAGCTGGTTGCCCTCGGCCGCGAATTGTACAGGTGTGCTGCACAGCGCCTGATAACCCTTGGCGTAGGCAGGGGCGGCAAACTCGATGTCCAGGCGCTCGGCCTGCACCTGTGTGCCGGCCAGGTCGGCAAGTTGCGCCAGCCAGCCGGCAAGCAGTGAGTCGACCACGAAGCGGTTGTAGGCGTTGTAAGGGCTGATGGAGTAGAAACGCAACCAGGCGCCTTGGGCGTCTTCCTCAAAGCTGGAGTGGCCACGGTAGTTGGCCGCATACAGTGGCTCGAAGCGCAGCAGGGTGCGCGCCGCGTCGCCCAGTGTCGGTGCCTGGGCGGCGGTGACCCCGGCCAGGCCGGCATGCGCAAGGCGGCTCAGGCGGCCCATGTGCAGGCCCAGTGCGGCCTCGCCGCTCAGCTCGATGGCTGCGTGGCCCAGGTGCATGTAACGGGGGATCGACAAGCGCGCGCCGGCCTCGGCAAGGCGGGGCGCACCCAGACCATAACGGCGCAGCAGGGGCTCGGGGTCGTGCCCCAGTTCGCGCAGGGCCTCTGTCAGCGGCTGGACAAAGCCTACCGAAAGGTCGCCCAGGCGTACGCGGGGGCGGGTCATGAGCCTACAGCCACAGATTCAGCAGGCGGGCGCCAGGGCTGGGGGGACCCGTCAGCAACTCACCCGACTGTCGGGCAAAGCCCTGGCCGTCGCTGGCCTGCTCCCAGAACTGCCCGCGCATGAACACGCTCATGCTGCTGACGCTGGCCCCGGCTGCCTCGGTCAGGCGTTGCCAGGCAGTCTGTTCGCTGACCTCGCCCCGTTGCAGGGCCAGCCCTGCGCTGGCGTCCTGGTGGCGATTGCCGCGCCATGACGCTTCCCAGCTACCCTTGCCGCTGAGGAACACCGGGTTGGCGATCAGCTGTACCGCTTGTTGTGCCAGTTGCTCATGGTTTTGCGGATACCAGCTGTCACTGCCCACCAGGACACCCAAGCGGCCGGCCGGGGTTTGCACCACTTGCAGCGGTTGCTGGCGGCCATCATGGACGTAGCGGCGGATTTCACTGTCGGGGAACTGTTGGCGCTGTGGCTGGCCCAGCAGCGAGCCATCTGCGGCAAACACCAGGCTGCTGTTGAACAGCGGGCCACTGCCGGCATGCAGCACGCCTTGTTTGACATAGGGTGCGGGCAGCACGATGGAGCCGGCCACCAGGGTGACGCCGAACTCCTTGGCCAACCCGCCGAACAACTGCTGATAGTCTGCGGCCATTTGCTCGGCCTTCATGCGCAAATGCGCGTCAGCGCGCCAGTCGTCGCCGTCTGCGCCGAGTATTGCCAGGCCGTAGCGCAGCGGGTTGCTCAGCTCCAGCCACTGCAAGGCCTCGCGGCTGTGCGTGACTTGATAAAGCTCATTCTTTTCCCCACGCGCCCACAGCCAGGTGCCGATGTGCTCCGGCAGCACCACCACCGTGCGCGGGCTCACCAGCCCTTGCGCGCGGGCTTGCTCCAGATAAGCCGCGAGCTTGCGGTGCAGGCGTTGCAGGTTCTGGTAGTCGCCCGGGTACAGCAGCGGCTCGACGCCCAGCAGATTACCGTGCTCGCCCGGCACGCCATGGTTGAGGGCCAGCTCGATGCGCAGGTCGGACAGGTAGTGGCCTTCAGGGCGCTGCTGGGTCCAGAAGCCGTAGCCGCACAGGGAGGCGATCATCACCAGCGCCAGCGCGCTTGCCAGGAGTTTTCGCATGGAACAGGACGAGGCCTTGAGAACCGAGGGTTCCCTAGGGTAGTCCGGCTGTACGTCAGGATCAATAACTTGTCATTTTCGATCATTGAGCCCATTCAAACGGCTGTTTAATCTCGCTGACAGACAAACGACGGGCCCCGCCGACCAGTGAGGTGCCCGCATACCGTGATCACGCCACCAGGGGACTTTTCCATGGCTGCCGACCGCTACCCGCACCTGCTCGCCCCGCTGGACCTGGGCTTTACTACCTTGCGCAACCGCACCCTGATGGGCTCGATGCACACCGGCCTCGAAGAGCGCCCCGGTGGTTTCGAGCGCATGGCTGCGTACTTTGCCGAGCGCGCCCGTGGGGGCGTCGGCCTGATGGTCACCGGGGGCATTGCGCCCAACGATGAAGGCGGGGTGTATTCCGGCGCGGCCAAGCTCAGTACCGAAGAAGAGGCCGACAAGCACCGCATCGTCACCGAAGCCGTGCACGCGGCGGGTGGCAAGGTGTGCCTGCAGATCCTGCATGCCGGGCGTTACGCTTACAGCCCTCGGCAGGTGGCACCTAGCGCGATCCAGGCGCCGATCAATCCGTTCACGCCCAAGGCGCTGGACGAGGAGGGCATCGAGAAACAGATTGCCGACTTCGTCAATTGCGCGGCACTGGCCCAGCGCGCGGGTTACGACGGCGTCGAGATCATGGGTTCGGAAGGCTACTTCATCAACCAGTTCCTCGCCGCCCACACCAACCACCGCACCGATCGCTGGGGCGGCAGCTATGAAAACCGCATGCGCCTGGCGGTGGAAATCGTCAGCCGGGTACGCGGCGCGGTAGGGCCGAATTTCATCATCATCTTCCGCCTGTCGATGCTCGACCTTGTTGAGGGTGGCAGCACCTGGGACGAGATCGAGCTGCTGGCCAAAGCCATCGAGCAGGCTGGCGCGACCTTGATCAACACCGGCATCGGCTGGCACGAAGCGCGTATCCCCACTATCGCCACCAAGGTGCCGCGTGCGGCATTCAGCAAGGTCACGGCCAAGCTGCGTGGCGTGGTGAATATTCCGTTGATCACCACCAACCGTATCAATACGCCGGAAGTGGCCGAAGCTGTATTGGCCGAAGGCGATGCGGATATGGTTTCAATGGCCAGGCCGTTCCTGGCCGACCCGGAATTCGTCAACAAGGCAGCGGCTGGCCGTGCCGATGAGATCAACACCTGCATCGGCTGTAATCAGGCCTGCCTGGACCACACCTTCGGCGGCAAGCTGACCAGTTGCCTGGTCAACCCGCGTGCCTGCCACGAAACCGAGCTCAACTACCTGCCCGTGCGGGCAGTGAAGCGCATTGCCGTGGTCGGCGCCGGCCCGGCTGGCCTGGCTGCGGCCACCGTGGCGGCCGAGCGGGGCCACGCGGTGACCCTGTTTGACGGCGCAAGCGAAATCGGGGGGCAGTTCAACGTGGCCAAGCGGGTGCCGGGCAAGGAAGAATTCTTTGAAACCCTGCGCTACTTTCGCAACAAGGTGAAGAGCACGGGCGTGGACCTGCGCCTGAATACCCGTGTCGACGTGCAGGCGCTGGTGAGCGGCGGCTACGACGAAATCATCCTGGCCACTGGCATCGCACCGCGTACCCCGGCCATTCCCGGTGTTGAGCATGCCAAGGTGCTCAGCTACCTGGACGTGCTGCTTGAACGCAAGCCGGTAGGCAAGGCGGTCGCGGTCATTGGTGCGGGTGGTATCGGCTTCGATGTCTCCGAATACCTCGTGCACCAAGGCGTGGCCACCAGCCAGGACCGTGAGGCGTTCTGGCAGGAGTGGGGCATCGATACCCGTCTTGAGGCGCGTGGCGGTGTGGCCGGGGTCAAGGCCGAGCCTCATGCGCCGGCGCGGCAGGTGTACCTGTTGCAGCGCAAGAAGTCCAAGGTGGGTGATGGCCTGGGCAAGACGACGGGCTGGATTCACCGCACCGGGTTGAAGAACAAGCGGGTACAGATGCTTAACAGTGTCGAGTACCTGGGTATCGACGATGCCGGTTTGCACATTCGTGTGGCCGACGGCGAGCCGCAGGTGCTGCCGGTGGATAACGTGGTGATCTGCGCTGGCCAGGATCCGCTACGCGAATTGCAGGACGGCCTGGTGGCGGCGGGGCAGTCGGTGCACCTGATTGGCGGGGCTGATGTGGCGGCCGAGCTGGATGCCAAACGGGCGATCAACCAAGGTTCGAGGTTGGCGGCGGAACTCTGAGATCGCTGGGGCTGCAAAGCAGCCCCAGGATTTCGCTGGTAAACTCGCACGATGCTTTTCGACCTCCCTCAAGCGCCCCTGCAACCCCTGAACCTGCCTTGGCTGGCAACTGCCAATGTCGAGGCCGCCATCCTGCGGCTGGACCTGATCGACCCACTGGTCAGCGGCAACAAGTGGTTCAAGCTTCGCCTTCACCTGCAGCAAGCCAGCGTCAGCAAAGCCCCGGGCCTGATCAGCCTTGGCGGCAATCACTCCAACCACTTGCACGCCCTGGCCGCCGCCGGCAAGCGCTTCGGCTTCGCCACCGCCGGCCTGCTGCGGGGCCACGTTCAGGAAACACCTACGGTGCGTGACCTTCAGGCGTTGGGCATGGAGCTGCACTGGCTCGGCTACGGCGGCTACCGCGCGCGCAACGAAACCGGGTTCTGGGGGGCCTGGCAGTCACGCTACCCAGGCTGGCATTGCATCCCCGAAGGCGGCGGCGGCCCGGCTGGTGCACAGGGCTGTGCGCTGATCATGCAGCAGGCGCGTTCGCAGCTCACGGCATTGGGCTGGTCGGGCTACGATGCCTGGTGGCTGGCTGCTGGAACCGGTACTACCCTGGCCGGCCTGGTGCTGGCCGAGGCGGGTGCGCATGTCGTACATGGCGCATTGGCTGTGCCCAGGGATCATGGCGTGCCGGAGACGGTGGCAGCATTCGCCGGTACACACGGCTACCAGCTACACGATGCGTGCCGTGGCGGTTTTGGCAAATTCGACGATGAGCTGCTGGCCTTCATTGCCGGGTGCGAGCAGCACAGTGGTGTACCGCTCGAGGCCCTGTACACCGGCAAGGCCCTGCTGGCCCTGCGTGATCAGGTCGAGGCCGGGCTGTTTGCGCCCGGCACCCGCCTGATCGTTGTGCATACCGGTGGCCTGCAGGGCCGGCGCGGTTACTTAAAGGGCAGCATGCGCAGCAGCGTGTTGTCGCGCTGCACGTAGTGGTGATACAGCCCGGCCAGGGCGTGCAGGCCGATCAACCAGTAGCCCCAACTGCCCACGCGTTCATGCCAGCCTTTGATGAACTTGGCCTGGTCCGGGTCCGGGCCAATCAGGTGTGGCAGCTCCAGGCCGAAGAACGGCACAGGTTTGTCGGCGGCGCTGAGGATCAGCCAGCCGGCCAGTGGCATGCCGATCATCAGCAGGTACAGCGCCAGGTGCATCAGGTGCGCAAGCCCGGTCTGCCAGGCCGGCGGCTTGGGCACGATGGGCGGGGTAGGGCGGCTCAGGCGCATGGCCAGGCGCAGCCAGACCAGCACGAACACGCTGAGCCCGAGCATGAAGTGCAGGTCTTTCATCAGATTGCGTTCGGCGCTGTCCTTGGGGAACAGGCCACGCAGTTCGATGAGCGCATAAACAGCGGCCAGCAGCACCAGCATCAGCCAATGCAGGGCGATGGACACGCGTGCGTAATGGGTCGCGGGGTTGGATGAAACCATGATCGGTCCTCGTCATCAGGTCAAAATGGCGCTCTTGCTGGCGCTCAGGTACCACTGTAGTGGTTACCAGAAATAAATCTTTGCGCTAGGTCTGTGAAAATTGGGTTGCCAGCACCGGCCCTATCGCCGGCAAGCCAGCTCCCACAGGGACGATGCTGAGCCTGGGGCCTGTGCAGTGGGAGCTGGCTTGCCGGCGATAGGCCCGGTACAGGTAACATCAGGCACCGGGCACGTGCGGCCAGTCATCAGCCACCAGAAACACCCGCTCCACCTCCTGCCAGGCACCCTCGGCATCAGCCTCCAACCTCACCAGCAACTGCGCCGGCGCCTGCCGCTCCAGCACATGCAACCAGGCCGCAAACTGCTCCACCGTCCAGCCTTCACCTGCCTCGACCCGCGCAGGTGCCAGCCAGGCATGCCGCTGCAAGGGCTGCCAATGTTCACCCTCTGCCATGACCCAGTCCCGCCGGCGCACCCAGCGCCCGTGCAAGTGCTGCGGGTTGGCGCCCGCGGGTGGCTCGGCATGCCCAGGCCATGGATAGAACAGGTAGCCACCCAGCCACACGTGTGCCTGCACCTGCTCAACCCCCAACCGCGCCAACAGCTCGCGGCTGTGCGCGCCGTTCGACATGGGCAACTGGTGCCCCGTCAGGTGCGCAAGTTTGCTCCCCAGCCGGTCATGGCACCCAGGTCCCAGCCAGGCATGCGGGTCGTGCCCGGCGTCTTGCGGCCCCAGGTACAACTTGATCGCCAGTTCCAGGTGGTGCACACCGTCGCGATCGCGCAGCACCACGTCCAGCTCGCCCAAGGTGCGCCCCGCGTCACGAATCGGCAGGTTGGCCGCCAGCAGCTCGATGCCGGGTGCCTGGCCCAGGGCAAATTGCCACAGCCGTTCGTAGTAAAGCCCCAGCCGCCGGCTGCCGAGCTTTGCCAGCCACGCTTGCAGCGGGCGATCGTCGGCATCCAGCGCTCGCAACCAGCCCTCGAGACGCTGCGGCTGCTGCGCCCAGAGGCTGCCCGTCAGCGGGTGGCGCTGGGGACAGGGCGGGGTGCTGAGCAGGGGCGGCGACAGCAGCGCCCAGGCCAGGTCGCGCACGGCGGGGCGGCGTAGCTGCCGGGGCAGGTCGATGAGCAGGGCGAATGGCATCATCCTGCGAGCATAGCCGGTTTGCCGCTACCCGGTGGTTTCGCCCATAATCGGGCCATCGTCACCCGTCGCAGAGCCCCGCAGGAGCCCCATGGAGCAATTTCGCAATATCGGTATCATCGGCCGCCTTGGCAGCTCGCAGGTGCTCGACACCATTCGCCGACTGAAAAAATTCCTCCTCGATCGCCACTTGCATGTGATCCTCGAGGACACCATTGCCGAAGTGCTACCCGGCCATGGCCTGCAAACCTCTACCCGCAAGCTGCTGGGCGAGGTCTGCGACCTGGTCATCGTGGTCGGCGGCGACGGCAGCCTGCTGGGCGCCGCCCGCGCCCTGGCCCGGCACAACATTCCGGTGTTGGGCATCAACCGTGGCAATTTGGGCTTCCTCACCGACATCCGCCCTGACGAGCTGGAAGAGAAAGTTGCCGAAGTGCTCGACGGCCACTACCTGGTGGAAAACCGCTTCCTGCTGCAGGCCGAGGTGCGTCGCCATCACGAGGCCATTGGCCAGGGTGATGCGCTGAACGACGTGGTGCTGCACCCAGGCAAGTCCACGCGCATGATCGAGTTCGAAATCTACATCGACGGCCAGTTCGTCTGCAGCCAGAAGGCCGACGGCCTGATCGTCGCCACGCCCACCGGTTCCACTGCCTACGCGCTGTCGGCCGGCGGCCCGATCATGCACCCCAAGCTCGACGCCATCGTCATCGTGCCGATGTACCCGCACACCTTGTCGGGCCGGCCGATCGTGGTCGACGGCAACAGCGAGCTGAAGATCGTGGTGTCCAAGGACCTGCAGATCTACCCGCAAGTGTCCTGTGACGGCCAGAACCACTTCACCTGCGCCCCCGGCGACACCATCACGGTGAGCAAGAAGCCGCAGAAGCTGCGCCTGATTCACCCGCTGGACCACAATTACTACGAGGTCTGCCGCACCAAGCTCGGTTGGGGCAGCCGCCTGGGGAGCAGGGACGACTGATGCTCGATCCGGCGCGAAGTTTCGACATCATCGGTGACGTACACGGCTGTGCACTGACCCTTGAACGCCTGCTCGACGCCCTCGGTTACAAGCGTGTGGCCGGCGTGTGGCGCCACCCGCGGCGCCTCGCGCTGTTTCTGGGCGATATCGTCGACCGCGGGCCACGCATTCGCGAGGCGCTGCACATCGTCCATGACATGGTCGAGGCCGGCCAGGCGTTCTGCATCATGGGCAACCACGAATATAACGCCCTGGGCTGGGTCACCCCGGCACTGCCCGGCAGCGGCAAGGCCTATGTGCGCGAGCACACGCCACGCCACGCCCGGCTGATTGACGAAACCCTCACCCAGTTCGCCCACCACCCCGGCGACTGGCACGATTTCGTCAACTGGTTCTACCAACTGCCGCTGTTCATCGATGCCGGGCGCTTCCGCCTGGTGCACGCCTGCTGGGACCCGCGGTTGATCGAGCCGCTGCGCCAGCAATACCCCGACGGGCGCATCGATGAACACTTCATCCAGGCCTCGGCGGTCAGTGGCAGTTTTGCCGACACGGTGTGCAACCGCCTGTTGCGCGGCACCGACATGCGCCTGCCGGACGGCCTGACGCTGACCGGCGGCGACGGCCTGACCCGCGCGTTCTTCCGCACCAAGTTCTGGGAAGAAGACCCGCAAACCTATGGCGACATCGTGTTCCAGCCCGATGCCTTGCCCGAGGAGGTAGCCAGTACCCCGCTCAGCCACAGCCAGAAGAACGCCTTGCTGCGCTATGCCGAAGACGAGCCCTTGCTGTTCGTGGGCCATTACTGGCGCAGCGGCCGCCCAGCGCCGATCCGCGCCAACCTGGCCTGCCTGGACTACAGTGCCGTGCTCTACGGCAAACTGGCCGCCTACCGGCTGGATGATGAAACCCGCATTGACCCGCACAAGTTCGTCTGGGTCGACGTCGACCGCCCACAGGCCAACCAATGAACATTATCGAAGTGATGCGCCTGCCGCTGTCGGTCGACCTCAGCGGCTTCGTCCACCTGCTGCAACGTCTGCAGGTGCCGCACCGGGTCAGCGAGGAGGGCGATGTCCAAGTGCTCTGGGCCCCCGACACCCTTGCCGAAGACGTGCTGCAACTCTACCAGCGCTACCCCGACGGCAACGCCGACCTCCAGGCGGTGGAGCAACCTGTGGGAGCGGGGCCTGCGAACGGCCCCACACAACCCTCCCTGGTGCAGCAGGCCAAAGCCTGCAAGATCACCACCCTCACGCTGCTGCTGTGCTTCATCGTCGCCGGCCTCACCAGCCTGGGCGACAATTTCACCACCATCAGTTGGTTTACCTTCCTCGACTTCCGCGTCCAGGGCGACTACCTGTACTTCAGCTCGCTGGCGCAAGTCCTGGACCAAGGCCAGTGGTGGCGCCTGGTATCACCCATGCTGCTGCACTTTGGCGTGCTGCACCTGGCCATGAACAGCCTGTGGTACTGGGAGCTGGGCAAGCGCATCGAGTTGCGCCAGGGCCCGTGGATGCTGCTGGGCCTGACCTTGCTGTTCAGCCTGGTGTCCAACCTGGCCCAGCACTACACCAGCGGGCCGAGCCTGTTCGGCGGCCTGTCCGGCGTGCTGTACGGCTTGCTCGGGCATATCTGGCTGTACCAGTGGCTGGCGCCCAACCGTCACTTCAACCTGCCCAAGGGCGTACTGGTGATGATGCTGGTCTGGCTGGTGGTGTGCCTGACCGGCGTGGTCGGCACCCTGGGCCTTGGCCAGATCGCCAACGCTGCCCATGTTGGCGGGTTGCTCATCGGATGCCTGACCGGGCTCTTGGGTGGGGCGCTGGCCCGGCGTAAACTGTCGGCTTGAATCAGGAGACACTATGTCCACTTTCGCGCAAATGATTGAAAACATCACCCCGGAAATCTACGAAAGCCTGAAACTGGCCGTGGAAATCGGCAAATGGTCGGATGGCCGCAAGCTCACGGCCGAGCAGAAAGAGCTGTCGCTGCAGGCGGTCATCGCCTGGGAGATGAAGAACCTGCCCGAAGAGCAGCGCACCGGTTACATGGGCCCGCAGGAATGCGCATCGAAGTCTGCGCCGATCGCCAACATCCTGTTCAAGTCGGACTCGGTACATTGATCGAACTCGCTCGTGGCTCGTTGAGCAAGATGGCAGTAAGCCTGCAGGCACCCGTGGTGCAATACAGCTTCCGGCTGGATGACACGCAGGTGCCAGTCAACCCGCTGATCGGCCAGCGCCTGCGCCTGGAATACCTCGGCGCCATTCACTGCAGCCATTGCGGCAAGCGCACCAAGACCAGTTTCAGCCAGGGTTACTGCTACCCGTGCATGACCAAGCTGGCCCAGTGTGACCTGTGCATCATGGCCCCGGAAAAATGTCACTACGATGCCGGCACCTGCCGCGAACCGTCGTGGGGCGAACAATTCTGCATGACCGACCACGTGGTCTACCTGGCCAACTCGTCGGGGATCAAGGTCGGCATCACCCGCGCCACCCAGCTGCCCACTCGCTGGCTCGACCAGGGCGCCAGCCAGGCCCTGCCGATCATGCGTGTGGCCACCCGTCAGCAATCAGGCCTGGTGGAAGATGTACTGCGCAGCCAGGTGCCAGACCGCACCAACTGGCGCACGCTGCTCAAAGGCGATGCCGAGGTGCTCGACCTGCCCGCCATTCGTGAGCAGATCTTCGACGCCTGCGCCGACGGCTTGCGCGAGCTGCACGGGCGCTTTGGCCTGCAGGCGATTCAGCCGCTGCCCGACGCCGAAGTGGTGCAGATGAACTACCCGGTCGAGGCCTACCCGAAAAAGATCGTCAGCTTCAACCTCGACAAGGACCCGGTGGCCGAAGGCACGCTGCTGGGCATCAAGGGCCAGTATCTGATCTTTGACACCGGGGTGATCAATATTCGCAAGTACACGGCCTACCAGTTGGCCGTGCTCCAGTAAAAAGGACCTGCACATGCGTACCGAACAACCGCAAGTGATCTACCTGAAGGATTACCAGGCGCCCGAGTACCTGATCGACGAGACGCACCTGACTTTCGAGCTGTTCGAGGACCACACCCTGGTCCACGCGCAACTGGTCATGCGCCGCAACCCGGCACGCGGTGCCGGCCTGCCGCCTTTGGTGCTAGACGGCCAGCAGCTGGAACTGCTGCGTGCCTCGCTGGACGACCAGGAACTGCAGTCGGGCGACTACCAGGTCGATGCCGACAGCCTGACCGTCCATCCCAAGGCCGAACGCTTCACCCTCGACACCAGCGTAAAGATCCACCCTGAGCGCAATACTGCGCTGGAAGGCCTGTACAAGTCCGGCAAGATGTTCTGCACCCAGTGCGAGGCCGAGGGCTTCCGCAAGATCACCTACTACCTCGACCGCCCGGACGTGATGAGCACTTTCACCACCACGGTGATCGCCGAGCAGCATCGTTACCCGGTATTGCTGTCGAACGGAAACCCGACGGGCAGCGGCCCGGCCGAGGATGGCCGCCACTGGGCAACCTGGGAAGACCCGTTCAAGAAACCGGCTTACCTGTTCGCGCTGGTGGCCGGTGACCTGTGGTGCGTCGAGGACACGTTTACGCGTCAGTCTGGCCGTGATGTGATGCTGCGCATCTATGTCGAACCCGAAAACCTCGACAAGTGCGACCACGCCATGGTCAGCCTGAAGAAGTCCATGCGTTGGGACGAAGAAGTCTACGGCCGTGAGTATGACCTGGACATCTTCATGATCGTCGCGGTCAACGACTTCAACATGGGCGCCATGGAAAACAAGGGCCTGAACATCTTCAACTCCAGCTGTGTGCTGGCCCGTGCCGAAACCGCCACCGATGCCGCGCACCAGCGCGTCGAAGGCGTGGTCGCCCACGAGTACTTCCACAACTGGTCGGGCAACCGTGTCACCTGCCGTGACTGGTTCCAGCTGTCGCTCAAGGAAGGCTTCACGGTGTTCCGCGATGCCGAGTTCAGTGCCGACATGAACTCGCGCACGGTCAAGCGCATCGAAGACGTCGCCTACCTGCGCACCCACCAGTTCGCCGAAGACGCTGGCCCCATGGCCCACCCGGTGCGCCCGGACAGCTTCATCGAAATTTCCAACTTCTACACCCTGACGGTGTACGAGAAGGGCGCCGAAGTGGTGCGCATGGTCCGTACCCTGCTGGGCGCCGACGGCTTCCGCAAGGGCAGCGACCTGTATTTCGAGCGTCACGATGGCCAAGCGGTGACCACCGATGATTTCATCAAGGCCATGGAAGACGCCAACGGTGTGGACTTCACCCAGTTCAAGCGCTGGTACAGCCAGGCCGGTACCCCGCGTCTGGACGTGAGCGAAAGCTATGACGCAGTTGCACAAACCTACAGCCTGACCTTCCGCCAGAGCTGCCCGCAAACCCCGGACAAGGCCGAAAAGCTTCCGTTCGTGATCCCGGTCGAGCTGGGCCTGCTGGACGCTCAAGGCAATGACCTGCCGCTGCGTCTGGCCGGTGAGCCGGCAGCTGGCGGTACCAGCCGTGTGCTGTCGGTGACCGAGGGCGAGCAGACCTTCACCTTCGAGGGTATCCAGGCCAAGCCGCTGCCCTCGCTGCTGCGCGGCTTCAGCGCACCGGTGAAGCTCAGCTTCCCTTACAACCGCGACCAGCTGATGTTCCTGATGCAGCACGACAGCGACGGTTTCAACCGCTGGGAAGCGGGGCAGCAACTGTCGGTACAGGTGTTGCAGGAGCTGATCGGCCAGCATCAACGCGGCGAAGCCCTGAAACTCGACCAGCGCCTGATCACGGCCCTGGGCACCGTGCTGGGTAACGCGTCGCTGGACCCGGCCATGGTTGCCGAAATGCTTTCGTTGCCGGGCGAGGCGTACCTCACCGAGATCAGCCAGGTGGCCGACGTGGACGCCATCCACGCAGCCCGCGAGTTCGCCCGCCAGCAGATCGCCGAGCAGCTGTTCGACGCCCTGTGGGCGCGCTATCAGGCCCACCGTGAAGTGTCGCGCGGCACCGCCTACGTGGCCTCTGCCGAGCACTTCGCCCGCCGTAGCCTGCAGAACATTGCCCTGTCGTACCTGATGCAGAGCGGCAAGCCGCAGGTGCTGGAAGCGACCCTGGAACAGTTCGATCAGTGCGACAACATGACCGAACGCCTCACGGCCTTGGCGGTGCTGGTCAACTCGCCGTTCGAAGCCGAGCGGGCCAAGGCCCTGGAAGCCTTTGCCGAGCACTTCAAGGACAACCCGCTGGTCATGGATCAGTGGTTCAGCGTGCAGGCGGCCAGCACGCTGCCGGGCGGGTTGGCACGGGTCAAGGCGTTGATGCAGCACCCTGCGTTCACCCTGAAAAACCCGAACAAGGTGCGTGCGCTGATTGGGGCCTTTGCCGGGCAGAACCTGATCAACTTCCATGCCGCCGATGGTTCGGGCTATCGCTTCCTCGCGGACCTGGTGATCGAGCTGAATGCGCTGAACCCGCAGATCGCCTCGCGTCAGCTGGCGCCGCTGACCCGCTGGCGCAAATATGACGATGCGCGTCAGGCGCTGATGAGGGGCGAGCTGGAGCGGATTCTGGCTTCGGGTGAGCTGTCCAGTGATGTGTATGAAGTGGTGAGCAAGAGCCTGGCTTGAGTTTTCTGTAGTCAGTGCCGGCCTCTTCGCGGGTAAACCCGCCCCCACAGGTACTTCACCGCTTTCATGGACGGTGTAGCACCTGTGGGAGCGGGTTTACCCGCGAAGCTTTTTGGGCCGACAACAAAACATAACACCCCGCCCGTTGTAATCGCGCAGACATCCCCGCTACGATCCCCTCAAGCTATTGCAGGCCTCTAGATCAGGCTTTTTGCAGTACCTGCAATGCATTGACCCACCAACAAGAACACAACAAGGGGGCAGTCATGAGGGAACAGCTACGGGCGCCGGCCAGGCGTGGTGCCTGGCCATTGGCGGCCAGCGCATTGCTGGCACTGGCATTGGGGGTGTGGGCCGACAGTGCCCAGGCCGCCGCTGCCGACGAATACTCCACCGAATCTGCCAAGGCCAGCCAAAGCCTGCTGATCGGCGCCACCCATGCCGGCAAGCGCCTGGTGGTGGTGGGTGATCGCGGCCATATTCTGTTCTCCGACGACCAGGGCAATACCTGGACCCAGGCTCGTGTACCCACCCGGCAGTTGCTCACCGCCGTGTTCTTCCTCGATGACAAGCGCGGCTGGGCGGTCGGCCATGATGCGCAGATCCTCGTCAGCAGCGACGGCGGCGCAACCTGGACCAAGCAGTTCGAAGACCTCGCCCGTGAAGCACCCTTGCTCGATATCGCTTTCCTCGATGCGCAGCACGGCTTTGCCGTAGGGGCCTATGGCGCCTTGATGGAAACCACCGACGGCGGGCAGCACTGGCAGGACGTGGCCGAGCGCCTGGACAACCCTGACCAGTTACACCTGAACGGTATTGCCCGTGTGCGGGATGCCGGCCTGTTCATCGTAGGCGAGCAGGGCGGCATGTTCCGCTCCGCCGACAACGGCCAGACCTGGGCCAAGGTGCAGGGCCCCTACGAGGGCTCGCTGTTCGGTGTGATCGGCACCGCCCAGTCGCACGCCTTGCTGGCCTACGGCCTGCGCGGCAACCTGTTCCGTTCCACCGATTTTGGTGACAGCTGGCAGCCGATCGAACTCAAGGTCGCGCGCGGCAACCTCGAATTCGGCCTGGCAAGCGCTACGCTTCTCGATGATGGCACCTTGGTGCTGGTCGGCAACGGCGGCAGTGTGCTGCGCAGTACCGATGGCGGCCAGACCTTCAGCGTGTACAACCGCGCCGACCGCATCGCCCTGGCTGGCGTCAGCGGCCTGGCCAATGGCGGCCTGCTGCTGGTGGGGCAGGGCGGCGTACACCTGGCGGATGCCCAGGGTGCCGAAGGGGTGAGCCGATGACCAGCAGGGAGAGCATTACCATGCACCCGCACCACCAGGACAAGGCCACGCTGCTTGAGCGCCTGATCTTCAACAACCGCCCCGTGGTCATCGCCCTGTGTGTGCTGGTGAGCATTTTCCTGTTCTGGCAGGCGACGCAGATTCGCCCGTCCACCAGTTTCGAGAAGATGATCCCGCTGCAGCACCCGTTCATCGAGCAGATGATGGAGCACCGCAACGACCTTGCCAACCTGGGTAACACCGTGCGCATTTCGGTGGAGGCGGTGAATGGCGACATCTTCGACAAGGACTACATGGAGACCCTGCGCCAGGTCCATGACGAGGTGTTCTACATCCCCGGCGTCGACCGTGCCGGGCTGAAGTCACTGTGGAGCCCCAGCGTGCGCTGGAGCGAGGTAACCGAGGAGGGCTTTTCCGGTGGCGAGGTGATCCCCAACACCTACAACGGTTCGCAGGACAGCCTCGACACCCTGCGCGACAACGTGCTCAAGTCCGGCCAGGTGGGGCGCCTGGTGGGTAACAACTTCAAGTCGAGCATCGTCGACGTGCCGCTGCTGGAGAGCTACCCCGACCCGCAGGACCCAGGCAAGCAGGTGAAGCTGGACTACCAGCAGTTCTCGCACCTGCTGGAAGAGAAGATCCGCGACAAGTTCCAGGCGCAGAACCCCAATGTGAAAATCCACATTGTCGGCTTCGCCAAGAAGGTCGGTGACCTGATCGATGGCCTGGTGATGGTGGCGATGTTCTTCGGCGTCGCCCTGGCCATTACCTGGGTGCTGTTGTACTGGTTCACCTGGTGCATACGCAGCACCATCGCCGTGCTCATCACCACCTTGGTGGCGGTGGTCTGGCAGCTGGGGCTGATGCATGCGGTGGGCTTTGGGCTGGACCCATACTCGATGCTGGTGCCGTTCCTGATCTTCGCCATCGGCATTTCCCACGGGGTGCAGAAGATCAACGGCATCGCCTTGCAGTCGAGTGACGCTGACAACGCCCTCACGGCGGCCCGGCGCACCTTCCGCCAGCTGTTCCTGCCGGGGATGATCGCCATCCTTGCCGACGCGGTGGGCTTCATCACTCTGTTGATCATCGATATAGGGGTGATTCGCGAATTGGCCATCGGCGCCTCCATCGGTGTGGCGGTGATCGTGTTCACCAACCTGATCCTGCTGCCAGTGGCCATTTCCTATGTCGGCATCAGCAAGAAGGCCATCGAGCGTAGCAAGAAGGACGCGACCCGCGAGCACCCCTTCTGGCGCCTGCTATCGAATTTTGCCAGTGCCAAGGTGGCGCCGGTGTCTGTCACCCTGGCGCTGGTCGCCTTCGCCGCTGGGCTGTGGTACAGCCAGAACCTGAAGATCGGCGACCTCGACCAGGGCGCGCCGGAGCTGCGCCCCGACTCGCGCTACAACCAGGACAACAGCTTCATCATCAGCAACTACTCGACCAGCTCCGACGTGCTGGTGATCATGGTCAAAACCCCGCCCGAGCAGTGCTCGGTCCACGCGACCATGGCGCCTATCGACGAGCTGATGTGGACCATGCAGAACACCCCGGGTGTGCAGTCGGCGATTTCCCTGGTGACCGTGTCCAAGCAGGTGATCAAGGGCATGAACGAGGGCAGCCTGAAATGGGAAACCCTGTCGCGTAACCCGGACATCCTCAACAACTCCATCGCCCGTGCCGACGGCCTGTACAACGGTGACTGCTCGCTGGCGCCGGTGCTGGTGTTTCTCAACGACCACAAGGCCGAGACCCTGGAGCGGGTGACCGCCGTGGCCAAGGCGTTTGCCGACAGCCACAACAAGGAAGGCCTGCAGTTCCTGCTGGCGGCGGGCAACGCCGGGATCGAGGCGGCGACCAACGAAGTGATCAAGTCGGCCGAGCTGACCATCCTGGTCCTGGTGTACATCTGTGTGGCGGTGATGTGCCTGATCACCTTCCGCTCGTTCGCCGCCACCCTGTGCATCGTCCTGCCGCTGGTACTGACCTCGGTGCTGGGCAATGCACTGATGGCCTACATGGGCATCGGGGTGAAGGTAGCGACCTTGCCGGTGGTGGCGCTGGGTGTGGGGATTGGCGTGGATTACGGCATCTACATCTACAGCCGGCTGGAAAGCTTCCTGCGTGCCGGGTTGCCGTTGCAGGAGGCCTATTACCAGACCCTGCGTTCGACGGGTAAAGCCGTGTTGTTCACTGGCTTGTGCCTGGCCATCGGCGTGTGCACCTGGATCTTCTCGGCAATCAAGTTCCAGGCCGACATGGGGTTGATGCTGACCTTCATGCTGCTGTGGAACATGTTTGGCGCGCTGTGGCTGCTGCCGGCGCTGGCACGGTTCCTGATCAAGCCGGAGAAGATGGTGGGCAAGGAAGGTGGGTCCATTTTCGCCCATTGAATCGCAAGGGGCCGCTTTGCGGCCCATTCGCAGCACAAGGCTGCTCCTGCAAGGGTTACGCGATCCCCTGTAGAAGCAGCCTTGTGCTGCGAATGGGCTGCAAAGCAGCCCCAGGGTTATAATGCCGCCATATTTCCCACAGGTACCCCCATGTCCCCCCTCGCCACCGCCCTGCAGTCCTGCGACATGCTCCTGATCGACGGCCTGCACGCCTTCGATTTCACCGCCGACGCATCCGGCCTCACCGTCGAATGCATGGACGGCCGCCAGCTGCGCCGCTGGTCCTTCACCCCTGATCAGGTCGCCGCCGCTATCGCCACCGGTGATGAATGGCAACTCAACGATGCCAACGGCGAGCATCGGCTAGTCTGTATGAGTGCCTTTCGCGCCCCGGATGAAGACCAAGATGAACCGGATCTGGACGAACCTGCTGACCGCTAGCCTGATGAGCCTGACAATCCACGCCCACGCCGCTACCTTGCTGGTGGGCAGTTACACCGATGGTGCCAGCCAAGGCATCTACCGCTATCAATTCGACGACAAGGTCGGCCATATTGACCCCACGCCCTTGCAGGTGGTGAAGAGCGTCAGCCCTTCGTGGCTGGTGTTGTCCGCCGACCAGCGTCAGCTGTTCGCGGTGAATGAAACCCCGCAGGGCCATGCCAGCAGTTTCAGCATCAGCAGCAAAGGCGAAATCAAGCCGCTCAACCAGGTGGCCACCGAGGGCGACGAGCCAACCCACGCCAGCATCAGCCGTGACCAGCGCTACCTGTTCGTGGCCAACTATGCGGTCAAGCCCGACCCCGGTGGCAGCCTGGTGGTGATTCCGGTGGCCAGGGACGGCAAGCTCAAGCCCGTGGTGCAGCAGGCCCGACACCAGGCCAGCGGGGTAAACCCTGAGCGCCAGGCCGGTGCCCATGTGCATTCGCTGGTGCTGTCGCCTGATGGCCAGCACCTGTATGCCAGTGACCTGGGTGCCGACAAGGTGTTCATCTACCGGTACGACGGTGCCAGTGCGGACCACCCGCTGACAGCGGCGATACCGGCGTCCGTGGCTTTGCCGCCGGGCAGCGGGCCGCGTCACCTGCTGTTCGATGCCAAAGGCCGCCATGCCTACCTCACCCTGGAAATGAACGCCGAGGTGGTGATGTTCGATGTGCAGGACGGCAACCTGGTCGAACGCCAGCGCTTGCCCCTGACCGAGCACCAGGAGGCAGCAGCCAAGGCTGCGGGTGGCTTGCACCTGTCGGCGGACGGGCGTTTCCTGTACGTGAGCAACCGCGGCACGGCTAACGAGATTGTGGTGTTTGGCGTGAGCAAGGACGATGGCCAGTTGACCTTCCTGCAGCGTCGTTCGGTGGAAGGCGATCACCCCAGGGAATTTGCTCTGGACCCGAGTGACAACTTCCTGCTGGTGGCCAACCAGAAGAGCAACCAGATCGTGGTGATGCGTCGCGATCCCCGCAGCGGCAAGCTGCTGGAGACGGTGCAGACGCTGCAGCAGGATGCACCCTCGGACCTCAAGTTCATCGAGTGATATCGATTGGCGTGATAATCGATACTGGCGCAATGAATTTTTGCGTGCGGCCTCGGCGGCGTAAGTTTGACCCAAGGCCCAAGCGGGCCACCGTCAAACCACCGCCGTCGAGGTCAGCCCAGATGAACTTCAATCTCTTCCCGGTTATTGCCGCATCCGCCATTTCCGCATCGGTCGTACTGCCGGCGCATGCCCATGCCGACAGCAGCGGCAAGGCCTCTGCCACCCACAGCTACACCGAGCAGTACCTGCGCCAGAGTGCCAACTTCCATGCGGCCTTGAGTGCCAAGCAGCACCACTGAGCCAGCCTGCTGCGGCCCCTGTGGGAGCGGCCTTGTGTCGCGAAAGGGGCGCACAGCGCCCCCAGGATTTGAGCGGTTTACTCTAAGAATGCTGGGGCCGCTGTGCGGCCCTTTCGCGACACAAGGCCGCTCCCACAGGGGACCGTGTAAAGCTGAGAGCTGTTCATTTGGCCATGACTGACCTGAACAGCTCCGAAGCCAGCCACCCCTCCAGCCAGCTCCGCACCCGCGGATAAGCCGCCTCGGCGAACCACTGCGGTTCGACCCCGGCAAACTGGCGCATCAGGGGTAGCAACGCGGCATCGGCAATGCTCGGGTGGTCGGCCAGCAGGTAGGGCCGGCCGGCCAGCAGGCCTTCGAGCTCCGCCAGCCAGGCCTCGGCCTGCTGGCGGTAATGCTCGCGGGAATGCTGCGGGTAACGCTCGGCATACTTGTACAGGTTCACCTGGGCCTTGAACGTGCTGTCGTTGCGCGCAATCAGCGCTTCAGCCTGCTGCGCCGCCGCAGGGTCAGCCTGTAGCTGCCAGTCCTGCGGGTCGTTTTGCGTCAGCGCCCAGCGCATGATGTCCAGGCTTTCTTCCAGTACCCCGGCACCGGTATCCAGCACCGGTACCGTGCCCTTGGGCGACAAGGCCAGCAGTGCTGCCGGCTTGTTCTTCATCGCCACCTCACAGATTTCCACCGCGCACCCGGCATAGCGCAAGGCCAGGCGCGCGCGCATGGCCCAGGGGCAGCGGCGGAACGAGTAGAGGATCACCCGCATACCTCCACGTCACTCAGGCCATTGCCCTGGCGGCGCACCTGGATTTGCACCGGGATACGCTCGTGCATTTCCTGCACGTGGGAGATCACCGCCACCTTGCGGCCTTGGGCCTGCAAGCCGTCGAGTGCGTCCATGGCCAGTTGCAGCGACTCGGGGTCGAGGCTGCCGAAGCCTTCGTCGATGAACAGCGATTCGATGCGCAGGGTGCTGGAGGCCATCGAGGCCAGGCCCAGGGCCAGGGCCAGTGAGACCAGGAAGGTTTCCCCGCCCGACAGCGAATGCACCGAGCGCAGTTCGTCGCCCATCTCGGTGTCCAGCACCAGCAGGCCCAAGGCGCTTCCGCCACGCTTGAGGCGGTAGCGGCGGGCGAGCTGGCGCAACTGGGTGTTGGCGTGGTGCAGCAGCAGATCGAGGTTGTAACCCTGGGCGATCTTGCGGAACACATCGCCCGAGGCTGAACCGATCAAAGCGTTCAGGCGCCCCCAGCGTTGCCATTGCTGATGGGCCTGTTCGATTTCTGCCGCCAACGCCTGGTGTGCCTGCTGGCGACGTTGGTCGTCGGCCTGTTGCGCGCGCAGTTCGGCGCACTGCTGCTCGTGGCTGGCCAGGCGCGCGCGCAGCCCGGTCAGGGCGTGCTCCAGGGCTTCGGCCGAGGTGTCCACGGTCATTTGCGTGGCGTGTTGTTGCAGGCGTTGTTCGCGCTCCTGCAGCAGCACACGGCCCTGTTCGATGGCTTTTTCGGCGTTTTGCAGGCGCTGGCGCAGTTCATTGACGTGCGCGTCATCCATGGCCAGCAGGCGATCCAGGCCGGCGTCATCCAGTTCCGGGTGCTCGCTGCGCCACTGGGCAATCTGGCCCTGCAACTGCTGGCACTCGGCGTCCAGCGCTTGCTGCTGCTGGACGTTGGCCTTGAGTTCACTGGCCAGTTGCACACCCTGGGTGCGCAGGTCTTGCAGGCGCTGGGCGGTGTCGGCGTCCAGGGCGCGGGCTTGCTCCAGCGTGCTGTTCATGTGCTGCTGCCAGGCTTCTGCACTGCTGTGCTCACCCAGCAGTTCGCCGAGTGAGGCCTGGGCCTGCTGGCGTTGTTCTTCGAGGACGGCCAGTTTCTGCTGCAACTGCTGCAGCCCTTGCACGCGCGCCTGTTGCTGGTCGTGCAACTTGTCCAGCTGTGCCTGACGGGCTTGTTGTTCTTCCAGTTCGTCCTTGCGCTGCTCCAGTTGCTGGAGGCGCTGGGCAATCTGCTGGTCGAGGGCGAGGAAGGCATTTGCCGGGTCTTCGTTGAGGGCCTTGAGGGCTTGCTCGGGCAATACGCCAGCGAGGTCGCTCAGCCCCTGCTGCAACTGCTGCTCATCGTTGGCCAGGGCCTGGTGCTGTTGCTCCAGATGACGCTGGGCCTGCTGCTGGGCGTCGTGGGCAGCCTGCAATTGCTGGTTGAGGCGGGCGGCATCTTTTTGCAGGGCGAGCAGGGCGCTCTGGCGCTTCTCGTCCTGGCCGATTTCTTCATCCAGGCGCCGCAACTGGCTGTCGAGCCAGGTGCTGCGGGCCTTGTCGTCCTGCGGGGCGAGGGCCGGCCACAGGCTGTGCGCCTGTACCTGGGCCACCAGCGGTTGCAGCTGTTCGCCCAATTGTTGCAGTTGCTGTTGGTAGTCCTTGAGCTGGGCATTCACCACGCCCAGCTGGGTACGCAGTTCCACCAGCTTGCCGTTGAGGGTTTCGACCTGCTTCTGCGCGGCCTCTTCTTCGGCCTGGTCATGGCGACCCAGGCTCTGCAGCAGCGCTTCGGGCTGATGAAACGGGTGCTCGGCGCTGCCACACACGGGGCAGGGTTCGCCGTCGCGCAGCTGGCCACGCAGTTCTTCGACGCTGGTGTTGCGCGCCAGGCGCTGGCGTTCCAGCAACTGGCGGGTGAGGGTCAGCGCTTGCTCGGCCGCTTCCAGCTCGGCCTTGGCGGCAGTGCCTTCGGTAATCAGTTGCTGGCGTTGCTGCATGGCCTGCTGCTGCCGATCGCGCATGGCATCCAGTTGCTGGCGCAGGTCTTGTTCACGGCCATGCAGGCGCGACAGCTCCTCGACGGCGCGCTGCTGCTTGCGGTTGTCCTGCAGCATGCCACCGAGCAGGTCGATTTGTTCGGCAAGGGCCTGCGGTTCGGCCTTGGCTTCACGGAATAGCAGGTCATAGGCGTCGCGCTCGGCCTGCAAGTGAGCATTGGCCTGGCTGGCCTGGGCCTGCAGGCCGGGCAGTTCATCACGGCCTTTGGCCAGGCGGCCACCAATCAGCATCACCTGCTTGAGCTGCGGCAGATAGGCGTGCCAGGCATCGGCCAGGCCCGCCAGGTGCTGGCTGTCGGCCAGTGCGGTGTTGATGTTGGCCAGTTGCTGCAGGCTGCGCTGCTGATTGGCTTCCAGCTGCTGCACCTGCTGCTGGCCCTCGGCGACCTGTTGTTCAGCCTGTTGGCCGGTGCTGCGCTGCGCGGCCAGCTCCTGGCCCAGGCGGGCCACGTTGTCCTGGGCGGCAAAGGCCTGACGCAGGCGTGGTGCGTCCTCGCTGTGCCGGGCCTGGCGGTCGGCAAGCGCTTGGCGTGCGGCGCTCAGCGCCTGTTCGAGCTCGAGGGTGCGCAGCTGCAGCTCGGTTTGCTGTTGCTGTTGCTCAGCGATCTTCGCGGCCACGGGTGCCAGTTGCGCAGCCAGCGCCTGCTGGCGGTGGAACTGGTGGCGCTGCGGGGCAAGGCGTTCCAGGCGTACGAGGTCCAGGCGGGGTTCGGCCAGTTGCTGCCAGCTGTGTTCGGCGGCCTGCAGCGCGGTGCCGGCTTCGGCATGCTGGGCCTGCAGCTGGCGTTGCTCATTCAGCCAGTTGCGTTGCTGCTCCAGTTGGCGCTCGCCGGCCTGGTCGGCCTTGAACTGCTGCTGCGCCTGCTCCAGGCGCTGGTCCAGTTCGGTGCGGGCTTCGGCGGCCATTGGTAACAGGTGGCTGGCGCGGTCCTTGAGGGCGTTGTGGGCCTCGGCGGCTTCACGGGCCTTGCTGAAGGCACGCTGGCCCAGGCGGGTGTAGATGGTGGTGTTGGTGAGCTTTTCCAGCAGCTCGCTGCGCTCTTTGTCGTCAGCCTTGAGGAAGGCCCCGAACTCGCTTTGAGCCAGCATCACCGCACGGGTGAACTGCTCGAAGTTCAGGCCCAGGCGGGCTTCGACCAGTTGCTTGTATTCGTTCTTGCCGCTGCCCAGCACCTGTTCGCTGTCCAGGTCGTAGAAGCTCTGGCGGCTGTGTTGCAGCTTGCCATTGGCCTTGTCGCGGGCGCGGTTGGCTTCCCAGCGGGCGCGGTAGCGGCGGCCGTCGATACCGATGAAATCGACCTCGGCGAAGCCACTGCCGGTGCCCCGGCGCAACAGGTTGCGCGGGTCGTAGGTGGGGATTTCGCCATCGGCGTCGGGCACCTTGGCCTCGCGGCCAATGTCGTTCAGGCGTGGCACCGTGCCAAACAACGCCAGGCACAGGGCGTCGAGCAGCGTGCTCTTGCCCGCCCCGGTGGGCCCGGTGATGGCAAACAGGCCAGCGCTGGCCAGCGGCTCGGCGGTGAAGTCGATTTCGACCGGGCCGGCCAGCGATGCCAGGTTCTTCAAGCGAATGGCGAGAATCTTCATGGCTGCTCCTCTTCCTGCTGCACGTCCTGCAACAGCAGGGCAAAGTCGGCCAGCGCCTGCTCATCTGCGGGGTTGCCATAAGCCTGCTCCCAGGCGCGGCTGAACAGGTCCTGCGGGGTCATCTGGGAAAGCTCGACAAAGGCCAGGTCATCGTCTTCGGCGTTATTGCGGCCGGCGTATTCGGCGCTGATGCGGATCAGCCGCACTGCCTTGCCTTCCAACGCCGTTTCAATCTGCTGGCGCAGGTCGGGTTGCGGCTCGTCCAGTATCACCCGCACCTCCAGCCAGGGCTGGCGGTTGGGGTCTTCGAGCAGGTCGATCACGGGCAGGTCGGCCAGTTGTTGCAGCAGTTCGCCGAGCGGCGCCGGGCCGACCCGTTGCAGGGCCACCGCGCGCGGTACCGGGCGCGGTTCGACGCTGACCAGGTTGGTGCCGTCCAGCTCCACTTCCAGCACCTGGTGCGGGTAGTTGATTTCGGCGAACGACAGCGGGATCGGCGAGCCGCTGTAGCGGAGGCGTTCTTCGCGGTTGACCTTCTGCGGCTTGTGCAGGTGGCCCAGGGCGACATAGCTGATGGCCTTGTCGAACAGCTTGGCCGGCAGTGCCTCGGCGTTGCCGATGATCAGGCTGCGCTCCGAGTCCTCCGACACCGAGCCACCGGCCATGTGCGCATGGCTGATGGCGATCAGCGCCTGGTCTTTCTTGCGCTTTTTCTGCGCGGCGGCGATCAGTTGCTGATGCACCTGGGTGATGCCTTGCAGATAGTCGTCGCCCAGGTTCGGGCCGGTGACCTCGGCCGGGCGCAGGAAGGGCAGGGCCAGGCACCAGGCGGCGACCTTGCCGCGGCCGTTGGTCAACGGGATCAACAGGCGCTCGGCATCCAGCTGGCCTTCATCCAGCCAGTGCACACGGCCCAGGGCATGGGTGCGCAGACGGCGCATCAATGCGGCGGGCAGCTCGATGCGCGAGCCGGAGTCGTGGTTGCCGGCGATCATCACGATGTCCAGCTTGGGCTGTTGCTCATGGGCCTGGACGATGAAGTCGTAGAGGCGCTCCTGGGCTTTGACCGGCGGGTTGACCGTGTCGAAGATGTCGCCGGCAATCAGCAGCGCATCCGGCTGGCGCAGGCGCAGCTGGCCGAGCAGCCAGTCGAGGAAGCAGGCGTGTTCGAAGTCGCGTTCCTGGCCGTGCAGGCTTTGGCCCAGGTGCCAGTCGGAGGTATGAAACAGACGCATGGATGACCTGTTGGTGTCGAGTCGGGCAAGCGGGGAAAGGGCGGTATGGTAACCCAAGGATGGGGTTGAGAGGTGTCTGCCTGGAGATGTTTGGCGGCTGTGAGATCGAGCGCCGCCCGCGATGCGCCGCGCGGGCGGCGCTCGATCTCACAGGCGCTGAAAACCTGGTGGCCTACTTGGGATAAAGCGGCGGCAAGCTGCCGTTGTCACCCGTCGGCAGCAGCACCTGCTCAGCCGGCGGAATGGTGCCAATCGCCCGCCATAAATCCTCACCCTGCCAATACTGGCCACTCTCGCTATACAACGCCCCGTTCAACCCATCCAGCGCATCCGACAACGGCACGAAGCGCGCGGCCATCTCGGCCAGGGTTTCCGGTTGTTGCCGGGCCCACGCATCCAGCGCCTGGCGCGTGGCCTGGGGGTCGTTGGCCTGGCACGCACGCTTGAGGTCGTCCAGCAAGGTACGTGGGCTTGGCCCGTTCTGCGCCGCGCGCAGCACCGCAGGCCGCGAGCGGGCGCGCCACCACAGGGCAAAGCCCAGCACGGTGGTCAGGGCGAACACCAGTGTGGCCAGTTGCCAAGGCCACAGCAGGGTGCTGGCGCTGCTGTTGTCGCCCACAGGGGTGTCTGCGCTTAGCGCCGGGTTGTCCTGCACATTCAGGGTGCGCGCCGGCAGGCTGCTGTGTTCCAGATGGTCTTCGCGGGTGTTCCACCAGGCCACTTCCAGCGCCGGCAAGGTCAGCGTACCGGCGTGAGTCGGCACCAGGGCTTCGCGTTCTTCGCGGTTGGCGGTCATGCCGCGCTCGCTGATTTCGTTGCGCAGCAGCGGTTGGTCAGGGTAGCGGCGCAAGCCGATGATCTCTGTGGCGGGCAGCGGCGGCAGTTGGGTGCTGGACAAGCCCTCGGCACGCAAGGTGATGTTGCGCGTCAGCGAGTCGCCAATCTGCACCTGCTGGCTGCCCGGGTCGGGGTTCCAGTGCTCTTCCAGGGTCAGGCTGCGGGCTGGCAACCATGGTACGCCAGCGGGCCAGGCCGCGGGAATCGGCCGCACGGTGAGGCGCAAGGGCAGCGAACTGACCTGCACCTGGCGGCCGGCGCGCGCCGTGCCATTGGCTTGTGGCGCTTCGTCGTTGCTGGCGGCGGCAGTGGCGGTAAAGGTCAGTGAGGGAATGTCGAGGCTGCCACTTTGCTGGGCGTACACCGCATAGCGGGTTTCGATCACGCCATGACGCACGCCGTTGATTTCCTTTTCATACGTGCGCGATTCGCCTAGTGGCTCGACCTTGGCGTTCTCCAGTTGCAGCGGGCTGAGGCTGCTGTCGTCGTACAGCGCCACCGAATGGTAGATGCGCAGGGTCAGCACAGCCTGGGCCTGGACGTAGACGTCGTTGCTGTCCAGGGTCGCTTCGATGAACACTTGCGAGGCGCTGTCCTGGCGGCTGGCATCGGCTTGCAGCACTTGCAGTTCGATGGCCTGGCTGTGCGACTGGCCCAGTTGCAGCTCGGGAATGCGCAGGCTGCCGCTGCGCCGTGGCAGCAGGGTGATGATCCAGCGGGTACTGGCGCGGGTTTCACCGTCCAGGGTGTGCAGGCTGTTAAGCTGGCGCGTGCCGCGCACTTCAAAGTCACCTTCCAGGGCGCGCAGGTCGGGCTTGCCGAACTCGGTGACGTCCTGGCTTTCCAGGGTCAGCTCCAGGCTCTCGCCGGCTTCCAGGCGGGTGCGGTCAACGCTGGCTTGCAGCAGCGGCTCGGCCTGGGCCAGCACGGCCCATACCAGGGTGAGCAGAAAGACGCCGAAGCGACTCATCGTGGGGTTTCCTGATGCAATTGCTGTTCATACCAGAATTTGCGCCGCAGCAGCTCCGCCGGGTTATCGGGGATCTCCCGCAGCCATTGTTCCAGGGCCTGGCGCTGCTCGGTGTCGAGGCTGGTCGAAACCGGGCGCTGTGGCGGCTGGGTGACATTGTCGTCAGCACCCGCCTGGTTGCCGGGCGCGGCCTGGTTGTTATTGCTGCTTTCACCGGGTTGTTCGGCGTTGGCCTGTTCGTCGCTGCCGGGCGTGCCTTGGGCCGGGCTGCTGGACGAGCTGCTATTGCCTTCGGTTTCACTGCCGGGTGTACCTTGGGCATCGCTGCTGGCTGACTGCTCCTCGGCCTTGGCCTCGCGCTGTTGCAGCAGTTGTTGCACCAGCGCCTGGTTGTCCAGCGCCGGTTGCAGGTCTGGCTGGCGCTCCAGGGCTTGCTCGTAGGCGTCCAGGGCGGCCTCCAGTTCGCCGCTGCGGGCGAGGGCATTGCCTCGATTGTAGTGGGCGGCGGCTGTGTCGCCTTGGGAAAATGCTTCGGCGGCACCGGCATAGTCGCCGGCCTGGTACAGCGCCATGCCGCGCCACTGTGGGTTCTGGAAGTGGCGTGCGGCGCTGGCCGGGCGGTTTTGTTCCAGCAGGCGCTGGCCTTGCTGGTCGGGGCGCAGCCACAGGTCGTTGAACTCAAAGGCCTGGCTGGGCTGTGGCAGGGCCAGCAGCAGTGGCAGGCAGAACAGCCAGCCACGACGGCCGGCGCAGGCGGCCAGCAACAACAACGGGATCAGCAGCCAGTAACCCTGGTCGGCCCAGCTGTCCAGTTGCAGGGTCTGGCCGTCATTGCGTGCGGTGCGCGGGTTGTCGAACAGGCCCAGCCCGCGCAGGTCGAGGTCGTCGATGCGGGCATGCCGGTAGCGTCCGCCCGTGCCGTTGATGAAGCCTTTGAGGCTGGCGCTGTCCAGCCGTGGCAAAAGAATGCCGCCCTGGTCGTCCTTGAGGTATTCGCCGCTGGCCTGGCGTACCGGCGCGCCTTCGCGGCTGCCAATGCCCAGCATCAGCAGGCTTGGGCCTTGACGGCCGAGGGCCTGGCTGATGCCTTGCCGTTCCTGGGCACTCAGCGACGAGCCGATCAACAGCAAACGCCCTTGGCCCAGGCCACTCTGGGCCAGCAAGGCCAGGCCTTTTTGCACGGCCAGGTCGGCGCGTTGGCCAGGTTTTGGCATGATCGACGGGTCGATGGCCTCCAGCAGGTTGCGGGTGGTGGCCAGGTCATCGGACAGCGGCACCAGGGTGTGCGCCGAGCCGGCATACACCACCAGCGCAGTCTGGCTGTCACGGCGGCGTTCGAGCAGGTCGAGCACCTTGCGCCGGGCCTGCTCCAGGCGGTTGGGCGGGCTGTCGTCGGCGAGCATCTGCGGGGTCAGCTCCAGCAGGATCACCAAGGGGTCGGCCGGGCGCTGGCGGTTTTCTTCCACGCGCTGCCAGCTGGGCCCGAGCAGGGCCAGGATCACCAGCGCCCAGGCCAGGCCCAGTGCTATCCACGGCAGCTTGCTTGCGCTGCCGCTGCCACCGCCCAGCAATACGCCGTGGAAGGCCGGCGGCAAGATCATCTGCCAGCGCCCGGCGCGCTTGCGCCGGTGCCACAGCTTGTACAGCAGCCAGCCGAGCAGCGGCACGGCCAGCAACCACAGCGGGCGAAGCCATTGGGGCCACAGTTCGATCATCGCCGCCTCCTCAGGCGCAGGCGCTTCAGACGCTGGCGCCATTCCGGGTGCGGCTGCAGGAAACGCGGCTTGCGCAGCAGGCGTTGCAACAGGTTGTCGGGCCATTGCACGGCCACCACCAGCAGCACGCTGAGCAGCAGCGCCAAGGCCAGGGGCCAGGCGTACAGGGCCTGGGCCGTGCGTGCCTGGGTAGGCTGTTGGGCTACCGGCTCCAGCTGGTCGAGGGCGTCGCCGATGGCGCCCAGTTCGGCGCCGTCATGGGCACGGAAATAGGCACCGTGGGTGATGTCGGCGATTTCCTTGAGCGAGGCCTCATCCAGGTCCAGGCTCGGATTCAGGCCAAGCAAGCCGGGGGTGCCACTGGCTTCGGGGTTGGCGCCAATGCCGATGGTGTAGATACGCACCCCTTCCTGGGCGGCCAGGCGGGCGGCGGTCAGCGGGTGGATTTGTCCGCCGTTGTTGGCGCCGTCGGTGATCAGCACCAGCACCCGGCTTTGTGCTGGCCGTTGGCGCAGGCGTTTGACCGCCAGGCCAATGGCGTCACCGATGGCGGTGTTTTTGCCGGCGATGCCGATTTGCGCCTCCATCAGGAATGTACGCACGGTGCGCCGGTCGAAGGTGAGCGGCGCCTGCAGGTAGGCCTGGCTGCCGAACAGGATCAGGCCCACACGGTCGCCTTCACGGTCTTGCAAGAAGTCGCCCATCAGCGCCTTGACCAGGTCGAGGCGGCTGATGTCTTCGTTTTTCCACTGCATGTCGGGGAAGTCCATCGACCCGGACACGTCCACCGCCACCAGCAGGTCGCGGCCGCTGGCGGCCACCGGCACCGGATCGCCCAGCCATTGCGGGCGGGCGGCGGCGCATAGCAGCAACAACCAGATGACCACGAACGGCGCCTGCTGGCGCCAGGTGGGCAGGTTGAGCCGTGCGCGGCGCCCGGCCAGGCCTTCCAGCTCGTTGAGGAAGCCTACCTTGAGCACCGGCTCGCCGCTGTCGGCGGCTGGCAACAGCAGGCGCGCCAGCCAAGGCAGCGGCAACAGGGCGAAGACCCACGGCCAGGCCAGTTCAAACATGCTTACGGATCCAGGTTTCGACGGCTTGGCTGAGCCCGGCAATGGCCTTGTCATCAAGCTTGCACTCAGGCTTGTAGGCGCCTTCGACCAGTATCATCCAGCGGGTCAGGCCGGCAGCCGGGCAGCGGTTGTCGAGAAATGCCAGCCACTGGCGGCCGTTGAGGGTGTGGCTGTTGGCACCTGGATAGTGGCTGCGGCACAGGCGCTTGAGCAGGGCATTGATCTGTTGCAGCCAGGCGCCGGCCGGGGCGCCGTCGTAGGGGCGCGGCAGGCGCGCCAGCTCGGCCAGGGCGGCCACGCGCACCGGGTCGAGCGGTTGTTCGGCGCGCACGATGCGGCGTTTGCCCGGGCGCCAGCGGCGCAGCCGCCACAGGCCCCAGCCCAGCAATGGCAGCACGGCCAGCAGCAGCCACCAGCCGGGCGCAGGCGGCCACAGGCCGACAGGCGCAGGCTCGATCAGTGGGTGCAACTGGTCGAGCGGGTTCATGACGCGCTCCTTGGCCGCTGGGCGTTCAGGTACTCGCGCAGTTGCTCGATCATGTCGCTTTGGGTGCTCAGCGGCATCAGCACGACGCGCAGTTTCTGGGCCATCAGCTCCCAGCGCTCGATGCGTGCTTCGGCCTGCTTGCGATAGGCCTGGCGCAGGTTGGCGTCCAGGGTGTCGAGTTCCAGCTGCGCGCCCCGCTGGGCAAAGCGTAACAGGCCGGCGGCAGGGAGGGCGTGGTCGAGCGGGTCGGAGACTGGTAGCAGCAACAAGTCGCAGTGGCGCGAAAGCATGGCCAGGTGCTGTTCGCACTGCGCGGTCAGCGCACGTTCGTCGCAAATGACAATGGCCAGGCTGCCAGGGCGCAGTACCTCTCGCGCCCGGCGCAGGGCCAGGCCAAGGCTGTCGGCCTGGGGCACGGCTTCGGTGTGCAGCGACTGGTTGACCTTGGCCAGGCGGTTGAGCAGTTGCAGCAGGCTCTGCTTGCTGCGCCGGGGCTTGATTTCGTGAGGGTCGTTGTCACCGAACACCAACCCGCCGATGCGGTCGTTGTGGCCCAGTGCGGCCCAGCCGAACAGTGCCGCAGCCTGGGCCGCCAGCACCGACTTGAACAGCAGCCCCGAACCGAAGAACAGCCGCTGGCTTTGCTCGACAAGGATGAAGATCGGCCGCTCGCGCTCTTCGTGGAACAGCTTGGTGTGCGGTTCCTGGGTGCGTGCAGTGACCCGCCAGTCGATGTTGCGCACATCGTCGCCGGCCTGGTACACGCGCACCTGGTCGAAGTCCACCCCGCGCCCGCGCAGTTTGGAATGGTGCAGGCCCACCAGCGGGCTGCGCTGGCCGGGCTTGGAAAACAGCTGGATTTCGCGCACGCGGTGGCGCATGTCGATCAGCTCGGCAAGGCCGATGCGGATGCCGGGTTCGGCCAGCTGCGCAGTGGGCATTGGGTCAGGCAACGGCGACGACGTCGAGGATGCGCTGGACCACACGGTCCTGGTCGATCCCCGCCGCCTCGGCCTCGAACGACAGGATGATGCGGTGGCGCAGCACGTCGAACAGCACGGCCTGGATGTCTTCGGGGCTGACGAAGTCCCGCCCGGCCAGCCAGGCGTGGGCACGCGCGCAGCGGTCCAGCGAGATGGAGCCGCGTGGGCTGGCGCCGTAGGCGATCCAGTCGGCCAGCTCGGTGTCGAACTTGGCCGGGGTGCGGGTGGCCATCACCAGTTGCACCAGGTATTCCTCCACCGCGTCGGCCATGTACAGGCCGAGGATTTCCTTGCGCGCGGCAAAGATGGCCTGCTGGCTGACCCGGCGCTCGGGCTTGGTTTCGCCGCCCAGCGCTTCGCCACGGGCTTGCGCCAGGATGCGCCGCTCCACGGCTGCGTCCGGGAAACCGATTTTAACGTGCATCAGGAAGCGGTCGAGCTGGGCTTCGGGCAGGGGGTAGGTACCTTCCTGCTCGATCGGGTTCTGCGTGGCCATGACCAGGAACAGCGGCGACAGGTCGTAGGTGCTGCGGCCCACGCTGACCTGGCGCTCCGCCATGGCTTCGAGCAGTGCCGACTGCACCTTGGCCGGGGCGCGGTTGATTTCGTCGGCCAGTACCAGGTTGTGGAAGATCGGCCCCTGCTGGAACACGAAGCTGCCGGTTTCCGGGCGGTAGATTTCGGTACCGGTGATGTCGGCCGGGAGCAGGTCTGGGGTGAACTGGATGCGATGGAACTGCGCCTCGATGCCTTCGGCCAGTTCTTTGATGGCCTTGGTCTTGGCCAGGCCCGGGGCACCTTCGACCAGCATGTGGCCGTCGGCCAGCAGCACGATCAACAGCCGTTCGACCAGTTTCTCCTGGCCTAGGATCTGGGTAGAAAGAAAGGTGCGCAGCGCGGTCAGCGCTTCACGGTGTTCCATCAGTGACGGTTCCTGGTATGGGGCCGCAGGCGGGGCTGAAGGCAGCTGCCCTGGCAAGGGGTGATACTTTAATCCATCCGGGGGGGTGGCGACCAATGGCGGCTGGGAAATTTATCCAGCCCTGGGCCTTGTATATACAGAAATGTCCTGCAAGTGGCTGGCCAAAGGCCGATGTTCTGCGGCGGGGTCCTGGCGCCTGCTTGTGCTTCTGACGCAAGCAGGAGCACAACGATGGAACTGAACAGCTGCAGTAATGAAGCCGCTGCGCCGCTCACTTTGAGGTTCGGCGTGTTTTTCGACGGCACGGGTAACAACCAGCACAATGCGATATCGGCGGATGCGAACGGCGACAAAGGCGCCAGTTATGCCAACGCCTTGAGCAATGTGGCCCTGTTGCATGCGCTGTACCCGGCGCAGGCGGCCGATACGGGCGGGGCCATGGCGTTTCTGAAATGTTATGTGGAGGGGGTGGGTACCCGAGCCGGTGAGGCGGATGGCACCTATGCCTCGGCCACCGGGCGTGGCCACACGGGGGCGCAAGCGCGGGTTACCGAAGCCTTGGCGGGGCTTGCCGGGCAACTGCGCGACTGGCGCCGGGCGCATCCGCAGGCCATGCTGGCGCAGGTCGAGTTCGACCTGTTCGGCTTCAGCCGCGGTGCGGCGGCAGTGCGTCATCTGGCAAATCTGCTGCACGACGACGGCGCCAGGCTGCTGGCAGTACCGTGCAGTATCACGATCAATTTCATCGGCCTGTTCGACACCGTGGCTGCGATCATTGCGCCGTTGCAGGGCGATTTCGACCCTGCCGACGACCGCCATGGCGGCTTGCGGCTGGGCCTGGGTAGCGGCATTGCCCGTCATGTGGTGCAACTGGTGGCGGGGGATGAGCAGCGGCACAACTTCCCATTGGTGAGCAGCGGTCACGACATCGTGTTGCCGGGTGTGCATTCGAATATTGGTGGTGGTTACCCGAGCAGTACGCAGGAGCGGGTACTGCTGTGCAAACCGCAGTCACAGCGTGTGATGCGGCGCGTCTGCGCTGAACAGACCCGCGCATATGCCAAGGTAAGTGCGTTGTTGGCGTCGGCATTTGGCGGCTTGGGCGCGCGGGTGATTACCTGGGAAGAAGCGATTGCCGGTGGGCGGCCAGAGGAGGCGCAAAAGCAGGTGTATGCGGCGGTGTACCGGGAGCGGGAGGTGGCGGGGCAGCTTTCGCGGGTGTACCTGAGTGTCATGCGTGAGCTGGCGGTGCGTGCGGGGGTGCCGTTTGAGCCGTTGGGTGGGCAGGCTGAGCATGGGGTGCCGGCTGATTTGCTGGAGATCAGCCGCAAGTTGCATGCGTTTGCCCTGGGCGAATGTGAACAGCCTGGCCTGACCGGGGATGAGCAGCGGTTGTTGCGTGACAGGTATGTGCACACCTCGGCGAACTGGAATGCGCTGAAGGGGTTGCGCAACAGTGTGCTGGATATGTTGTTCATCAACCGGCCAGCGGCAGGCGGTCGGGTGGTGCATCCGAACCCGGTAGCTTTATCAACCTGAACCGGCCTCATCGCCGGCAAGCCGGCTTCCACACGGATCGCGCCGCACTCAAGAGGTGTGGAGTCCTGTGGGAGCTGGCTTGCCGGCGAAAGGGCTGCAAAGCAGCCCTAGGGTCTAAGCCAGCTGGCGACGCTTACTGGCTAAATATGCCTCCTGCGCCAGGGTCAGCAGCACGGTCAGCAGCATGAACACCACCGAAGCGATGAAGATGCCTTCGGGCAGGCGCTGATCGAGCATCCAGCCGAATGCAATGGGCCCGAGAGCGCCGCCGATGTTGAAGCCGGTCGAGACCAGCCCGAAGGTTTTACCCTCGGCACCACGGGGTGCCGCCGCCTTGACCAGCATGTCCCGCGACGGCGCGATGACCCCGGTCAGCAAGCCGATGGCCCCCAGTACCGCTACCAATGCCCAGTCCCGCACCAGCCCCAGCGCCACCAGCGTCGTCAGCGCCGCCGCCAGGGCAAAGGCCATGGCCGCCACCAGGCCATGGCGGCGGGTGCGGTCAGCCAGGGCTCCGCCGCACAAAACGCCCACTGCACTGCTGAGTAGAAACGCTGTGAGCGCCGTGTTGGCCCAGGCCAGGGTCAGGCCTTGGCCCTGGACCAGGGCGGCCACGGAGAACTTCTCGATGGCACTGGTGCTCAGGTTCAGCAGGATGAACAACACCGTCAACACACCGATCATCGGCGTGAGCAAGCGCACGCGGCCAGGCGCAGCACCAAGGCCAGCGTCACTTTTGTTGCCATGCCCGCAAACCTGATAAATGCCGCTGCGTGGCACAGAGATCAGCAGCAGCGCGGCAATACCTACCACCGCACCTGCTGCCAGGGCGGCCTGGGTACCCAACACGGCGGCGATGCCGAGAAATACCGCTGGCGTTACCGCCGAACCGAGGAAACCGGCGAACGTATGGATCGAGAACGATCGCCCCAGGCGGCCTGCCTCAATGCCGTTGACCAGCAACGCGTAGTCGGCAGGGTGGTAGACGCCATTGGCCAGCCCGGCCAAGGCCATCGCTACCAGCAATACCGCATAGCCGGGGCTGACCGCCAGCATCAGGAAACTGAGACTGCCCAGCAGCAACCCGGCCTTGAGCACCTTGCGCGCACCGTAGTGGTCGACGGCAAAGCCCAGCGGTGCCTGCACCAAGGCAGAGACGATGTTGAACACCGCCAGGGCCACGCCAAGCTCGACGAACCCCACACCCAGCAGGCCGGGGAGGACGGGCAGCAATGCCGGGATCAGCATGATGTGCACATGGCTGACAAAGTGCACGGCAGCAATTTGGGTAAGAAGCTTGGGGCCAGCTTGGGGCATGTCGATACCTGTCGAACGGCGTGGATACAGGGCGCAGGGTAGGTTGGTTGTAAGCTGTCTATCGGGATGAACGGCTGGCGCGTGGCAGGCGCCCGTTCAGCACGGCATACGCCAGCAGGCCAATGACCAGCCCCCAGAAGGCCCCGCCAATGCCGAACAGGCTGATGTTGGCCGCCGCCGCCAGGAAGGTGATCAGTGACGCTTCGCGCGAGCTGGCATCCGCCATTGCGCCGGCCAGGCTGGCACCGATGGTGCCCAGCAGGGCAAGGCCGGCCAGAGTCGTGATAAAGGTACCTGGCAGCGCCATGAACACACTGGCCAGGGTGACCCCGAACACCCCCACGCCGATGTAGCAGACACCGGCAGCAATCCCCGCCACCCAGCGCTTGCCCGGGTCTTCATGGGCTTCCTTGCCGGTGCAGATGGCCGCCGTGATAGCGGCGATGTTGAAGGCGTGGGAACCGAATGGCGCCATCAGCAATGAGCCCAGGCCCGTGACCGCGACGATCGGGTTGGCGCTGGTCTTGAAACCGTCGTTGCGCAGCACCAGCATGCCTGGCATGTACTGGCCGGTGAGTGTGATCAGGAACAATGGCAGGGCCACGCTGAGGGCGGCGTTGAGGGTGAAGGTGGGCGCGGTGAACACTGGGGAGGCGAATTCCAGCTGCAATGCCGTCAAGCCTGCTTGCCCCTGCAGCAGCAGGTAGCCCAGGCCCAGGAGCAGAATGCCAACCACGGCATAACGGGCGGTGAAGCGTTTGAATGCCACATAGGCCGCAATCAGCAGCCCGGCCAGGACGGGGTCGAGCGACAGGCTGGCAAAGGCGCCGATACCGAACTGCAGCAGGATGCCCGCCAGCAGCCCGGCGGCAATGCCGCCAGGGACCACCCGCACCAGGCGCTCGAAGCACCCGCTCAGCCCCAGCACCACGAAGCCCGCGGCCGACAGCAGGTAGGCACCGATGGCTTCGCTGTAGGGCACGCTGGCCAGGGCGGTGACCAGGAATGCTGCGGCTGGCGTGGACCATGCCGTGATTATCGGCTCGCGGCTGTACCAGGACAGCAACAGGCCGCTGAGGCCGACGCCGATCGACACGGCCCAGACCCATGATGACGTCAGCTCTGGACTCAGCCCGGCCACCTTGGCCGCCTGGAACACCAGGATGAAGGTGCCGCCATAGTTGACGATGACCGAAACGAGCCCGGCTATCACGGGGTGAAGGAGGTCTGTAGGCCGAAACGGGGTTGAAGAGCTTTGTGCAGGCGCGTCCATGGTTGCCTCTGGTGAAGGTCGGGTGCAGCAGGGGCCCGGCTGCGAGGTGCCGCCGGGCAGGTTTCAAGGTCAGTTGGCCAGTTCGGTCAGCAGGCTTTTCAGGTAGTTGCTGCCTTGCGCATCCAGCGGCTGCAGGGGAAGGCGCGGCGCGCCGACATCCTGGCCGAGCATTTTCAGGCCGGCCTTGATGGTGGTGGGCAGGCCACGGCGGGTGATGTATTCCAGCAGCTCGAACTGGCGGTAGAACAGCGCGCGCGCTTGGGCCAGGTCGCCTTGCTGCACGGCGTCCCACAGCGCCAGGTTCAGGGCTGGTATCAGGTTGGGTGCGGCGGTGCACCAGCCCGTGGCGCCAGCCACCAGGGCTTCCAGGGTGAGCGGGTTGCAACCGTTATAGAAGGCCACCCGGCCGTCGGTGGCCTTGAACAGGCGGTGCATGCGCTGAATGTCACCGGTGCTTTCCTTGACCATGGTCACATTGGGCACTTCGCCGAGGATGCGCAGGATCAGCTCCACCGACAGGTCGGTGCCGCTGGTGCCCGGGTTGTTGTAGAGCATGATCGGAATGTCGATGGCCGCGCCGACGGCCTTGTAGTGGGCAACCACTTCGGCTTCGGTGAGCTTCCAGTAGGAAATGGGCAGCACCATCACTGCTGTGGCACCGCAGGCCTGGGCGAGGCGGGCACGCTGCACGGTACGGGCGGTTGTCAGGTCGGATACGCTGACCACGCTGGGTACGCGGCCGGCGATGCGTGCCTGGCTGAAGCGCACCACGGTTTCCCATTCGCTGTCGGACAGGTAGGCCCCTTCGCCGGTGCTGCCCAGCGGTGCGATGGCGTGCACGCCGTCTGCGATCAGGCTGTCGATGGACGTGCCCAGGGCATCAAGGTCGAGCGTGCCCTCAGCCGTGAAGGGAGTGATGGTGTAGCCGATAACGCCGCGAATTACAGGTGTAGACATGACCAGGCACCTTTGCCGTTGTTGAGGAAAGAGTACAGCTTCGATCAGCCCAGGCAGTCGCCATGGGCACGCAAGGCACGGCGTGCGTAGTAGCTGAACGCGGCGCCATGACGTTTGGGGGTGGAGATCCAGTCGTGGGCTTCTTTGCCCAGTGCCTCAGGGATGGGGCGGATGTCACCGGCGCCCATGGCCAGCAATTGCATCTTTGCTGCGCGCTCGAACAGCAGGGCGAGCACGCAGGCTTCCTCGATCGAGCCACCGGCAATCAGCAGGCCGTGGTGGGAGAGCAGGATTGCACGCTTGTCGCCAATCGCCTTCGCGATGATTTCACCTTCCTCGTTGCCCACCGGTACGCCTGGCCATTCCTTGAGGAATGCGCAGTCGTCGAACAGCGGGCAAAGATCCATGTGCGAGATGGCCAACGGCACCTCAAGCATCGACAGGGCGGCGCTGTGCAGCGGGTGGGTGTGGATGATGCAGTTGACGTCGGGGCGGGCCCGGTACAGCCAGCTATGGAAGCGATTGGCCGGGTTGGCCATGCCGCGGCCTTGCAGCACGGTGAGGTCTTCGTCCACCACCAGCAGGTTGGAGGCAGCGATTTCGTCGAAGCCCAGGCCCAGTTGCTGGGTGTAATAGGTGCCAGGTTCCTGCGCACGAGCGGTGATCTGCCCGGCCAGGCCGGAGTCGTGGCCGCCATCGAACAGGATGCGGCAGGTGAGGGCAAGCTTTTGTCGGGGGGTGTAGGTGTTGTCGGCCAGGGCCGTCAGCATCTGCTGCTGGGCCAGCTTGACCAACTGGTCCTTGGGGATGTGCATGGTGGTCGTCATGGGCGGTACCTGCATGGGAAAGGGCGGGCGCTGGCTGTTCGTCGTGATGGCGTCGCCAGGACACATGGCGATCTTAATGACACTTTGTGTCATGCGCAAGCATTGTGTCATTCAAAAGGGGGGGCTGGCTGGCAACCCTCTGAAAGCTAGCGCGATCAAGGTGGGAGCCACTGTCTTGCTCAATGTCTAGAATCTAGCGCGGTCCCTGTGGGAGCGGGCTTGTCCCGCGAACACGGGCGAAGCCCGTGCCATTCACTGCGCGGGTTGCAGGCTTATGCAGTACCTCATGCGCCTATGCAAAGGTCGTCCCGCCTGGTTGCCATATCCCTTTGCGGGTACTGTCGAAACGCCTCTGAAATGGCGGTGATCAGCTGCTCATCCCTGATCGGGTGCAATCCTGGAAAACGCTTGCCATTACAGTCACCGTCACGGGTAAGCACGGCCTCAACGCTGGCGTCGTTTTCCCGATAAACCTGTCTGATCGCCTGGGCTTCCTGGTCCTTGCTGTCTTCGCAGCGCAACGCATGGTGAATGGCCAAGGCCGCGCCAAACGTCAGTGCCGGGGTTTCGATACCGTGTTTGCGTGCAAGGTCGATGCTGCTGAGGATCCGTTCGTTACGCTGAAGCTTGCGCAACGGGTCGCGCCCCACCCGGGCACAAGGGTCTTTGAACGAGGTTGCACAGCGCTCAAGGAACGTATCGGCAAAACGGCTGACCACTTCGGCCATGTGTGGGTACTCCGCCACCAGTGCGGGCCCGACTTCCTGGCGAATCAGGCGTTCGGCCAGTTCGCTGACACGCGCGTCGCCCATACCCTGGCCCACCGAATCATGGCCCAGCAGGCTTGCGTACCAGGCAACAACGGCATGTGGGCCGTTCCACAGGCGGTTCTTGATGACCTGGATCTGGGTGATGTCAGGCACCGTCTTCACCTGGCGCAGGCGCTCGAGCAGCTCGCTGCCGTGCTCTACATACAGCGGCATGTCGGGTTCGCTGTTGAACAGGATCAGGTGCAACTGGCTCATCGCGCTGCTCGGCTGGGCGAAAGGCCTGAAGCGCCCGATCAGTCGTTCGTACTCAGGCACTGGCGTGGATGCCTTTGTGGCGACTGCCGGTTCGTCTTCCAGGCTGTTCTGGAACATCTGCGACTTGATGCGCAGTTGCCGCACCAGTGCGTCATTGCTGAGCTTGGAGACGATGCGGCTGACCACCGTTTCGGCGAAATGGGTCTTTTCCAGCACTTGCTCGCCAATGGCCGGCGGGCACAGCAATGCCAGCTCCGCTTGCACATGGCGGCGCACGAACGCGGCGCCGCCTACCTTGTTCAGCACGATCAGCAGCGTCAGCTCACGGCCACGTCGTTCGAAACGTTGCAGCAGCCCCTTGGCGATCACCTTCGCCTGGTTGCGGATGGCCTGCTCGGGCAGGCTCAGGCCGACAATTTCGGCAGTGGTGTACATGCCGATCACGGCGTCGTCATCGTCCAGGTCGATCATGCGTACATTGTCGATGGTCTGGTCGAACGAAGTGGCCCCGTAGCGCACGCTGTAACGGCCGAAGGCATTGACGCTTTCGCGCAGCATGCGCGAGCGGGTCGCGGCGATGATTTCACGGGGCCGGGTGTAGCCGTCCCAATGGGAAAATACCTGTGTCAGGTACCCACCGCCGATGGCGCCGAAGCCATGAATGCCCACGCTGAACTGGTTCAACGAAGCCGGGAACGGCTCGCTCAATGCTGGCATGCCCAAGTCAGGTACGCACTCGCTCAGGTCGGCGAGAAACTCATGCATGCTGCGGTAGGCTTTGAGTGCGCCTGCCTTGATCTGGGCAGCGGGCGGCTTGATGTCTTCGATCAGGATCGCCTGGCCTTCGGCGCGGATGGCCGACAGCATGCCGTTCTCTGAATCCTCGACCATGAAGCACTGATCGGGTTCGCAATTGAGCGCGCGGGCGGCTTTCAGGAAAATCTCGGGGTGGGGTTTGCCCTGGCTGACTTCATCGCCACAGACAGTGATGTCGAAATACTTCAGCACATTGGCATTGATCAGGTATTCCTCGGCAATGGCACGGCGGCTGGAGGTGGCCACTGCCATGGTCAACCCCGACTTGCGCAGGCGTTCGAGTACCTCCAGCAGGCCGGCCTTGATGGGTACGCCGTGATTGCGCACATATTCGAGCTCAAGTTCATCCGCGCGTTTGCGAATCTCGGCGTACGGGAAGTTTTCACCGTTATGCGCCTTGGCCAAGGCTTCGGCCTTGGTCGCGCTCAAACCCAGCGAGCCGATCAATGTGTCCTCGCTCAGCGCTTTGCCGAAGATTTCCACAGAGGCTTGCTTCAGTGTCTTGAAGCGCAAGCGTTCGGTGTCGAAGAGGGTGCCATCCATATCGAAGATGGCGCTGAAAATGCGTTTACCGTGAAAGAAAAGCATTGGGTATTGCCCCTTGTTGTTGCGTCATACATCCCGCCTGTAACAGGCGAATACGGTGTGTGAGCTGCAGCGATGGCAGTCAGGTAGGGGGCACACGGTCGACAGGGGGGCGCTCAGGGGTGACGCAGAGGTAAGGCGGGGCGGAGCGGGGCGTGCAGAGCAGGTTTGTAACCTTTGAGGCGAGGCGGGCAACTGGTTTGGCCTTGAGGTCACGCCCACTGGCTGCAGTCGGTTTTGCAGGCAGTGGGCGCAAGTAGCGATGGATACGTGTGATTCCAAGCATAAGGTGCTTTGCTTCCTTTTTCGTCATGGGTCATCCTTTTTCAGCCTTGCACGTATGCGCGCCGCCATGCAAGGCTTGGGCTTCCGTTACAAGGTGAAGCGCAATGACCCAAGCTACCGATCAGGCCTTTTATGACCGCGCCGATGCGCACATCGACCTGGCCAACCAGCAGATTGAAAAATTCGAAGACCTGGGCAAGGTAAGTGCCTCGCTGACCTTTGGCGCCACGCGTTTCAGCGCCTGGATGAGCGCCCGCAGCTTCAAGTCGGGCGCGGAACTTGCGGCAGCCCGGGAGGAGATTCTGAAGTACTTCTGCGAGCAGTACCGGATGATGCTCGAAGATAATCTGGATGAGCACATCGAGCATTTCGACCGCATTGTGCTGGGCAAGGACGCCTGACCTCACCTGCCTGCGCAGCCGCGACTCAACGGTTGGGCCACTGCTGCAGCAGGATCGAAACGAACTTCTCCGCCGCAGGCGACAATGACGCACCGCGCCGGTACACCAGCCCCAGGGTGCGTGTGACCTGCGGCTCGATCAACGGCACGCTCACCAGCGTCGGGTGATCAGCGTTGGGCATGGCCAGGCTGGGCATGGCCGACACGCCCAGCCCGGCCTCGACCATGCCCAGCGACGTCGACAGGTGCTGCACTTCGTAGAACCATTTGGGCCGCAGGTTGAGCCCGGACAACGCATGGTCCAGCAGCATGCGGTTGCCACTCAGGCGGCCGACGCCGATCAGGCGGTAATCAGCCAGCTCTGTCCAGGTAACGGATGCGCGTTCTGCCAGTGGGTGGTCGCGCCTGCACGCCAGTACAAAATGCTCTTGCACCAGTGAGACAAACTCGATGTCCGGGTGCTGGCCGCTCATCATGTTGATGCCGAAGTCGGCCTCGCCGCGCAGCACTGCTTCGAGCCCGTCGTTGGCGCTAAGGTCCAGCAGGCGAATGCGGATTTTAGGGTACTGCTCGTTGTAATCGCGGATCACCGACGGCAGGAAGTAGAACGCTGCGGTGGGAATGCAGGCGAGGGTAACCTGGCCGGTCTGGCGCTCGGCCAGCTCGCGAATGCTGAGGATCGAGTCTTCAAAATCATCCAGCAGGCGCCTGGCCTTGGGCAGGAAGTCGCGGCCCACGCTGGTCAGGCTGACCCGGCGAGTGGTGCGTTCCAGCAGCGAGGTGCCCAGGCCTTCCTCGAGCTTCTTGATCCGCCGGCTTAGCGCTGGTTGGGACAGGTGAAGCGCTTCGGCGGCCTCGTGGAAGCTGCCGAGTTCGGCGATTTTCACGAAAGATCTGATGTCTTGCAGCTCATATTCCATAAGAAAACCCGCTACTGTCGCCGTGCTTGATTAATGTTTGAATCGCAATAATGGCTACGATATTTGCATTGGATTGATTTATCCATGCCTGTCACTCTTTTGCTCACAGCATCAATGATGTCCATTGATCAACAAGAGTGCGAAATCATGCAACGAATTCCTTGCGTACTCATGCGCGGTGGTACCTCCAAAGGGCCGTTCTTCCACGCTTGGGACCTGCCTGCCAATGTGGTCGAGCGCGACGAGTTGCTGATCAACCTGATGGGCTCTGGCCATGAGCTGGAAATCGACGGCATCGGTGGCGGCAGCCCGCAGACCAGCAAGGTGGCGATCATCAGCCCGTCTTTGCACGCCGACGCCGACGTCGACTACCTGTTCGTGCAGGTGATGGTTGCACAGCGGCGGGTCGATACTGCTCCCAACTGCGGCAACATGCTGTGTGCCGTTGGCCCGTTCGCCATCGAACAGGGGTTGGTCAAAGGCAAGGAAGGCAAGACCCTGGTCCGTATTCGCAACCTGAACACCGGTACCTTCGTCAATTCGCTGGTAGAAACCCCAGGCGGCATCGTGCGCTACGAAGGCCGAACCGCAATCGACGGCGTACCAGGCACGGCGGCCCCGGTGCACCTGACTTTCCTTGATGCAGTCGGCAGCAAGACCGGCAAGCTGTTCCCCACCGGTCAGGCCAAGGATTTGATCGATGGTGTCCCGGTGACCTGCATCGACATGGCCATGCCGATGATGGTGGTAGAGGCCAGCCAGCTGGGTGTCACCGGCTCGGAAACCCCGGCCCAGCTGGACGCCAACAGCGAACTGTTGCAACGCCTTGAAGCATTGCGGTTGAAGGCCGGCAAGGCCATGGGCCTGGGCGACGTCAGTGGCATGGTCATTCCCAAACCAGTGCTGGTATCCAGGCCTCGCTACGACGGCACGCTGCAGGTTCGCTATTTCATGCCGCACAACTGCCATCGCGCCTTGGCTATCACTGGCGCAGTGGGGCTGGCGACTGCCTGCGTCAGCCCCGGCACGGTGATTGCCGACCTGCTGGGCGAAGGCGCGCAGCAGCTGACCGAGGTCCGACTCGAGCACCCCAGTGGCGGCATCGATATCGCCCTGACGCGCAGCGGTGCCGATGGCCAGACGATCCAGGCCTCGGTCGTACGAACCGCCCGGCGGCTCTTCTCAGGCTTCGTCTACGCCCCTACATTCCGCAGGTTGGCCGGGTAGCACCAGGCGTCGATCAAGCCCCGCACATTCGTAGCAAGCGCATCCGCACAATTTCAACAATGGTGATGCCCCATGAAACTCGCCAAATCGCTGTACTTCCAGATCCTCTGCGCCGTCCTGCTGGGCGTGGTGGTCGGCCACTTCTGGGCGCAACAGGCCGTGGCCCTCAAGCCGCTGGGTGATGCGTTCATCAAGCTGATCAAGATGATGATTGCGCCGGTGGTGTTCTGCACCATCGTCACCGGCATCGCCGGCATGACCGACAAGCGCTCGCTGGGGCGGCTGATGAGCAAGACCCTGCTGTTGTTCCTGGGCCTGACGGTGGTCAGCCTGGTGATCGGACTGGCGGCGGTCTACCTGTTCAAGCCGGGGAGTGGCATGAACATCGACCCTGCCACCCTCAGTACTGCAGGCCTGAGCCAGTACACCGCCTCGGCCGCCAAGCTGAGCGTGGTGGACTTCTTCATGCACATCATCCCGGACACCTTCGTCGGTGCCTTCAACAAGGGAGAGGTCTTGCCGGTGCTGTTCATCGCCGTGCTCAGCGGTTTCGCGCTGTCGTCGATGGGCGAAAAGGGCAAGCCGGTACTGGATGTGCTGGAATCGGCGTCGACCATGGTGTTCCGCATCTTCGGTTACCTGATGCGCTTTGCCCCGATCGGCGCTTTCGGCGCACTGGCATTCACCGTAGGCCAGTACGGCATTACCTCCCTCGGCTCGCTGGCCAAGCTGGTGGGGACGTTGTATATCGCCTGTGCGTTCTTCGTTCTGGTGGTGCTCGGTGGCATCTGCCGGGCCCATGGCTTCAGCCTGTGGAAGCTGCTGCGCTATTTCCGTGAGGAGTTCCTGGTGGTGCTTGGCACCTCGTCCACCGAACCTGTGCTGCCGCGCATGCTTGAAAAGCTCGAGAAGCTTGGATGCAAGAAAGGCGTGGTCGGCCTGGTGCTGCCCACCGGCTATTCTTTCAACCTTGACGGTACTGCCATCTACCTGTCGTTGGCAGCCGTGTTCATCGCACAAGCCTGCAACATCGACCTGAGCCTGGGCCAGGTGGTGACCATGCTGGCGATCATGCTGTTGTCTTCCAAGGGCGCGGCAGGTGTCACCGGCAGCGGTTTTGTGGCCTTGGCCTCGACCCTTACCGTTATCCATGACATTCCCCTGGCCGGCCTGGCCCTGCTGATCGGCGTCGATCGCTTCATGTCGGAAGCCCGTGCGCTGACGAGTCTTGCCAGCAACGCAGTGGCTACGGTGGTGGTTTCGCTATCGGAAAATGCCTGTGACCGCCAGACGCTTCACAGCCGCCTGAACGGCGAGCCGGTGGCCACCCCCGTGGTTGAATCCGCCGACTGGGTCGCCGAACCGCGCCGCCACGGCTGAACACCCACTCCTTCACCCTTTTGACAAGGCCCCCACCAGGCGCTGCCGGGTGGGGTAGGGGGCCGTCTGCGCTGCAGGTGGCCACATAGACAATAAAAACAAGAGAACAAACCATGCTCGCACTCTTGGGCCTGATCATGGTGGTGACTTTCACCTACCTGATCATGAGTAAACGCCTGTCCCCGATCGTTGCACTGACCGTCGTTCCGATTGTTTTCGCCCTGGTTGGCGGCTTCGCGCCAGACCTGGGCAAGATGATGCTCGATGGGCTGAAAATGGTCGCACCGTCTGCCGCGCTGCTGTTGTTTGCCATCTTGTTCTTCGGCTTGATGATCGACGCTGGCCTGTTCGACCCGCTGATCCGCAAGATCCTCAAACGGGTAAACGGCGACCCGGTCAAGATCGCCATCGGCACGGCCTTGCTGTCGCTGCTGGTGGCGCTGGACGGTGACGGCACCACGACCTACATGATTACCTGCGCCGCCATGTTGCCGCTGTACAAGCGGATCGGCATGAACCCGATGATCCTGGCCACCGTGTCGATGCTGTCGTTGAGCATCATGAGCGGCATGAGCCCTTGGGGCGGCCCCGCCACCCGCGCCATTGCCGCGCTCGGTCTGGATGCGACCGAATACTTCATTCCGATGTTGCCCACCGTCATCGGCGGCGCATTGTGGGTGGTGTTCACCGCTTACCTGCTTGGTCGCACCGAGCGCCGGCGTATCGGCAATATTGCGCTGGAGTCGGGAGGGGGTAACTGCTACATCAAGGAAATCCTCGGGGACAGCCCGCACAAGCGCCCGCGCCTTGCCTATGTGAACCTGGTGCTGGTGATCGCCGTGATGACCGCGCTGGTGCTGGGGCTGATGCACGCGGCCATCCTGTTCATGATCGGTTTTGTCGCCGCACTGATGATCAACTACCCGCAGCTGGACCTGCAGAAAGAGCGCATCCTCGCCCATTCGGGCAACGCCATGACCGTGGTGCTGCTGGTGTTCGCCGCAGGCATATTCGCCGGTATTTTCTCGGGTACCAAGATGGTCGATGCGTTGGCCCAGACCCTGGTGGACTGGATTCCGGAAGCCTGGAGCCACTGGTTCCCGCTGGTGGTGGCGCTGACCAGCATGCCGCTTACCTTTGTGCTGTCCAACGACGCGTACTACTTCGGCGTTGTGCCGATCCTGGCAAACGCCGCGGCCGCGTACGGCATCGACCCGGTGGAAATTGCCCGCGCTTCGGTGCTAGGCCAGCCTGTGCACCTCATGAGCCCGCTGGTGGCTTCCACGTTGTTGCTGGTGGGCATGGTCGACCGCGATATCGGTGACTTCCAGAAAGCCACCGTGAAATGGGCCGTGCTCACCTCGTTGGTGATCACAGCGCTGGCGCTGCTCACGGGCGCCTTGTCCTTCTTCGTCTAAGCATTACTGGGCGTTGCCAGGCGCCCGGGCTCCCGCTCACTCAGAAAACAACAATAGAGTACCGATCATGTCCCGAGCTGTGTTCCGTGGGGCCACCTGTGGCCTGCTTTGCGGCTGGCTGCCTGTTGCCGGCGCTTCCGGTTTTGTCGACGACAGCAAGCTCAAGCTGCAGTTGCGCAATGTGTATTTCAACGAGAATTTCCGTGACGAGCACGGTATGAGCGCCCGCGCGGCCGCCACCGCCAAAAGCGAACGGGTGGAGTGGGCTCAAGGTTTTCTGCTCGACTACCAGTCTGGCTTTACCCAAGGTACGGTGGGCGTGGGGCTCGATGCACTGGGGCTGCTAGGCTTGCGCCTCGATTCCGGTCGTGGGCGCAGCGGCACGGGTTTGTTGCCGGTGCACGACGATGGCCGCGCAGCGCAGGAGCTTGCCAGTGCCGGGGCCACGGCCAAGGCACGCCTGGGCCAGACCGTGGTCAGGTACGGCACCTTGCTGCCAAAGACACCGGTGCTGGTTTACAACGATGCGCGGCTGCTGCCGCAGACCTACCAGGGCACTCAGCTGACCAGCACGGATATCGACGGGCTGACCCTGACGGCCGGGCACCTCGACCGCTTCAAGCAGCGTGACTCGTCAGACAGCACCGGTATCTATCTGGACGGATATGGGGGCGGCAAATCGGGTGACTTCAGCTTTGCAGGTGCCGATTATGCAGTGACCAAACAACTGCGCCTGAGTGTCTACCATGGCCAGCTGGCAAACTTCTATCGCCAGGATTTTGCCGGGCTGGTCCATGACCTGCCGTTGGCCGGCGGGGTACTGACCACCGACCTGCGCTACTTCAAAAGCCGCGACAGCGGGGCGGCCTACGGCGGCGGCATCGACAACCACATGTTCAGCGGCCAGGTGGCGTACGCGCATTCCGGTCATTCTGTGGGTGCCGGTTACCAGGTGCTCGATGGCGAAGCCGGCTTGCCGTACATCAGCGGTGCGACCGTGTATTCGTTCAGCAACGTCGGCATCGGCAAATTCATCGAGGAGGAAGAGAAAACCTGGATGGCCAGCTACGCCTACAACTTCGCTGCGGCCGGGGTGCCGGGGCTGACCTTCATGACGCGGTACCTGAGTGGGGACAATGGCCGTTCAGCTGGCGAGGGCATCAAGGAGTGGGAGCGTGACGCCGAGATTGCCTACGTGGTGCAGGGCGGACCGCTGAAAGGGCTGGGCGTGAAGCTGCGAAACTATGTGTATCGATCAGATTTCGCCCGCGGCCGAGACAGCAATCGCCTGTACCTGACCTACGATATTGCCATCTGGTGATGGCACAGGCCGGACGATATCTCCGGCCCTGAGCCGCCTGAGGCGCCGTGGTTCAGCGGCGCAGCAGGCGAGAAACCACCAGTGTGACGGCGGCGGTGATGGCCAGTGCGGCGAAGGGCTTTTCCTTGACGAACGAAGACACCGTATCCAGGGTGTCGCCGTAGGTCTTGGTCACCTGGCCTGCGGCCTGACGCGCATCGCCTTCGGCTTCCAGCGCCGGGTCTTCGACCAGACGGCCTACAGCGCTTTGTGCCTTGCCTGCGAGGTTCTCTGCAACACCTTCGATCTGTTCACGTTTCATGATGGCTTTGTTCCTTCCTGTGATCGGCTTTGGGTTAACAGCACAGGGTTAGGGCGGTGAAGGACCGCAATGGTTCCAAGCAACTGCTTGCCACCTGCAGGCCACGCGCTGTTGCGAAGGGTTGCACATGGCTCGAGAGCGCGAGGTTAGCGGGCCTTCTTCTCCAGAATCCGTGCCCCGGTACCTTCCTTGCCCAGCACATCCTCGGGGTTGCGCAGCGGGCAGTCTTCCAGCGACAGGCAACCGCAACCAATGCAGTTGTCGAGGCTGTCGCGCAGCGCCTCCAGCGTGCGGATGCGGGCGTTCAGGTCTTCGCGCCAGGCGGTGGACATCTCACCCCATTGCGCCGCCGTAAGCTTGCTGTTGGGCGCATAGCGGCTGAACGCCTGCCTGATTTCCTCCAGCGGAATACCCGTGCGCTGCGCCACCTTGATGATCGCCAGTGTACGCAGCACCAGTGAGGGAAAGCGGCGCTGGTTGCCAGCCGTGCGCACGCTGGCGATCAGCCCCTTGGTCTCGTAGAAGTGCAGCGCAGACACCGCCACGCCGCTGCGCCTGGCCACTTCACCCACTGTGAGCATCCGCGTGTTGTCCGCTGCCATGCCTGTTGACCTCAAGTTAAGTTGAGCTCTTATAGTCCTGCCCGATCTTCCCCGCAACCGCTTTCCCTGTGATCGGAGCTGTGCATGAACAAACGGACGTTACTGGCCTGGGCTGGCGCTGTAGCCGGTGTGCTGGCTGCTTGCTATGCGTTAGTGGGTAGCGGTTCGGCGCCACCCGCCGCGGCGGCGTGGCCGGCGACCAAGGTGGCGCTGGCCACGGCCGAGCAGGTGCCACTGGCGCGGCAGCACTTTGCTTCGGGGGAGCTGGAGGCGGTCAACCAGGTGCAGGTAGCGGCCGAGACGGCGGGGCGCATTACCCGCATTGCCTTCGAGTCGGGGCAGGCGGTAACCGCCGGGCAGTTGCTGGTGCAGTTGAACGACGCGCCGGAGCAGGCCCAGCGGGTGCAGTTGCGGGCGAAATTGCGTAACGCTAACGTGGTGCTGCAGCGCAGCCGCAAGCTGCGGGCGATGAATGCCGTGTCGCAAGAGTTGCTGGACAACGCCGCCACCGCCGTGGACGTGGCCAGCGGGGAGCTGCAGCATGTCGAAGCGCTGATCGCGCAGAAGGCCATTCGCGCACCGTTTACCGGCAAGCTGGGCATTCGGCGGGTGCATCAGGGCCAATACCTGGACGCCGGCGAGGCCATCGTCAGCCTGGCCGACATCAGCCAGTTGCATGTGAATTTTGCCGTGGGCGAGCAGGCCGCCCCCGAAGTGCACGTCGGGCAAGTGCTGGCGCTGACGCTGGACGCCGTACGCGGGCAAGGCTTCCAGGCCCGGGTGGTGGCGGTCGATCCGGTGGTCAGCAAGGCGCGCCTGGTGCAGGTGCAGGCAGCCTTGCCGAACCCGGACGGGCAGTTACAGCCGGGCATGTACGCTGGCGTGCGCCTGGATGCTGTGCAGCCGTCGACTGTATTGGCGGTGCCGGAAACCGCGATCACCTACGCCGCCTATGGCCAGACAGTATTCGTTGCCACTCAGGACGCGGCGCATGGTACCCGGGTCAGCAGGGTGCGGGTAACCACGGGTGAGCGCTGGCAGGGGCGGGTGGAGGTTACCTCCGGCCTGGCGCCCGGTGACCGGGTGGTGGTGTCTGGCCAGTTGAAGCTGAGCGACGGCATGTCGGTCGAGCCGGTGGCGCAGGACAGCTTGCAGGCCAACCTCGGAGGCCGGCAGCGGTGAAATTTACCGATCTCTTCGTGCGCCGCCCGGTGCTGGCGCTGGTGGTCAGCAGCCTGATCATCCTGATGGGGCTGTTTGCCATGGGCAAGTTGCCGATCCGTCAGTACCCGTTGCTGGCAAGCTCGACCATTACCATCAGCACCGAGTACCCCGGCGCTTCTGCCGAGCTGATGCAGGGCTTCGTGACCCAGCCGATTACCCAGGCGGTGTCGTCGGTCGAGGGCATCGACTACCTGTCCTCGTCGTCGCAGCAGGGGCGCAGCCTGATCACCTTGCGCATGGTGCTCAACCGCGACTCGACCCAGGCGCTGGCCGAGACCATGGCCAAGGTCAACCAGGTGCGCTATCGCCTGCCGGAAAAGGCGTACGACCCGGTGGTGGAGCTGTCGGCAGGCGACTCCACCGCCGTGGCCTATGTGGGTTTTTCCAGCTCCAGCGTGTCGATCCCGGAGCTGAGCGATTACCTGTCGCGGGTGGTGGAGCCGCAGTTCTCAGGCATCGACGGCGTGGCCAAGGTGCAGTCGTTCGGTGGGCAACGCCTGGCCATGCGCCTGTGGCTGGACAGCGAGCAGATGGCCGGGCGCGGGGTGACGGCAGCGGACGTGGCGCAGGCGGTGCGGGCCAACAACTACCAAGCGACGCCGGGCCAGGTGCGTGGGCAGTACGTGCTGGCCGATATCCAGGTGGACACCGACCTGACCCGGGTCGAGGACTTCCGTGAGCTGATCATCCGCAACCATGGTACCGACCTGGTGCGCCTGCGCGATGTCGGCACCGTCGAGCTCAGTGCGGCGGCCACCCAGACCAGCGCTACCATGGACGGCAAGCCTGCCGTGCACCTGGGGCTGTTCCCCACGCCGGCCGGCAACCCGCTGGTGATTGTCGAGGGCATTCGCCAGCTGCTGCCGCAAATCCAGCAGACCCTGCCGCCTGGGGTGAAGGTGGCGCTGGCCTATGAGACTGCGCGCTTCATCGATGCTTCGATCCATGAGGTGTTGCGCACCCTGGTGGAGGCGATGCTGATCGTGGTGCTGGTGATCTGGTTGTGCCTGGGTTCGTTGCGCAGTGTGCTGATCGCGGTGGTGGCCATTCCGCTGTCGATGCTCGGTGCCGCGGGCCTGATGCTGATGTTCGGCTTCAGTCTCAATCTGCTGACCTTGCTGGCGATGGTGCTGGCCATCGGTCTGGTGGTGGACGATGCCATCGTGGTGGTGGAGAACGTGCACCGGCATATCGAAGAGGGCAAGTCGCCGGTTGCTGCGGCATTGGCCGGGGCGCGGGAAATCGCCGGGCCGGTCATTGCCATGACCCTGACCTTGGCGGCGGTGTATGCGCCGATCGGGCTGATGGGCGGGCTGACCGGCACGCTGTTCCGCGAATTCGCCCTGACCTTGGCGGGGGCGGTGATCGTGTCCGGCATTGTGGCGCTGACCTTGTCGCCGGTGATGAGCTCGTTGCTGTTGCAACCCGGGCAGCAGCATGGCGCGATGGCCAACATGGCCGATCGGTTGTTTGCTGCTTTGACCGGGGCCTATGGACAAGTGCTGGCCTACTCCCTGGCGCATCGCTGGATCAGCGCTGGTGTGGCGCTGCTGGTGTGCCTGAGCCTGCCCTGGCTTTACCTGCTGCCCCAACGCGAGCTGGCGCCACCCGAGGATCAGGCCGCGGTGCTGACCGCCATCAAGTCGCCGCAGCATGCCAGCCTCGAATATGCGGAACGCTTTGCGCTGAAGCTCGACCAGGTGATGAAGTCCATCGCCGAAACCACCGACACCTGGATCATCAACGGCACCGACGGCCCGGCCGCCAGTTTCGGGTGCATCAACCTCAGCGCCTGGCAGGCGCGCGAGCGGTCCGCGGCACAGGTGCAGGCACAGCTGCAGCAGGCCGTGGCGGATATCGAAGGCAGCAGCATCTTCGCCTTCCAGGTCGCTTCGCTGCCGGGCTCCAGTGGTGGCCTGCCGGTGCAGATGGTGCTGCGCAGCGCCCAGGATTACCCCGAGCTGTACCAGACCATGGAAGTGCTCAAGCAACGCGCCCGCGACAGCGGCCTGTTTGCCGTGGTGGACAGCGACCTCGACTACAACAACCCGGTGGTCAAGGTGCGTGTCGACCGGGCCAAGGCGGCCAGCCTGGGCATCAGCATGCAGGCCATTGGCGAGTCGCTGGGGGTGCTGGTGGGCGAGCAATACCTCAACCGCTTTGCCCTGTTCGGGCGCTCCTATGATGTGATCCCGCAGAGTATCCAGGACCAGCGCCTGACGCCTGCGGCGCTGAACCGCCAGTATGTGCGCGCCGAAGAGGGCAGCCTGGTGCCGCTGGCCACGGTGGTGCACCTGGATCTCGAAGTGGCGCCCAACCGCCTGTTGCAGTTCGACCAGCAGAACGCCAGTACCCTGCAGGCAATCCCGGCCCCGGGTGTGTCGATGGGCAATGCCGTGGCCTTTCTCGAACAGCTCACCGCCGAGTTGCCACCGGGCTTCAGCCACGACTGGCAATCGGAATCGCGCCAGTATGTGCAGGAAGGCTTTGCCTTGATGTGGGCGTTTCTTGCTGCCCTGGTGGTGATCTACCTGGTGCTGGCGGCGCAGTACGAAAGCCTGGTTGACCCACTGATCATCCTGGTGACTGTGCCGCTGTCGATCTGCGGTGCGCTGCTGCCGCTGGCGCTGGGCTGGGCCACGCTGAACATTTACACGCAGATTGGCCTGGTGACGCTGATCGGCCTGATCAGCAAGCACGGTATCCTGATGGTGGAGTTCGCCAACGAGATCCAGGTGCGCGACAACCTCGACCGTGCTGCCGCCATTGTCCGTGCCGCGCAGATACGTTTGCGGCCGGTGCTGATGACCACCGCAGCGATGACCTTTGGCGTGCTGCCGCTGCTGTTTGCCAGCGGCGCCGGGGCCAACAGCCGCTTCGGGCTGGGGGTGGTGATTGTGTGCGGGATGCTGGTGGGCACCTTGTTTACCTTGTTCGTGCTGCCGACCCTCTATGCCTGGCTGGCGCGCGATCACCGGGTGACCACGGTGCGGGGGCAGCAGTTGCTGGAGGCCGATCGGGTGTTGGGCATGTGAAGTGAGGGAACAGGAATATCGGGGCCGCATAGCGGCCCCGGTTGCACGATCAGGACGGTGAGCGAACCCGGCGCATCTGGGTCACCAGGGTGAAGCGGTCATCCGGGTGCACGGTTTCGGAAACCGCCATCAAATCACCGTTTTCCTCGCGGTACTGGCGGATGATTTTCAGCCCCGGTGAACCCGCCTCGGCCTTCAGTGCTTTGGCCAGCTCTGCCGTCAGCAACACTGCCCGTACCTGCTGGTCGACCACCGCGATTGACCGGCCAACGTGCTGCTCGATCAGCCCTGCAATCAGCTGGTCGGGGTGCTCGCGGGCCCGCTCGATGACCTCGGCATAGTCGCGCTGTGCGTACACATCGATCCAGCACAGCGGTGCGGCATTGTGCAGGCGGTCGACGCGAATGCTGGACACGCAAAAGTAGTGCTCCCCCGGTACCAGCCCCAGCCGCGCCGCCTCGCTCAGGTCGGCGACGAAATGGCGCACGTCCTGGATTTCCCGCTGCTGGGTTTCGGCCAGGTGGGCCAGGTCGGCCACGCTGGCCAGCGACTGCGAATAGCCGCCGCGCGGGCTGCTGGCCTCTACCCGGGTGCCTACGCGCTTGCGCCGCGACACCAGCCCCTGGTCGAGCAGCTGGTTGATCGCGGCGCGCACCGTGTGCCGGCTCACATCGTAAAGGTCGCACAGCTCGAACTCGGTCGGCAGCAGGCTGCCCACCGGGTAGCGGCCGTTGGCGATGCCATCCATCAAGTCCTTTGCCACGGTGGAGTAGCGCGTCGGGTTCATACCTCTGGTCTGTCTCGTAAATTTCATCGGTTGGCAGTGTAACAGCGACAGGGATATGTTCGGCACCGCCGAAATGCGTGCGGTGCTGGGCCGCGCGCCGGGTGCGGCACTCTAAACGCATGCTCCGACAGGGAGATGTGTCGGCGTCACAATTGGTGTTTTGACCGTAACAGCAATGCCGCTACTGCACACCCGACCAACGCCAGGCACGCCAGGTAGAACGCATCACTGTAAGCCAGCAGGTAAGCCTCCCGCCGAATCGTCCCGGCCAGCCCCTCCAGCATCTGCTGCTGGTGCGGCAACCAGCTCTGTACTGTCTGGTTGATGCGCTCTTGCACGCCAGGCGCGAACACTGTCACCTGCTCGTGAATGCGCTCGCTGTGAAAGCGCTCACGGGTGGCCACCAGTTGCGTCAACCCGGCCGTGCCGATGGCTCCCCCCAGGTTGCGCAGCATGGAGAACACCGCCGAGGCCGAGCCGGCTTCACGCTTGTCCAGCCCGGCCACCGCCAGCACCGACAACGCCACCATGATGAAAGGCTGGCCAATACCGCGCACCACCGTGGACGGGATGATCACGTTGTCGGCACTGTCGGCGCTCAGGCTAGCCCCCAGCCAGCAGCCCAGGGCCATGATCAGAAAGCCGCTGGCGACCATGAACTTGGCGCTGGTCCAGCCCATCAGCCGGGGCATCAACGGCGCCAGCAGCAGCTGCACCACGCCATAGGCGATCAGCGCCACGCCGACATCGTGCGCGCTGAAACCCTGCAGCTGCGACAGGTAGTTGGGCACCAGAAAAACCAGGCCGAATGTGGCGGCGCCAAAGATGAACATCGCCACGCTGGCGACGCCGAAGTTGTAGCGCCCGAGCAAGCGCAGGTTGATGAAGGCGCGCTGGCCGAACAGCTGGGTCACCACGAACACCACCAGGGCAATGGTGGCGACCACACTCATGGCGACGATGAATGGCGAGCCGAACCCGTCCAGCCGGCCGCCTTCTTCCAGCACGATCTGCAAGCCACCCAGGCCGATCACCATGGCGGCGATACCCAGCCAGTCACCTTTGCGTAGCAGCTCAAGCTTCATGGGCTTGGCCTCGATCGACCAGGCGATGGCGAACAGCAGCGCAAGGCCGGGGAACAGTTGCAGATAAAAGATCCAGCGCCACGAATAGGCATCGGTCAGCCAGCCACCAATCGATGGCCCGGCCGCCTGCGCCACGCTGTTGGCCAGGCTGAACAGCGCCATGCCCATGGCCATCTTGCTGGCCGGCAGTTCGGTGATGATCAGCTGGAACGACAGGGGGATCAGCACCGCGCCCGCAGCACCCTGGATCACCCGGATGGCAATCATCGCCTCCAGGTTGGGCGCCCAGGAACAGGCCACCGAAGCGATCAGGAAGATGAGCGAGCCGGTCCACATCACCCGGCGCAGCGAGAACACGTCCACCAGCCAGGCCGTCAGCGGAATCATCACGATTTCCGCTACCAGGTAGGCGGTGGAAATCCAGGAGCCCTCTTCGAAGCTGGCGCCCAGCGAGCCGCGGATTTCCGGCAGTGCGGCGCTGGTGACATGCACGTTCATGCCGGCCATGAAGCACCCCAGCAGGCCGCCGAGCACCGCTACCCAGGCGCGCAGTGTGACCGTTGGTTCAGTGCCCATCGGCCACCTCTGCGGGGCGCGTGTCGACCGTGCTCACCACGGACATGCCGGGCAGTACCTGCGGGCCATCCAGCGGTGTGTCGAGCAGAATACGCACCGGGAAGCGCTGGACAATCTTGGTGAAGTTGCCGGTGGCATTGTCCGACGGCAGCAGTGCGAAGACATTGCCGGACGCTGGCGAGAAGCTGGCCACATGGCCGCGCAGTGGCTGGCTGACGAAGCTGTCGACGCGGATTTCTACCGGCTGCCCCGGGCGCATGTTGGCCAACTGGGTTTCCTTGAAATTGGCCACCACATAGGCCTGCTGCAGGGGTACCACGGCCAGCAGCGGCTGGCCCGGCACCACGTACTGGCCGGCACGTACGCGGCGTTGGCCGACCACGCCCGTGATCGGTGCGCGGATCACGGTGTCCTGTTCGTCCTGCTCGGCCAACTGTTGGCGGGCCTGCGCGCGGGTCAGCGCTGCCGCGCGCTGTTGCAGTTCGGCGTTACCCTGGGCTGACCGGGCCTTGGCCATGGCCAGTTGTGACCGTTGTTGGCGCACCGCGGCCTGGGCACCTTGCAGCGCGGCTTGTGCCTGGGTGGCATGGGCGCTGGCGGTTTCCAGGCGCTGCACGGTCGCGGCCTCGTCTCGCACAAGGCCACGGTAGCGTTGCATGTCCAAGTCACTGCGCCGCTGTTCGGCAGTGGCACTGCGCATGGCTGCTTCAGCCTGCAAGATGGCTTGTTGTTGCTGGTTGATACGCTCGCTGGCCACCTGCTGGCGGGCCTGGGCGGCGATCAGTGCCGCCTGGGCCTCGGCCACACCTGCCCGTGCCTGGTCGAGGCGGGCGCGGTAGTCGCGGCTTTGCAGGCGCACCAGTACATCGCCGGCTTTCACGGGCTGGTCGTCAGCCACTGCGACCTCGGCCACGTAACCGGCCACACGCGGGCTCAGGGCTACCCAGTCGGCGCGGACGTAGGCGTCGTCGGTGGTCTCCAGGTAGCGGCCGGTGGTGAGCCAGTAGCTGGTGAAGGCCAGCAGGGCGATTGCTGCCAGGCTGCCGCTGGTGGTGTAGGCCAGGCGGCGACGGGATCTGGCTTTGGCCCGCGGTTCAGTTTCGGCTGGTGCGGTTTGTTCTACGGCAACATTCATGTACGGTTTCCATGCTTGATTTTTGGGGCTGCTGTGCAGCCCTTCGCGGGCACGCCCGCTCCCACAGGGATGGCGTTTTCTTCGGGCGCTGCGCAGTTCCTGTGGGAGCGGGCGTGCCCGCGAAGGGCCGCTAAGCGGCCGCATTTGTTGTTACCTGAAGCTACCACCGCCCGCCCAGGGCGCGGAACAGGTTGACCTGTGCCTGCGCCAGCCGCCCTCGGGCTTCTACGTGGCTGGCCCGCAGGCGTATCAGTTCTCGCTCGCTGTCGAGCAAGGCCAGCCCGTCCAAGGTGCCGGCGCGGTAATTGCCCTGGGCCAGGGCATAGCCGCGCTGGCTGTGCGCCAGGGCTGCATCCAGTGCCTGCAAGCGCTGCTGTTCGCCGTCGTAGCGGGCCAGCGCCTGGCGCACCTCTTTCAGCGCGCTCAGCGCCACACCGTGGTAACGGGCGACCTGAGCCTGTTGCAACGCCTCGGCTTTGCCGACCCTTGCGCGGTTGGCCTTCATATTCGGAAACTCCCAACGGATCAGCGGGCCAATGCCGAACATCACCGCGCGGCTGTCGCCGAGGTTGGCCAGGTGATGGTCCGAGGAGGTCAGCGAAGCGCCGAAGCTGACCTTCGGATACAGGTCGGCCCGGACGATGTCGGTTTCCAGGGTGGCAGCCTGCAGTTCCCGTTCTGCCTGGCGCACATCCGGCCGGCGTTCGAGCAAATGCCAACCATCGCCGGCCGGTAGCGGCGCCGACAGCGTGGGGATGGTTGTGCAAGTGGTGGTGTCGGCCAGCGAGGCCTGGCCACTGAGCATGCCAAGTTCGTAAAGCGCCATCTGCCGCCCGGCTGCGAGCATCGGCAGCTGCGCCCGCACTTGTTCCCGTAAGCCCAGCAGGCGCTCGCTGTCGAGGGCAGTGGCCACGCCGGCCTGGCGCTGGCGTTCGCTCAGTTGCACGCTGTGGTCGAGGGTTTGCAGGGACTGCTTAGCCTCGTCCAGGCGCGCCGTGTAGATGCACTGGTCGAGGTAGGCGCGGCTGGTCTGGGCGACCACTTGCAGGCGCACCAGATCCAGCGCCGCAGCGCTGGCTTCGGCCTGGGCCCGGGCGCGCTCGATGGCAGCACGCACCTGGCCCCAGACATCCACCTGATAGGCCAACTCGATGCCTGGGTTGAATTGCCATTGCGACGGCGCGTGGCTGTCGGTCGCCTCGGCCAGGGTCTGGTCATCGGCGCTCTTGCCATAGGTGGCGGCAAAGTCCATCGAGGTTGACGGCCAGCGCCTGGCATCGAACTCGCCTATCCCCGCCAGCATGGCCTGCACATTGGCTTCGGCCTGGGCCAGGTCCTGATTGTGCGCCAGGGCTTGCTGTACCCAGTGGTTAAGTTGCGGGTCCTGGAACAGCGCCCACCATTGTTGGGGCAATGGTTGCCGGCTGACACCCGCCGGCACATTCGCCAGCGGGTTGGCCAGCAGCGCTGCGGGTGGCTCGGCAGGTGCGGGTTGCCGGGTGCACGCCGCCAGCACGCCGAGTATGGCGAGTACGGCAAACCGGGCAGGGAAGGGAAATGAAGGCAGTAAGGGCATCACACATGTCGCTCAAGGGTGGTGATGCGAGGTTAACGAGGGTGGGGCGCCCGCCGCTGCCGCAAGCGGGACAACCCTGCGCGCAAGTGGGACAACCTGGAGCTCAGTACCCGCGCGCGGTACTGTTTTGCCAATCACTCGGCGCGTAGCCGAGGATGCGCTTGAACATGGCGGCAAAGGCGCTGGCGCTCTGGTAGCCGTGCTCCAGCGCCACGTTCAGGATTGGTTGGCCATCGGCCAGGCATTGCTGGCTGAGCATCACCCGGGCACGGGCGCGCCATTCGCCATACGACATGCCCACCTCACGCTGGAACAGCCGTGCCACGCTGCGGGCACTCATGTTCAGTTGCGCGCCGCATTGTTCCAGCGTCAGGTCCTGGGCCGGGTCCTGCAGGAAGCGCTCGCACCAGGCGCGCAGTTTCGCCTGGTGCGGCAACGGCACAAAGGCATCGATGCGCCTGGCAGTGGCCAACTCAAGCTGGATCAGTGCCCGCACGTGCTCGCCGTCACGCAGGTCGAGCATGCGTGACGCAGCCAGGATCAGTTCGTGCAGCAGGCCGGTTACCACGATGACCTGGCAGCGCTCGATACGTGCTTCGAGCAGCAAGGTCCGCATGCAGACCACGCCTTCCATGCGGATGGCATGGCTGACCCCGGCGGGCATCCACAACGCATGCCCGCCAGGGATCACCCAGCTACCGCCTTCGCTGCTGACCCGCATGACGCCGCTGGCGGCGTAGATCAGCTGATCTTCGGCGTGGCAGTGGCTGGCCACTTCTTCGCCGTGTCCGTAGTCCATTTCCAATGCTTGCATGCGGGGCATCCTCGGTATTGGATCCGATTATACGGCGGTTTATTGATGCTTGATTGCGAAGGTTGGCGGTTCGGCGCAATTATTCATCGCCTGCGAGATCGAGCGCCGCCCGCGCGGCGCTCGGTCTTGTAGGCGCTGAAAATGTTGCGGCAAGCACCTGGTGGCCCTGACCGATCCCTTGGCAGGCACCTCAAAGCCATCCCCTGTAAGACATTTCTGAACATGAAACCAAACGCTTCAGAATCAACCCGCTTAGGAATTATCCTACGCGCGCTGCTGAACTATCGCCGTTGTCGGCGAAGTACCTCAGGGATAACGTTTTCGCGTCGCTCCGGCGACCGGGCATGAGAACCCGACAGTCAAGCTAGCAGCACCTTCATGGTGGCCGTACGTGGGCGGGCTTTCGCCTGGCCGGGCCTTTGCTAGCTTCTGCCCGGTTTTCTCACACCTGCGTACGGCTGCCGCCTTCAATCCATGAGAAAGATTCAGGTGGTGGTTCCTTCCCTAGAAGCTGGAATTACACAATGAAAAAGCTCGTCCCCGATCCACAGGATCTGCTGCGGGTCCAGCCCGGCATTCCTATCGATGATGCCTATGAGCAAGTTTCGATCCTGCTGAGCTACATCAAGCATCTGCTGCGCGAAGGCGATATGGAGGACGACCACAAATTCCTGGGCGCCGCCGATTACCTCACGGCGTTGGCCAAGGCATTGATGAACGAAGTCGAACTGACCAAAAATACCTTGCGCTGAACGGCTGCCCTGGGGGGCCGCTTTGCGGCCCTTTTTGCGACACATGGCCCGATGGACCGGTCCATCGCGGTGTGTGCCTTCTAGTCATGTCTTGGTGGGCAAGCTCATATGCAGCAAGGGGAACGGCCGGCCTTCGCCATCCAGCGGCGAGCGGCCGGTCTGGACGAAGCCGTAGTGCTCGTAGAACCCTGTTGCCTGGGGGTTCTGCTCGTTGACATCGACACTCATCGCGTTACGCGACTGGCGGCCAAAATCCAGCAGCGCACGGCCAATACCCTGGCCATGTCGCTCGGGGTCGACGAAGAGCATTTCCACGTGGTTTTCATTGAAACCGATGAAGCCCAACGGCTGGTCATCGGTATCTACTGCAACCCACAGCTCGACGGCCGGAAAGTACACGTCTTGCAGCTGTGGCAACAGCGCGTCGATGTCGGACGGTTGCAGAAAGTGGTGTGTGGCGCGTACGGCGCGCAGCCAGATGTCGAGCAGCTGCGGGAAGTCTGCAGCAATGCCTTGGCGAATGATCATAGGGTCATCCTGAATGTATAGATGGCAGATGGGCGCGCCAAAAGGTGGCGGCCATGCAGGTGTCGGCATCATGAATGACCGCTTCGCGATTTAACGCCTGGGCGGTGCACGGCAGGGGAAGCCGGAAGGGAAGATGGCAGAAGGTTACCCGGATTGCGCAGTGTGGGGCAATGCAGCCTGAGTCGGGTTTCCGGTTTTTACTCGACCGCAATCCATATCGATGCTGGAATTGAGTCCGCACGTCATGGCCATGGCCGGGAGCCCCAATGAACCGCAACGAACTGCGCAAGGCCGATATCAACCTGATGGTGGTGTTCGAAGCCCTGATGCAGGAGCGCAACCATGTCCCCGGTTTAAAATGTCAACGATGTCTCCGGTCTGTACCCTGGACAAGCCCGCTCCCACAAGTAGCGTGCTTGCGCCCTCATAGAACGACCGCCAGCCCGTTTATCCAGCACGGGCTTTGTGGGAGCGGGCTTGTCCCGCGAACACCGGCAAAGCCGGTGCCAGGCACCGCCTGTTCCATTCGCGGAACAAGCCTGCCCCCACAAGTGGCTTACCTGCCGTCTTTGTTCTCTGCACAATCTCCCACAACTGCGTCGTGATCGCTTAGAACGTGCCTTGCAAGGTCACCATGAAATTGCGTGGCTCACCATAGAAATTGCCCCACGCCGGCGCACCGATGGTGGCGTAGTACTTCTTGTCGAACAGGTTGTTGCCGTTTAGCGCGACTGTCCAGTTCGGGTCGATGCGGTACTGCACGCGGCCGTTCCATACGGTGTAGCCTGCCTGCTCGACGCGGGTAGTGCCGGTGGTGCGGAAGTTCTCGCTCTGGCTGTTCAGGCCGGCGCCGACGGTGAAGCGCTCCAGTGCACCGCCCAGCTGGTAGTCACCCCATACCTTGAGCATGTGCCGCGGGATGAAGCTGGAGGTGAAGGTCAGCTCGGTGGGGTCGCTGTCTTCGATGGTATTCAGGTACTTGGTCTGGGTGTAGGTGTAACCCGCCAGCAGCTGCAGCCGCTCGATTGGCGAGCCGCTGATCTCGGCCTCGAAACCCTGGGCACGGACCTTGCCGCTGTCGGTGTAGCAATACCCGTCGCCTGACGGGCAGGCTTCGTTGTAGTCGGTTTCCGCACGGTGTTTCTCGACCGTACGGAACAGGTTGAACGAAGTGTTCAATGCGCCATCAAGCAGTTCGCCCTTGATGCCAATCTCGTAGTTTGCACCGGTCTTGGGCTGAAGCGACTGCCGCTCGGCGTTCACCTTGTCGCTCTGCGGCTGGAAGATGTCGGCGTAGCTGGCGTAGGCGGTCCACTGCTCGTTCAGGTCGTACAGCACGGCGGCGAACGGCGTGACCTGACCGTTTTCCTGGCTGCGGTTGTTCACCCAGTAATCGTAGAGCTGGGTATAGGAGTCGCTCTTGTTGCGGTACCAGCTGACCCGTGCGCCCAGCACCAGGGTCAGCGGCTCTGCCAGCTTCAGCCGCAGGTTGGCGTAAGTGCCATATTGGGTGGTGGTGGAATCGGTTGGCACGCTGCCACCGCGGCTCGGGTTGACCAGATAATCGCCTTTGGACGGGTGTGGGAAGTTCGAGGTTGGGTTGAATGGGTCCTGCTTGGCGTTCAGCAGCATCAACGCGAAGTAATCATGGGTTTTCTGCCGGCTGGCGTTGGCGCCGATGATCAGCTCGTGCTGCAAGCCGAACGCCTCGAACTTGCCATCGACATAGCTATCGAAGCCGTAGTCGTCCTGGTCGTAGTCGAAGCGGCCGGCGCGCACGTTCATGCTGGCGGTGCTGGCGCCGACCGGCACCGTACCTTCGGAGTAGGCGTATTCGATGTCCTGGGTGTTGTGGGTGTAGATCGAGGCGAAGTTCAGCGTCCAGTCATCATTGAAGCGGTGCTTGAGGTCGGCAAAACCGGTAATACGCTGGCTTTGCAGGTCGTTCCAGCTGGCCCCCAGGCAGGTAGAGCGCGACAGCTTCAGGTCACTGCCATTGGCGTAGCGTGGCAGGCCGGAATAGCACGGTGTGGCATCGACATCCTCGTAGGCCAGGCCAAAGCCCAGGGTGGTGTCGGCGGTGACGTCCCAGTCGATGGCACCGTACAGTATCTGGTCCTGGCGCTTGGCCGTGTCATAGAAGTACTGGCGGTCCTGCAGCGAGGCCACGGCGCGCCCGCGCACGGTGCCCGACTCGTTCAGCGGGCCGCCTACATCTACTTGGCCGCGGTAGTTGTCCCAGCTGCCGGCAGACAGGGTGACGGTGGTGGTGGCCTTTTCCTGGCCACGCTTGCGTACGAAGTTGACGCCGCCGGCGGAGGAGCCGGAGCCCTTCATCATGCCCGCCGCGCCCTTGAGGATTTCGACGCGGTCGTAGAACGCCATGTCGCTGGAAAAGCTGTTGGCCTGCACGTAGTTGCCGCCCACGTCCAGCGGCACGCCGTCATACTGGTACTGGCCGTCCAGGTTGAAACCACGGGAGTAGAAGTACTTGCCGCCCATGGGCGAGTCGTACACGGTGATGCCCGGGGTCTTGTCCAGCACCTGTTCCAGCGTATTGAGGTTCTGGTCGTCGAGCATCTTGCGGGTCATCACGGTGACCGACTGCGGGGTTTCCTTCAGCGTGTGCACGCCTTTGCCGATGGTTACTGCACGTGCCGTGTACGATTGGGTGCCCTCGCTGGTGGCGTCCAGCCGGTTGGCATCGATGTTCAGTGGGCCCAGTTCCATGGCCGCGCCGTTGTTGGCAGGCATCAGCACGTAGCCGCCATTGCCCTGGCGTTGTGCCTGCAAGCCGCTATTGGCCAACAGCCGCACCAGCCCTTCCTCGATGCTGTAGCTGCCTTCCAGGCCGGCGCTGCTCAAGTGGCGGGTCTGTGCGGTGTCGAACGAAATGGTCACGCCCGCCTGCACGCCGAACTGGGTGATGGCATTGCCCAGCGGGCCAGCGGCGACGTGGTAGGCGGTCTGGCTTTGGGCCATGGCCTGGGCAGGCATCAGCAGCAGGCCCGGCGCGCTGGCCAGGGACATGCCGAACAGCACCAGGCGCACGGCCTGGCTCAGCTTGGTTGCAGGGGTAGGGTGCAGGTGAGGCATTTCGTGATCCTTCCGAGTCATGGCAGAAAGTCGCTGTCGTCGCGGCTTGTGTCAGGGACGGACGAGAATCGAAATCAGCAAGATTGCGGCGAAAGTTTTTTCGCAATTGCTCAGGCGGGTTCCACACTCACCCAATAGCGGCTGAGGTAGCGCAGCTTCACGGGCAGTGTTTTTGGCAGGTTGGCCAAGGCGATATCGGTGTCGTCGATGCGGAATGCGCCGGATATGCTCATGGCCTGGATCGACGAGGCGCAGCGCAACACCCCTGGCCGATAACGCCCCAGCTCTTCGAGGAAGTCGCCCAGGCGCCAGTCGTTCACACTCAACATGCCATGCCGCCAGGCAGTCGAGTCGACGGGCAGGGCGTGCGGGGTGGCGAAGTCATTCTGGTCAAAACTCACCTGCTGCCCGGCTTGCAGTTGCAGCCTCCGCTCAACGTGGCGCTGCGGGCGAACCTCGACACTGGCCTGCAGTATCCCGACGCGCGTCTTGTGCGCGAGTTTGCGGATGCTGAACTCGGTGCTGCGGGCAAGGATACTGCCGTCCTCGGTGTGCACGATGAACGGACGGTGCTGCACCTCGCTGACAGGCCTGACCAGTATTTCTCCCTGGTACAGCTGAATCGCCCGCACCTTCGTGTCATAGCGTACATCCAGCGCGGTACCCACGTTCAGCTCCAGCTGCGAGCCGTCCGCCAGCGCTAGGGTGCGTCGCTCACCCGTGCCGGTGCGTTGCTGTGCCAGCAAGGCGCGATAGGGCACCTGTTCGGCTGCCAGCCAGCTGCCGCCACCCATGGCAACCAGCAGGCCCAGCACTTTCAGCACATCGCGGCGCTGCGCCTGCGCAGCGCCAAGGCTGGACAATGCTGCTTGCGCGGGCACCATGGCCCATTGCTGCTGCAGCTTCTCCACCCGCGCCCAGGCGGCAGCGTGGTGCGGGCTGGCCTGCAGCCATTGCCGCCACGCCTGGGTGCGGGTCTCGTCGCAGGCGCCATCGTTGAGCTGCACATACCAGGTAGCAGCGGCTTCGAGTGTCTTGAGATCCATCGCGTTCAGCCTTCAACTACCAGCAGACAGCGGGTCATCGCCTTGATCAGGTGGTTCTTCACGGTGGTAACCGACACGCCGAAACGCTCAGCCGCAGCACCGTAGGTCAGGCCTTCAAGTTGAACGGCAAGGAAAATGGCGCGGGTCTTGGCGCCGAGTTCGTCGAGCAGGCTGTCCACGGCCACCAGCATTTCTATGATGGACAAGCGCACCTCCGGCGAGACGTCAACCGGCTCCGGGCGCAGGGCCAGGGCTTGGAGGTAGGCTTTTTCGATGGAGCGACGGCGGGCTTTGTCGATCAGCAGCGCGCGGGCTATAGCGCTGAGGTAGCTGCGCGGCTCGCGGATCGGCAACGGATTACGCGCGGTCATTACCCGCAAGAACGTGTCGTGCGCCAGGTCGGAAGCATCGGCGGCGTTGCCCAGGCGGGCGCGCAGCCAGCCCTTCAGCCAGCTGTTGTTTTCGCTGTACAGCTGGTGCAGGGCCTGGGGATCGAGCGTCGACATGCGTCAAGACCGCAATATTAATGGGAATTGATCGCATTGTCGTAGTAGGGCGGGCTGATTGCAAGGATCGTGTGCATGCACACAGCCTTGTGGGAGTGGGCGTGCCCGCGAAACAGGCAACACGTTGGATGGCACCGGCTCTGCCGGTGTTCGCGGGCATGCCCGCTCCCACAGAGGTTGCGCCAGCTTCTGGATCCTGAGCAAGGCAGTTGCTCACACAAAGGCAGGACGCACACATTGAAAACGTTGTTAGAACCCGGCCTCCAGGCTCAGCAGCTCCTGCACCGTCTGCCGCCGGCGAATCATCCGCAGCGCCCCGTCCTCGATCAGAAACTCCGGCAGTAACGGCCGGCTGTTGTAGTTCGACGACATCGATGCACCGTAGGCGCCGGCATCATGGATCACCAGCAGGTCGCCCACCTGTGCCTGGGGCAGGTCCTGCGGGGTCAGTTCCTGGTCATCCTGGGTGAACACGTCACCCGATTCGCACAATGGCCCGGCCACAACAGTCGGCTGCCGTGGGCGGTCCACCGGCTGGCCGTTGGCGTCGAGCAGGGTCATGCCGTGATAGGCGCCGTACATCGCCGGGCGCATCAGGTCATTGAAGCCGGCGTCGATCATGACGAAGGTATTGCGGCCCACTTGCTTGACGGCACGCACTTCTGCTACCAGGTAGCCCGACTCGGCCACCAGGAAGCGCCCAGGCTCAATCTCCATGCGCACGGGGTGACCCAGCATGGCTTCGATTTCCTTGCGCGCCACCGCCCAGGTCTGGGCGTAGCGCTGCAGGTCGACCGGCTTGTCGGTGCTGCGGTAAGGGGTGGACAGCCCGCCACCGATGGAGAACGCCTCGATGTCCACGCCCAGGCGGCCGATCAGCTCGATCATCGAGCGAGCCACCTGTTCCAGGTGCTGGTAGTCCACCCCGGAACCAATGTGCATGTGCACGCCTACCAGGTGCAGGCCATGGGCCTTGATGCACGCCAGCGCCTCGTCCAGTTCCTCGTGCCAGATGCCGTGCTTGCTGTTTTCGCCGCCGGTGTTGGTCTTGCGGCTGTGGCCATGGCCGAAGCCCGGGTTGATGCGGACCCACACGCGGTGGCCGGGCGAGCGTTCACCCAGTTGGCGCAGCATGTCGATGGAGCCGGCGTTGACTTCGATCTTTTCTGCTACTACCCGCTCCAGGGTTGGCCGGTCCAGCGCGTCGCACGTCAGCACCACGCCCGCAGGGTCACCGTGCACGCTCGCGCCCGCGGCGAAGGCACGCTCCATCTCGCCCAGTGACACGGCGTCCAGCATCAGGCCGTGGGCGCGCATCAGGCGCAGTACGTGCAGGTTGGGGTTGGCTTTCTGGGCGAAACGCACGGTGTCGAACACGTTCAGTTGCTCGACACGCTCAGCGATGGTGCTAGCGTCGTACGCCCACAGCGGCGAGCCGTGCTGGCGAACCGCCTCGGCCAGGAGGGTGAAGGGTGCGGTCATGGTGGCGCAACTCATATAAGGAAGGCCACAAGGATGAGCCAAAGCGGGAATTCATAAAAATAGCTATTTTTCCGTCAGTCATTCATATCTGATATACCCATCGTCTACTCATCGGGTATTGCCGTGAAACTGTCCGTGCGCCACATCGAAGTGTTCCGCGCCATCATGGCCGCCGGCAGTGTTACCGGTGCGGCGCGCCTGCTGTTCACCTCGCAGCCCACCGTTAGCCGCGAACTGGCGCGGCTGGAGCAGGTGACTGGCCTGAACCTGTTCGAACGCGAGGGAGGGCGCCTGGTGGCGACCGCCCAGGCGCTGCTGTTGATCGAAGAAGTCGAGCGGGCCTACGTCGGGCTGGAGCGGATCGATCGCTTTGCCCAGGCCATCCGCAATTTCGAGCAGGGGCGGCTGGCCATCACCTGCCTGCCGTTGTTTTCACAGACCTTGCTGCCCAAGGCCTGCCAGCGCTTCCACCAGCAGCACCGCGGCGTGAGCGTGAGCATCCTGGCGCAGGAATCGCCGTTGCTGGAGGAGTCACTGGTCGCCCAGCAGCATGACCTTGGCCTGACCGAGGTGGAGCAGATACCGCGCGGCGCTTATGGCGAATTGCTGTTCAGCGCCAACATGGTGTGCGTGCTGCCCGAGCATCACCCGTTGCAGGCCAAGGCCGAGTTGGAGCTGAGCGATTTTCACGAGGTCGATTTCATCAACCTGGCCAGCCTGGACACCTACCGCCAGCGCCTGGACCAGCACTTTCGTGCGGCGGGGGTGAACCGCCGCACGGTGATCGAGACCACCAGTGCCGCCTCGGTGTGCGCCATGGTCAGGCAAGGCCTAGGGGTGGCGATCATCAACCCGCTGAGCGGGCTGGAGGCGGCACAGGGCGGGTTGCCGATCCGCAGGTTGCGGGTGTCGGTGCCGTACCAGGTGATGCTGATACGCCCCGACCACCGGCCGGCATCGGCAGCGGTGGAGCCGTTTTGCGAGGCGCTGCGGGTGCAGGCTAAAGCAATGCAGGCAGCATTGCGCTAGCGCCTGGCTCTCCCAAGGGGTTTTGTGCTGCCTGTACCGGCCTCATCGCCGGCAAGCCAGCTCCCACAGGTGCTGCACATGGCTTGAGGCAGAGGTGGTCGGGGTGGGCGCTGGCTTGCCGGCGATGAGGCCAGTACAGGCAACAACGGTCGGTCCTATGTGCAATCTGCGGTTCAGAGTTCGCAGACGAAGGTCCCGGTCCCGGTCAGGATGTTTTCCAGGGTTTGCTTCACTTCGTCCATGTCACTCAGGTCGCTGGTGAGGTGGATCTCCAGCACCTCGTCCCCCTTCAGCGCATCCTGGTCGCCGGCCGCCACTTCGATCAGCAGGCGCTTGGCACTCAGCGTCACCTTCAGCCCATCGAGCGTCGACGGCTCGTCATCCAGGGTCAGGTCGACGGTGTCTTCGTCCGGGTAGCGGGTAAGCAGGAACATCTGACCCTTGTCGCTGTGGCAGCACAGGGTCGCCATGTTGTCTTCCTCGTCATCGCAAGGGGTGGCGAACAGCAGGGCGGTGTTGATTTGCATGAGCAGGCTCGGATCAAAGGAAACGGAAGGGAATTCTGACAGTCTTGCGTACAGGCATAAACGTAAAGTTACCGCCCCTTGACCGAAATTGTCGCAGCGCTGCAAGCGTTGATGACCGATCAGTCGTTAAGCTTCGCCGAGCCCTGAGCGTGCCTGTGCACGTTCGACGCCTGGTTTTACCGTCCGCCTTGCCACGGGTTGGCTATCGTTGATCCGTACACGGCGCACGCAGCGACGCTTCAATTATTACAAAGCCCAAGCGGAGTACCACAGATGGCGTTCTTCACCGCAGCCAGCAAAGCCGACTTCCAGCATCAACTGCAAGCGGCCCTGGCGCAGCACATCAGCGAACAGTCCCTGCCACAAGTGGCGCTGTTCGCCGAGCAGTTCTTCGGCATCATCTCTCTGGACGAACTCACCCAACGCAGGCTTTCCGACCTGGCCGGCTGCACCCTGTCAGCCTGGCGCATCATCGAGCGTTTCGACCCCGATTACCCGCAAGTGCGGGTGTATAACCCTGATTACGAACGCAACGGCTGGCAATCGACCCATACCGTGGTCGAAGTGCTGCACCACGACCTGCCGTTCCTGGTCGACTCGGTGCGCACCGAGCTCAACCGCCGCGGCTACAGCATCCATACCCTGCAAACCACCGTGCTCAGCGTGCGCCGTGGCGCCAAGGGCGAGCTGCTGGAGCTGCTGCCCAAGGGCACACAGGGCGAGGGCGTGCGTCATGAGTCGCTGATGTACCTGGAGATCGACCGTTGCGCCAATGCCGCCGAATTGACCGTGCTGACCCGCGAGATCGAGCAGGTGCTGGCCGAGGTACGGGTGGCCGTGGCCGACTTCGAACCGATGAAGGCCAAGCTGCGTGAAGTGGTGGCGCAGGTGGAGCAGACCGCCTTTGGTCCTGCACAGAACGAGAAGGGCGAGGTCAAAGCCTTCCTCGAGTGGCTGCTGGACAACCATTTCACCTTCCTGGGCTATGAAGAATTCACCGTCAAGCGTGACGCCGACGGCGGCCAGATGGTCTACGACGAGCAGTCGTTCCTCGGCCTGCCGCGCCGCCTGCGCGTGGGGCTGACGGCCGAAGAGCTGCGCATCGAAGACTACGCCGTGGCCTACCTCAACGAACCACTGTTGCTGTCGTTCGCCAAGGCCGCACTGCCCAGCCGCGTACACCGCCCGGCCTACCCGGACTACGTGTCGATCCGCCAGCTGGACGCCGACGGCAAAGTCATCAAGGAACACCGCTTCATGGGCCTGTACACCTCTTCGGTGTATGGCGAAAGCGTGCATGCCATTCCGTACATCCGTGTGAAGGTGGCTGAAGTCGAGCGCCGTTCGGGCTTCGACGCCAAGGCCCACCTGGGCAAGGAACTGGCCCAGGTGCTGGAAGTGCTGCCGCGCGACGACCTGTTCCAGACGCCGATCGACGAGCTGTTCACCACCGTCATGGCGATCGTGCAGATCCAGGAGCGCAACAAGATCCGCGTGTTCCTGCGCAAGGACCCTTACGGCCGCTTCTGCTACTGCCTGGCCTACGTCCCGCGGGAAATCTACTCCACCGAAGTGCGGCAGAAGATCCAGCAGGTGCTGATGGAGCGCCTGAAGGCCAGCGACTGCGAATTCTGGACCTTCTTCTCCGAGTCGGTGCTGGCACGCGTGCAGCTGATTTTGCGGGTAGACCCGAAAAACCGCATCGACATCGACCCGCAGCAGCTGGAACGCGAAGTGATCCAGGCTTGCCGCTCGTGGCAAGACGACTACTCGACCCTGGTGGTCGAGAACTTTGGTGAAGCCCAAGGCACCAACATCCTGGCCGATTTCCCCAAGGGCTTCCCGGCCGGGTACCGTGAGCGCTTCGCCGCGCACTCGGCGGTGGTCGACCTGCAGCACGTGCTGAACCTGTCGGAAAGCAAGCCGCTGGCGATGAGCTTCTACCAGCCGCTGACCCAGGTGGGCGAGCGCATCCTGCACTGCAAGCTGTACCACGCCGATACGCCCCTGGCGCTGTCCGATGTGCTGCCGATCCTGGAAAACCTCGGCCTGCGTGTGCTCGGCGAGTTTCCGTACCGCCTGCGCCATGCCAATGGCCGCGAGTACTGGATCCACGACTTCGCCTTCACCTACAGCGAAGGCCTGAGCCTGGATATCCAGCAGCTCAATGACACCCTGCAGGACGCTTTCATCCACATCGTGGGCGGCGATGCCGAGAACGATGCCTTCAACCGGTTGGTGCTCACCGCCGGCCTGCCATGGCGTGACGTAGCGCTGTTGCGCGCCTACGCCCGTTACATGAAGCAGATTCGTCTGGGCTTTGACCTGGGCTACATCGCCAGCACCCTGAACAACCACACCGACATTGCCCGCGAGCTGACCCGGTTGTTCAAGACCCGCTTCTACCTGGCACGCAAGCTCACCCAGGACGACCTGGACGACAAGCAACTGCGCCTGGAGCAAGCGATCCTGACCGCGCTGGACGACGTGCAGGTGCTCAATGAAGACCGCATCCTGCGCCGCTACCTGGACCTGATCAAGGCTACCCTGCGCACCAACTTCTACCAGCCGGACACCAACGGCCAGAACAAGTCGTACTTCAGCTTCAAGTTCAACCCCAAGCTGATCCCCGAACTGCCCAAACCAGTGCCCAAGTTCGAAATCTTCGTCTATTCGCCGCGGGTAGAGGGCGTGCACCTGCGCTTTGGCAACGTCGCCCGTGGCGGCCTGCGCTGGTCTGACCGTGAGGAAGACTTCCGTACCGAGGTGCTGGGCCTGGTGAAAGCCCAGCAGGTGAAGAACTCGGTCATCGTACCGGTCGGCGCCAAGGGTGGCTTCCTGCCGCGTCGCCTGCCGCTGGGGGGGAGCCGTGACGAGATCGCCGCGGAAGGCGTGGCGTGCTATCGCATCTTCATTTCCGGCCTGCTCGACATCACCGACAACCTCAAGGACGGCGGCGTGGTGCCTCCGGCCAACGTGGTGCGCCACGACGATGACGACCCGTACCTGGTGGTGGCGGCCGACAAGGGCACGGCGACTTTCTCCGACATCGCCAACGGCATTGCCATCGACTACGGCTTCTGGCTGGGCGATGCGTTCGCCTCGGGCGGCTCCGCCGGTTACGACCACAAGAAGATGGGTATTACCGCGCGCGGCGCCTGGGTTGGTGTGCAACGCCACTTCCGCGAGCGCGGCATCAACGTGCAGGAAGACCCGATCACCGTGATTGGCGTGGGCGACATGGCCGGCGACGTGTTCGGCAACGGCCTGCTGATGTCCGACAAGCTGCAACTGGTGGCGGCGTTCAACCACCTGCACATCTTCATTGACCCGAACCCGGAGCCTGCGTCCAGCTTTGCCGAGCGCAAGCGCCTGTTCGACCTGCCGCGTTCGGCCTGGAGCGATTACGACACCAGCATCATGTCCGAAGGCGGCGGGATTTTCCCGCGCAGTGCCAAGAGCATCGCCATCAGCCCGCAGATGAAAGAGCGCTTCGCCATCGAAGCCGACCGCCTGACCCCGACCGAGCTGCTCAACGCGTTGCTCAAGGCACCGGTCGACCTGTTGTGGAACGGCGGCATTGGTACTTACGTGAAGGCCAGCACCGAAAGCCACGCCGATGTTGGCGACAAGGCCAACGACGCGCTGCGGGTCAATGGCAACGAACTGCGCTGCAAAGTGGTGGGTGAGGGCGGCAACCTGGGCATGACCCAGCTCGGCCGGGTCGAGTTCGGCCTGAACGGCGGCGCCACCAACACCGACTTCATCGATAACGCCGGCGGCGTGGACTGCTCCGACCACGAGGTCAACATCAAGATCCTGCTCAACGAAGTGGTGCAGGGTGGCGACATGACCGAGAAGCAGCGCAACCAGCTGCTCGGCAGCATGACCGACGAAGTGGGCGCCCTGGTGCTGGGCAACAACTACAAGCAGACCCAGGCGCTATCGCTGGCGGCCCGTCGTGCCCGCGAGCGGATTGCCGAGTACAAGCGCCTGATGGCCGACCTGGAAGCCCGTGGCAAGCTGGACCGCGCCATCGAGTTCCTGCCGTCCGAAGAGCAGTTGGCCGAACGCCTGGCGGCCGGCCAGGGCCTGACCCGCGCCGAGCTGTCGGTGCTGATTTCGTACAGCAAGATCGACCTCAAGGAACAGCTGCTTAAGTCGCTGGTGCCAGACGACGACTACCTGACCCGCGACATGGAAACCGCCTTCCCGCCGTCGCTGGTCAGCAAGTTCGCCGACTCCATGCGCCGCCACCGCCTGAAGCGTGAAATCGTCAGCACCCAGATCGCCAACGACCTGGTCAACAACATGGGTATCACCTTCGTCCAGCGCCTGAAGGAGTCGACCGGCATGAGCCCGGCGAACGTGGCCGGGGCCTATGTGATCGTGCGCGACATCTTCCACCTGCCGCACTGGTTCCGCCAGATCGAGGCACTGGATTACCAGGTGCCGGCAGAAGTCCAGCTGACCCTGATGGACGAACTGATGCGCCTGGGCCGCCGTGCCACGCGCTGGTTCCTGCGCAGCCGCCGTAACGAGCAGGACGCTGGGCGTGATACCGCACACTTCGGGCCGAAAGTCGCGCAACTGGGGCTCAAGCTCGATGAACTGCTCGAAGGCCCGACCCGCGAACGCTGGATGGTTCGCTATCAAGGCTTTGTCGACGCCGGTGTGCCAGAGTTGCTGGCGCGCATGGTGGCGGGTACCAGCCACCTCTACACCTTGCTGCCGATCATTGAAGCAGCCGACGTCACGGGCCACGACCCGGCGCAGGTGGCCAAGGCGTTCTTTGCCGTGGGGAGTGCTTTGGACCTGACCTGGTACCTGCAGGAAATCAGTAACTTGCCGGTTGAGAACAACTGGCAGGCGCTGGCCCGCGAAGCCTTCCGCGACGATATCGACCTGCAGCAGCGGGCGATCACCATCTCGGTCTTGCAAATGGCCGATGCGCCGGATGACATGGACGCCCGTGTGGCATTGTGGGCTGAACAGCACCGGGTCATGGTGGAGCGCTGGCGCGCCATGCTGGACGACCTGCGCAACGCCACCGGTACCGACTATGCGATGTACGCGGTGGCCAACCGCGAGCTGGTCGACCTGGCCATGAGCGGGCAGGCGGCGGTGGTACCGTCCTGAGCCTTGTGGTGCGGTAAAACAAAGCCCCGGCAGTGATGCCGGGGCTTTTCTTTTGTCTGTACCGGCCTCTTCGCGGGGCAAGCCCCCTCCCATAGGTGCCCCACTGCCTTCAAGTTCAGTGCAGCAGCTGTGGGAGCGGGCTTGCCCCGCGAAGAGGCCGGTAGAGGCTTACTTGAACCGCCGCTCCACCCCTTTTTCCACCAGGATCTTGGCGGAAATCTCTTCCACTGAAAAATGCGTGGAATTGATGTTGGGAATGTTCTCCCGGCGGAACAGGCTCTCTACCTCGCGCACTTCGAACTCGCACTGGGCAAAGCTGGAATAGCGGCTGTTGGGCTTGCGTTCGTGACGGATGGCGGTGAGGCGGTCGGGGTCGATGGTCAGGCCGAACAGCTTGCTGTGGTGCTTTTTTAGCACCGCTGGCAGTTGCAGGCGCTCCATGTCGTCTTCGGTCAGCGGGTAGTTGGCCGCGCGGATGCCGAATTGCATCGCCATATACAGGCAGGTAGGGGTTTTGCCGCAGCGGGACACACCCACCAGAATCAGGTCGGCCTTGTCGTAGTAATGGGTGCGCGCGCCGTCGTCGTTATCCAAGGCGAAATTCACCGCCTCGATGCGTTCCATGTAGTTGGAGTTGCCGCCAATCGAGTGCGATTTGCCCACGGAATACGACGAATGGGCGGTCAATTCCTGTTCAAGGGGGGATAAAAACGAAGAAAAGATGTCGATCATGAAGCCGTTCGAGGTCGCCAGGATCTCACGGATGTCCTGGTTGACGATCGTGTCGAAGATGATCGGGCGTACCCCGTCACGTTCGGCCGCCGCGTTGATTTGCTGGACCATGGTGCGTGCTTTGTCGGGCGAATCGATGTACGGACGGGTGAATTTGTTGAACGGAATGCTCTCGAATTGCGCCAGCAAACTCTGGCCCAGGGTTTCGGCAGTGATACCGGTGCCGTCGGAGATGAAGAACGCGGTTCGTTTCATTTGCGATCTGGGCCTTAAGCTGATGACGTTTCTTGGATATGATAAGTTCGGTTTGCCGAATGCGGCTGTCGGCATTCTCACTTATTTTCCAGGTACAGGCCACAAACGCCCGGCCAAGTCACCGAAGACAGGCGGGCGCCTCTTTGAGCTTTTCCAACACAGTTAGTGGAGAGATCACCTTGGTAGAGTACGTAGTTTCCCTCGATAAGCTCGGCGTCCATGATGTAGAGCATGTGGGGGGCAAGAACGCATCCCTGGGCGAGATGATCAGCAACCTTGCCGGTGCTGGTGTATCGGTGCCGGGCGGCTTTGCCACTACGGCGCAGGCGTACCGCGATTTTCTCGAACAGAGTGGTCTGAACGACAAGATTCATGCGGCGCTCGATGCGCTTGACGTGGATGACATCAACGCCCTGACCAAGACCGGCGCGCAGATCCGCCAATGGGTCATGGAAGCCGAATTCCCGGCACGTCTGGATTCGGAAATCCGAACCGCCTTCGCCGAAATGGCTGCCGGCAACGACAACATGGCGGTTGCCGTGCGTTCCTCGGCCACTGCCGAAGACCTGCCGGATGCTTCGTTCGCCGGCCAGCAGGAAACCTTCCTCAACATCCGCGGCGTTGATAACGTGATCCGCGCGGCCAAGGAAGTGTTCGCTTCGCTGTTCAACGACCGCGCCATTGCCTACCGCGTGCACCAGGGCTTCGACCACAAGCTGGTCGCCCTGTCTGCCGGCGTGCAGCGCATGGTCCGCTCCGAAACCGGCACCGCCGGTGTCATGTTCACCCTCGACACCGAGTCGGGTTTCCGCGACGTAGTGTTCATCACTGGCGCCTATGGCCTGGGCGAAACCGTGGTGCAGGGCGCGGTCAACCCTGACGAATTCTACGTGCACAAGAACACCTTGCAGGCTGGCCGCCCGGCCATTCTGCGTCGCAACCTGGGCAGCAAGGCGATCAAGATGGTCTATGGCGAAGAAGCCAAGGCCGGCCGTTCGGTCAAGACCGTCGAAGTCGACCGTGCCGAGCGCGCGCGCTTCTGCCTGACCGATGCCGAGGTCAGCGAGCTGGCCAAGCAGGCCATGATCATCGAGCAGCACTACCAGCGCCCGATGGACATCGAGTGGGCCAAAGACGGTGACGACGGCAAGCTGTACATCGTGCAGGCACGCCCGGAAACAGTGAAAAGCCGTTCCAGCGCCAATGTCATGGAACGCTACCTGTTGAAAGAAAAGGGCACCGTGCTGGTCGAAGGCCGCGCCATCGGCCAGCGCATCGGCGCCGGCAAGGTTCGTGTGATCAACGACGTATCGGAAATGGACAAGGTCCAGCCGGGCGACGTGCTGGTTTCCGACATGACCGACCCGGACTGGGAACCGGTGATGAAGCGCGCCAGTGCCATCGTTACCAACCGCGGCGGCCGCACCTGCCACGCGGCGATCATCGCCCGTGAACTGGGTATTCCAGCCGTAGTCGGTTGCGGCAACGCCACCCAGGTGCTCAAAGACGGCCAGGGTGTGACGGTGTCCTGCGCCGAAGGCGACACCGGCTTCATCTTCGAAGGCGGGCTGGGCTTCGACATCAAGCAGAACTCGGTCGATGCCATGCCGGAGCTGCCGTTCAAGATCATGATGAACGTCGGCAACCCGGACCGTGCGTTCGACTTTGCCCAGTTGCCCAACGCCGGTGTCGGCCTGGCGCGTCTGGAGTTCATCATCAACCGCATGATCGGCGTGCACCCCAAGGCGCTGCTCAATTATGCGGGCCTGCCGCCGGAGCTCAAGGAAAGCGTCGACAAACGCATTGCCGGCTACAACGACCCGGTCGGCTTCTACGTCGAGAAACTGGTCGAAGGCATCAGCACCTTGGCTGCAGCGTTCTACCCGAAAAAGGTCATCGTGCGCCTGTCGGACTTCAAGTCCAACGAGTACGCCAACCTGATCGGAGGCAAGCTGTACGAGCCAGAAGAAGAAAACCCGATGCTGGGCTTCCGCGGTGCTTCGCGTTACATCAGCGAATCGTTCCGTGACTGCTTCGAGCTCGAGTGCCGTGCGCTGAAGCGTGTACGCAACGAGATGGGCCTGACCAACGTCGAGATCATGGTGCCGTTCGTGCGGACCCTGGGCGAAGCCAGCCAGGTCGTCGACCTGCTCGCCGAAAACGGCCTGGCCCGCGGTGACAACGGCCTGCGCGTGATCATGATGTGCGAACTGCCGTCCAACGCCATTCTGGCTGAAGAGTTCCTTGAGTACTTCGACGGCTTCTCGATCGGCTCCAACGACCTGACCCAGCTGACCCTGGGCCTGGACCGGGACTCGGGCATCATTGCCCACCTGTTCGACGAGCGTAACCCTGCGGTGAAGAAGCTGCTGGCCAACGCCATTGCCGCGTGCAACAAGGCCGGCAAGTACATCGGCATTTGCGGTCAGGGCCCATCGGACCACCCGGACCTGGCCAAGTGGCTGATGGAGCAGGGCATCGAAAGCGTGTCGCTGAACCCGGACTCGGTGCTCGAGACCTGGTTCTTCCTGGCCGAAGGCCAGGGCGCGGCCTGACGCAGTAAAACGCGGGGGGACGTCTGGCGTGCCCCCGCCTGGTTTTTTCCAGGGCGTGTTCCAGTAATGGTTCCCGCCCTTTTTTGTGCACCAAGCAACCTTATGCAAAGCAGCAGCACTCTATTTCCCGTGGCCCTGCTCAGTGCCGAGCGGCGCGGCGACCTCAGCGAAGACGTGTACCGGATCAAGGCTGGCAACGGCCCCGACCCTAGCGTCGAGCTTGCCCTCACCCGTCTGGGGCTTGCCGATCAGGGGCAGGCCTTTGGCGTGCCGGTCATTCTCCTGCACGGCAGTTTTTCCAATCGGCGTTTCTGGTATTCGCCCAAAGGGGTTGGCCTGGGCGCCTATCTCGCCCGTGCCGGTTTCGATGTGTGGATCCCGGAAATGCGCGGCCATGGCCTGTCGCCGCGTAACCGCGCCTGGCAGCACAACACTGTTGCCGCCTATGCCCGTGATGACCTGCCACTGATTGCTGCGTTCGTGCGCGAGCAGTCGGGCCAGGCGCCGCACTGGGTAGGCCACTCCCTCGGCGGCACGACCCTGGCGGCAGCCTTGGGCGGTGGTTTTCTGGCTGCCGGGCAGGTGGCCAGCGTGGCACTGTTCGGTACCCAGATCAGCCGCGTCTATTGGCCGCTGAAAGTGCCACCGCTGGCCTGGGGCGCGAAGCTGTTGCTCAAGCGCTGGGGGCAGATCTCCGGGCCGCGCTTCAAGCGTGGGCCGGAGGATGAGCCGATCGGTCTGGCGCTGGAGAGCATGCGCTGGCACGGCCTGTTCGGGCGCTTTGGCGACAAGCAGAGCGACTGGTGGGCGGGGCTGGCAGAGGTGGATGTGCCGCTGCTGGCGGTGGCTGGCGCGGGGGACTTCCAAGACCCGGTGTGGGCCTGCCGCAAGCTGTTCGAGCAACTGGGGGGTGAGCGCAAGCAGTTCCTGCGGCTTGGGCGTGAGGAAGGCTTCGACGCCTTCGGGCATGTCGACATGCTGGTGAGCAAGGCTGCGCAGGTGCAGGTGTGGCCGCTGGTGGAACGCTGGTTGCGTAACCCGCTGTTGCCGGTGCACGAGTCCATTGTGGCTGTAGAGCCTTTGCCAGCCAGCTGACCTTGTTTTGTCTGTACCGGCCTCTTCGCGGGTGAACCCGCTCCCACTGGGATTACACAGCACTGAAGTCTTGTGATATCCCTGTGGGAGCGGGTTCACCCGCGAAGAGGCCCGCACAGCTGAAGATGACCGTTTGGTCCTTGGTGACTACGACAGCCTCCAAGGTGTAGCCTTGGCCGATACCCGCTTTCGTTGTGACTGACAGGAGCCTCCCCATGCAGCATTACGTAACGCCCGACCTGTGTGACGCCTACCCGGACCTGGTGCAGGTGCTGGAACCGATGTTCAGCAATTTTGGCGGCCGTGATTCGTTCGGCGGCCAGATCGTGACCATCAAGTGCTTCGAAGACAACTCGCTGGTCAAGGAGCAGGTCGAACTCGACGGCAAGGGCAAGGTGCTGGTGGTCGATGGCGGTGGCTCGCTGCGCCGTGCGCTGCTTGGCGACATGCTTGCCGACAAGGCCGCCAAGAACGGTTGGGAAGGCCTGGTGATCTATGGCTGCGTGCGTGACGTAGACGTATTGATCCAGACCGATGTCGGCGTACAGGCCCTGGCCAGCCACCCGATGAAAACCGACAAGCGCGGCATCGGCGACCTCAACGTGGTGGTGACTTTCGCCGGGGTAACCTTCCGCCCGGGCGAATATGTGTATGCCGACAACAATGGCGTGCTGGTCTCGCCAAGCCCGCTGAAGATGCCGGAGTGATGCGCCGCACGCGCTGATGGAGCTTTGATGTTCGAGGAAGACAACGCGCAGTGGGGGCTGGTCCATGCCCTGGTGCTCGATGGTAAAGGCAGCGCCCGCCCGATTGCCCGTACCGAACTGGACGACTTGCAGCTGCAACCTGAGCAGAGCCTGTGGTTGCACTGGGATCGCAGCCATCCACAAACCCGCACCTGGCTGCTGCATGACAGCGGCCTGAGCGAGTTTGCCTGCGAGCTGCTGCTGGAAGAAAACACCCGGCCGCGCCTGCTGCCCATGGCTGACGAACAGCTGTTGCTGTTTTTGCGCGGGGTTAACCTCAACCCGGGCGCAGAACCCGAAGACATGGTCTCGGTGCGTATCTTCGCCCAGGCGCAGCGGGTCATATCGTTGCGCTTGCGCCCATTGCGCGCCAGTGACGAGATTCTTCAGTTGCTGGAGCAGGGCAGGGGGCCGAAGTCGGCTTCCGAACTGCTGCTGCTGATGGGCGAGCTGCTGACCGAAAAGGTCCAGGGCCTGGTCAGCGACCTCTCCGAACTGGTCGACCTGGAAGAAGAAAAGGTCGAAGCCGACGAACGGTACACCCCGGAGAACGGCAGCCTGCAGCAGATCCGCCGTCGTGCAGCGGGCCTGAGGCGTTTTTTGGCGCCGCAGCGGGAAATCTATGCCCAGCTGTCGCGCAGCAAATGGGGCTGGTTTGCCGATGCCGATGCCGATTACTGGAACGAGCTGAACAACAGCCTGATCCGCTACCTCGAAGAGCTTGAGCTGACCCGCGAGCGCGCTGCGCTGGTGCTGGAGAGCGAAGATCGCCGGCGCAGCGAGCGGATGAACCGCACCATGTACCGCTTTGGCATCATCACTTGCATCTTCCTGCCCATGAGCTTCATCACCGGGTTGCTGGGCATCAATGTCGGCGGCATCCCGGGGGCGGAAAACCCCTATGGCTTCCTGTTCGCCTGCCTCGTCGTGCTGGGGCTGGCGGTGGGGCAGTGGTGGATGTTCCGGCGGTTGCGATGGGTCTAGGTGTTCATTTTGAAACATTCGTGCCAATCGGATGTGTGACCCATTGCCCGGCCATCTCGTCTCTTGCTGACACTGCGCGAGGTGCACATGCACGATCCGTTTGAAGAATCCCTGCGTGACCTGCTCAAGGCGTCACCCTCCGGCAATGACCGGGATGACCTGGACGACGCTGCTTGCCTGGGTCGCGTGCTTAAAACTGCCAACCGTCAGGTTGGCGCGGGTGATCTGTTCAGCCTGCTTGGCCGCTGGAGCCAGGCGCTGCTGATTGCCGTCAATAATGGCTCGGCGCATGTCGCGCCGGTGCGTCGACACTCTTCCCGCAACGCTGCCAGCGGCAGCAAAGCAGATAAGGCCGATTGAATATGGAACTCGATCTCTGGACCCAGAGCCTGGTCACCGCGATGACCGCCCTTTGGACCAAGGTAGCGAACTTCATCCCCAACCTGTTCGGCGCGCTGGTCGTGGTGCTGCTCGGTTTCGTGGTGGCCAAGCTGCTCGACACGCTGCTGTCCAAGCTGCTGGCCAAGCTTGGCCTGGACCGCCTGATGGCCGGCACCGGCCTGACCAAGATGCTCGGCCGGGTCGGCATCCAGGTACCGATCTCTACCTTGATCGGCAAGATTGTCTACTGGTTCGTGCTGCTCATCTTCCTCGTCTCGGCCGCTGAATCGCTAGGCCTGGAGCGGGTTTCGGCCACCCTGGACATGCTCGCCCTGTATTTGCCGAAAGTATTCGGCGCGGCCTTGGTGTTGCTGGTCGGCGTGCTGCTGGCACAGGTGGCCAACGGCCTGGTGCGCGGCGCCGCCGAAGGCATCGGCCTGGAGTACTCGGCGGGCCTTGGGCGTATCACCCAGGGCTTGGTGATCATCATCAGCATCTCGGTGGCCATCAGCCAGCTGGAGGTGAAAACCGACCTGCTGAACCACGTGATCGTCATCGGGCTGATTACCGTTGGTCTGGCGGTAGCCTTGGCCATGGGCCTTGGCAGCCGTGAAATTGCCGGGCAGATTCTGGCCGGAATTTACGTGCGCGAGCTGTACCAGGTCGGCCAGCAGGTGCGAATTGGAGAGGTCGAAGGGCATATTGAAGAAATCGGCACGGTCAAGACTACGTTGCTGACCGATGATGGCGAACTGGTGTCGCTGTCCAATCGAGAGTTGCTCGAGCAGCGCGTCAATAGTCGCTAACCGCACAAAAGCTGTTAATGTATGCCGCCGCGAAATTCGACCCACGGGGTCGCGCGGCGACATTGACCTGACTGTCGGCCAGATCCGTTTTGAATAAAGTTCATTCGCCGCCCATGCGTTATGACCCCCGCGAGCTCACCGACGAAGAGTTGGTGGCGCGTTCGCATGAGGAGCTGTACCACGTTACCCGCGCCTATGAGGAGCTCATGCGGCGCTATCAGCGAACCCTGTTCAACGTCTGTGCGCGTTATTTGGGGAACGACCGTGACGCGGACGATGTCTGTCAGGAAGTGATGCTCAAGGTGCTGTACGGGCTGAAGAACTTCGAGGGCAAATCCAAGTTCAAGACCTGGCTCTACAGCATCACCTACAACGAGTGCATTACCCAGTACCGCAAGGAGCGCCGTAAACGCCGGCTGATGGATGCCTTGAGCCTGGACCCTGTTGAAGAGGCGTCCGAAGACAAGGCACCGAAACCGGAAGAAAAAGGCGGGCTGGACAAGTGGCTGGTGCATGTGAACCCGATTGACCGGGAGATTTTGGTGCTGCGTTTTGTCGCAGAGCTGGAATTTCAGGAAATTGCAGACATCATGCACATGGGCCTGAGCGCGACGAAAATGCGTTACAAGCGCGCGCTAGACAAGCTTCGTGAGAAATTTGCCGGCCTGGATGAAACTTAGTGGCGTGCAAATATCTCTAACGAACCGGCGAGTTCTGCTAGACTTGCCGTCGAGTTGTCCCCCTTGTTTGTGGTGGGACTGCTTAACTATCACCAGATGGGGATTTAACGGATGAAATTGAAAAACACCTTGGGCTTGGCCATTGGTTCGCTCGTAGCCGCTACCTCGATTGGCGCTATGGCACAAGGCACAGGCGCTGTGGAAGTCGAAGGCTTCTACAAGAAAGAGTTCTTCGACAGCCAGCGTGACTTCAAGAACGACGGCAACCTGTTCGGCGGCTCGATCGGTTACTTCCTGACCGACGACGTTGAACTGCGCCTGGGTTACGACGAAGTTCACAACGCTCGTGGCGAAGACGGCAAGAACATCAAGGGCTCGAACACCGCCCTGGACGCCGTTTACCACTTCAACAACCCGTATGACGCAATCCGTCCGTACGTTTCCGCTGGTTTCTCGCACCAGTCGCTGGGCCAGACCGGCCGTGGCGGTCGTGACCACTCCACCTTCGCCAACGTTGGCGCTGGTGCCAAGTGGTACATCACCGACATGTTCTATGCCCGTGCCGGCGTAGAAGCTCAGTACAACATCGACCAGGGCGACACCGAGTGGGCCCCAAGCGTTGGTGTTGGCCTGAACTTCGGCGGTAGCCCGAAGCAAGCCGAAGTCGCTCCAGCTCCAGTAGCTGAAGTGTGCTCCGACTCCGACAACGACGGCGTTTGCGACAACGTCGACAAGTGCCCAGACACCCCGGCCAACGTTACCGTTGACGCCGACGGCTGCCCGGCTGTTGCCGAAGTCGTTCGTGTTGAGCTGGACGTCAAGTTCGACTTCGACAAGTCGGTCGTCAAGCCAAACAGCTACGGCGACATCAAGAACCTGGCTGACTTCATGAAGCAGTACCCACAAACCACCACCGTGGTTGAAGGTCACACTGACTCCGTGGGTCCAGACGCTTACAACCAGAAGCTGTCCGAGCGTCGTGCCAACGCTGTCAAGCAAGTCCTGACCCAGCAGTACGGCGTAGAATCCAACCGTGTTGACTCGGTTGGCTACGGCGAAACCCGTCCGGTTGCTGACAACGCCACCGAAGAAGGCCGTGCTATCAACCGTCGCGTTGAAGCTCAGGTAGAAGCTCAGTCCAAGTAATTGGCCTGATGCTTCATGAAAAACCCGGCCTCGGCCGGGTTTTTCTTTGCCTGGGTTTTAACCGGCCTCACAGCCTGCTCCTGCAGTGAAGGGTATTCAGCCCGCGATTGAAACCAGCTCCAGAGCCTGCTGTTCCCCGACCACTTCCCCAATCACCAGAATCGCCGGGCTACGCAAGCCAAACCCACGCGCATCTTCAACCATGCCTCGCACATCGCTCCTGCACTCCCGCTGCTGCGGCATCGAGGCATTCTCGATCATCACCACTGCGGCTTGTTGCAGGGCGCGTACCGCCTTGAGGGTGAGCAGTTCAGGGTCGCCAGGGCCGGCACCCACCAGCCAGACTTTTGCACTCATCAGGTATTCCTCATCGGCAGGGTCCGCTCAGCCTTTTAGCAGGCTGAACAGCAAAATCAGGTTGAACAGCAGGGACAGCAAGGCCAGGGTGCGCCATACCTTCAGCGGCTCACGCTCCAGCAGTGGCCGTGGCCGGGTGGGCAGCTCCTGGCGGTCGCCGCGTTCAAGCAGCAGCAACCAGTGTTCGGCCGTTTCGAAGCGTTGCGCCGGGTCGGCGGCCACAGCCTGTTGCAGGTTGTGCTGCAGCCATTCCGGCAGGTCGGGGCGGTAGCGCGCGGCGTTGACTGGCTGGCCGAAGCGCGGGCGCTGGAAGGCTTCCACCTCGCCATACGGGTAGTGACCGGTCAGCAGGCGGTACAGCGTCACGCCCACGGCATACAGGTCTTGGCGCGGGCTGGGCGGTTGGCCGTCAAACGCTTCCGGGGCGAGGTACGAGGGTGTGCCGGGCACGTCGTGCAGCGGGTCTTCGGACAGGCCTGGGCAGTAGGCCAGGCCGAAGTCCAGCAGGCGCAGCTGGCCATCGCTGCCCAAGTGCAGGTTGTCTGGCTTGATATCGCGGTGCAGCAGGTTGCGCCGGTGCAGCACGCCGACCGCCTGCAGCAGTTGCCGGGCCATTTCCAGCCACTGTGGCAAGGGCAGCGGGCCGTGTTCGGCCAGCAGCGTTGCAAGGGTCTGGCCGGGGTATTCGCGCATCACGTAGTACAGGTGCTGGCGCTGGCTGGCGGCATGCAGTTCGGGGAAATGTCGGCCAGCGACCCTGCGCAGGAACCACTCCTCCAGTAATAGTCCTTGCGCCGCTTTTGGCTCCTGCTCGCGTGCGGCAGGCAGGGTTTTTAGCAGCCACGCTTGACCTTGGCCGTCGCGCACCCGGTAGACCAGGGACTGGCGGCTGTGTGACAGCAGCTGTTCGGTGAGCCAGCCATCGATCACCTGGCCTTCGCGCAGCGGGCCGGGTACCGACCCCTGCTGCAGCTGTGCCAGGGTGTCGCCGAGGTTGGCCGTGCCCAGTTGCTCGACCTGCACCAGCAAGGCACTGGCGTTGTCCTGGCTGCCATTGAGGTGCGCACTGGTAACCAGCGTGTCGACGGCCAGTTGCAGGTCGGGCTGCTCACGCAACACCGCCTGTATATGCTGGTCGCCCAGGCTGGCCCAGACGCCGTCGCTGACCAGCAAGAAGCATTCACCCGCCTGCAGCTCGCCCTCCAGATAATCCACCAGCAGGTGTTGATCCAGGCCCAGCGCGCGTTTCAGCACATGCTGCATGCCCGGCTGGTCCCACACGTGGTCTTCGCTCAGGCACTGCAGGTGCCCGGCGTGCCAGCGGTACACACGGCAGTCGCCAACATGGGCCAGGGTGAAGCGCCGGCCCCGCAGCACCAGTGCGCTGAGGGTGGTCAACAATGGCTGACCGCTGCCTTGGGCACGCAGCCAGCGGTTCTGTGCCAGCAGCAGGCGGTCGAGGGCCTGGGCCACGCTCCAGGTGGCGGGGGTGGCGTAGTAGTCCAGGGCCAGCGCTTGCAAGCTGGCGCGTGCTGCCAGGCCACCATCGGCGCATTGGCTGACGCCGTCGGCAAGGGCGAACAGGTAGCCCTTGCTGGCGGCCAGCTCTGGCGCCGGGGTAACCAGGCGCAGGGCGTCCTGGTTTTCCTCGCGCGGCCCGGTGGCGCTGGCCTGGGCGAAACTCAGTTGCAGGCTCATCGAGGTGCCTCAGACCCGCGCCGCAGTGACTGCAGCCGAGCCCCAGGTGGTGCGCCAGCGCTGTTTCACGCCGTGCAGGCCGAACCAGGCCAGCAGGCCGAGGCTGGCGAACAGCCACAGCCCCACCTGGTAATCGCCGGTGTGCTGTTTGATGGTGCCAAGCCCGGCGGCCAGCAGGAAGCCACCGATGCCCCCGGCCATGCCGATCAGCCCGGTCATTACGCCGATTTCGTGACGGAAGCGCTGCGGTACCAGCTGGAATACCGCGCCGTTGCCCGCGCCCAGGCCGAGCATGGCGCTGATGAACAGCGCCAGGGCGGCGGCGGCAGACGGCAGGTTGAAACCGACTGCGGCTATGCAGATGGCTGCAACGCTGTACATGCCCAGCAAGGTGCGGATACCGCCGAAGCGGTCGGCCAGGGCACCGCCGAGAGGGCGCATCAGGCTGCCGGCGAACACGCAGGCCGCGGTGTAGTAGCCAGCGGTGACCGGGCTCAAACCGTACTGGTCGCTGAAGTAGCCAGGCAGGGCACTGGCCAGGCCGATGAAGCCGCCGAAGGTGACACTGTAGAAGAACATGAACCACCAGCTGTCACGGTCGCCGAGGGCCTTGAGGTAGTCAGCCATGGCCTTTGGTTTTGGGCGCTGCGGGGCGTTGCGCGCCAGCAGGGCGAACACCACCAGCGCCAGTGTCAAAGGAATCAGCGCAAAGCCAAACACATTGTTCCAGCCAAAACCCGCGGCCAGCGCCGGCGCCAGCAGGGCGGCGAACACTGTGCCGGAGTTGCCGGCGCCGGCAATGCCCATGGCCTTGCCCTGATGCTGCGGCGGGTACCACTGCGACGCCAGCGGCAGCGATACGGCGAACGAAGCGCCGGCAAAGCCGAGGAACATGCCCAGCAGCAGCACCTGTTCATAGCTGTGTACGCCGAAGTGCCAGGCCACCGCCAGCGCGACGATCACCACCACCTGGCCGATCACGCCGGCGGTCTTGGGCGACAGGCGGTCGACCAGTACGCCCATGGCAAAGCGCAGTACTGCCCCGGCCAGGATCGGCATGGCCACCATCAGGCCCCGTTGTTGTGCGCTCAGTTGCAGGTCACCGGCAATCTGCACCGCCAGCGGGCCCAGCAGGTACCAGACCATGAAGCTCAGGTCGAAGTACAGAAACGCAGCGAACAGCGTGGGCACATGCCCGGATTTCCAGAAGCTGGTACTCATCGAACACCTCACTTGGCAATGCAGCGGAACGAAAAAGACGCCGCCACCCGCTCCACGAAGGTGGAGGGGAGAGCGACGTCTTTGTCGGGATTTAAGTGGGGCAACCGCCGTTGGCTACCGGTGCAAATACATCAGCAAGAGCCGGGCCAATTCGGAATGTCGAGCAGCGCGGACTTTGTGGGAGCGGCCTTGTGTCGCGATAGGGCTGCGCAGCAGCCCTATGATTTCAGCTTCGCCACTGAGATTGCCGGGGCTGCTGCGCAGCCCTATCGCGACACAAGGCCGCTCCCACAAAGGCCTGCACTGCTAGCCGAGCATTTCATGCATGGCAATGATCTGCTCTGCCACCTGAATCAGCTTCTGCTGCCGGCTCATGGCCTGGCGGCGCATCAGGGTGTAGGCCTGTTCTTCGTTGCAGTCTTTCATTTTCATCAGCAAACCCTTGGCCTGCTCGATGCGTTTGCGTTCGGCCAGTTGCTGGTCGCGTGCCACCAACTGCGCCTTCAGTGCCTGATCGCTTTCGAAGCGGGCCATGGCCACATCCAGAATGGGCTGCAACCGGGCGGCATGGATGCCTTCGACGATATAGGCACTGACGCCCGCCTGAATCGCCTGGCGCATCACCCCGGGGTCATGCTCGTCAGTGAACAGCACGATGGGGCGCGGCTGGTCACGGCTGACCAGCACCACCTGTTCCATCACATCACGGTCAGGTGAGTCGGTGTCGATCAGCACCACATCCGGGCGCACCGTTTCGATGCAGGCGGGCAGGTCGATGGTCAAGCCTGGGGCTTCGGTGACCTCGAAGCCCGCCTCGATCAGCGCCGCCTTGAGGCGGCCAAGTTTGTGCTGGGTGTCGTCAATCAGCAGGATGCGCAACATGTAGGTCTCCCTCACACGCCGACGCGGGCTTCGGGCAGGTCGCCCAATGCATGCAGGCTGAAACTGCGGGCGTAGCCGTAGGGGTCGCTGCCGTCCCAGCAGGTGCCGTCGATCAGCAGGCTGCTGCGCACCGGCAGCGAAGGGCACGCTACGCCCAGGCTTTGCGCCGCCTCGCTGTACAGTGCCAGTTGCTGTACCTGGCGGGCCACGCCGAGGTAGTCGGGGTCTTCGCGCAGCAGGCCCCAGCGGCGGAACTGGGTCATGAACCACATGCCGTCGGACAGGTATGGCAGGTTGGCCCGGCCGTGGTCGAACAGGCGCAGGGCATGCCGGTCTTGCCAGTGGTTGCCCAGGCCATCCTGGTAGTGGCCGAGCAGGCGTGGCTCGATACTCGCCAGCGGCGTATCCAGATAAGCGCTGCCGCTGAGCAGTTGCGCGGTGCTGCGGCGGTTTTCCGGGCTTTGCTCGATGAACCGGCTGGCGGCGAGGATTGCCTTGATCAGGGCGCGGGCGCTGTTGGGGTACTGTTCGGCGAAGGCGCGGGCGCAGGCCAGGACCTTTTCCGGGTGGTCCGGCCAGATCGACTGACTGGTGGCCAGGGTGAAGCCTTGGCCCTTGGCGACCGCATCAGCGGCCCAGGGCTCGCCCACGCAGAAGCCGTCGATGCGCCCGGCCTGGATGTGTGCGGCCATCTGTGCCGGTGGCACCACCACGCTGTCGACGTCGCGCAGTGGGTGGATGCCCTGGCTGGCCAGCCAGTAATACAGCCACATGGCATGGGTGCCGGTGGGGAAGGTCTGGGCGAAGGTCAGCCGTGCGCCTTGCTGGTGCACCAGCCGCGCCAGTGCTTCAGGGTTGGTCACGCCTTTGCGCTGCAGCGCCGGGGACAGGTTGATGGCCTGGGCGTTCTGGTTCAGTCCCATGAGCACCGCCATATCACTGGCGGGTACCCCGCCAATCCCCAGATGCACGGCGTAGGCCAGGCCATACAGGCAGTGCGCCGCGTCCAGCTCGCCGCTGACCAGCTTGTCGCGAAGCCCCGCCCAGGAGCCCTGGCGGTGGACGTTGAGGGTAAGTCCGTGTTGTTGGGCGAAGCCCTGGGTGGCCGCGACCACCACCGAGGCGCAGTCGGTCAGGGCCATGTAGCCGATGTTCAGGCTGGGCTTCTCGGGCGCATCGCTGCCGTTGACCCAGGCCAGGGGCGTTGCTCGGGGTACAGTGTTCACAAGGTTCCTCGCCTGTACTGATTAGGCTGTGGGCCAAACCGGTGCAACCGATGTGCCAGGGCTGCACTGGCCCATGATTTGCTGTCCTGCCAGCGCCACGGTGGCTATAATCGCCCCCTCACTTACCCCGAGCCTTGCCTGCCCATGTATACCCTGGCCCGCCAGCTGCTGTTCAAGCTTTCTCCGGAAACCTCCCACGACCTGTCCCTGGACCTGATCGGTGCCGGTGGCCGCCTTGGCCTTAACGGCATGCTGTGCAAGCAGCCGGCAGCATTGCCGGTCACGGTCATGGGCTTGAACTTCGCCAACCCGGTGGGCCTGGCTGCCGGCCTGGACAAAAACGGCGCAGCCATCGACGGTTTCGCCCAGCTGGGTTTCGGTTTTGTCGAAATCGGCACCGTCACCCCGCGGCCGCAGCCGGGTAACCCCAAGCCGCGACTGTTCCGATTGCCGGAAGCCACGGCCATCATCAACCGCATGGGCTTCAACAACCTGGGTGTTGATAACCTGCTCGACCGGGTACGTGCGTCGCGTTACAAGGGCGTGCTGGGCATCAACATCGGCAAGAACTTCGACACCCCGGTGGAGCGTGCCGTCGATGATTACCTGATCTGCCTGGACAAGGTGTACACCGCCGCCAGCTATATCACCGTCAACGTCAGCTCGCCGAACACCCCCGGCCTGCGCAGCCTGCAGTTCGGCGATTCGCTCAAGCAGTTGCTCGATGCCCTGGCCGTGCGCCGTGAGCAGCTGGCCGCTACCCATGGCAAGCGCGTGCCGCTGGCCATCAAGATTGCCCCGGACATGAGTGACGAAGAAACCGCGCTGGTAGCCGCCGCCCTGATGGAATCGGGCATGGATGCGGTGATCGCCACCAACACCACGCTGGGTCGTGAAGGTGTCGAAGGGCTGCCGTATGGTGGCGAGGCGGGCGGCCTGTCGGGCGCGCCAGTGCTGGAGAAGAGCACCCACATCGTCAAGGTGCTGGCAGGTGAACTGGGCGGCAAACTGCCGATCATTGCTGCCGGTGGCATTACCGAAGGCCGTCACGCTGCCGAGAAAATCGCCGCCGGGGCGAGCCTGGTGCAGATCTATTCGGGCTTCATCTACAAGGGGCCGGCACTTGTCCGCGAGGCGGTGGACGCTATCGCGGCAATGCCACGGGTTTGATCGGCAGACAAAAAAAGGGCCCCTTCAAGGGGCCCCTGGGCCTTCGCCCGCCGCCCGGATGGGGCGTGCATGGTAAATCGAATTCAGTGTCCTCGATCAGCCAACGGCGTGATTTTCGTTGAGTCTATGGATACCAGCGGTGCCAGTCATTCCGTCCCAGTTATCACCGCGACCTTCGCGCCAGCCGTTGATCCAGGCTTGGCGAACAGAAGGAAGATTGAAGGGGCAAAGTTCGCGGGATTTGCCGGTGACCCCATATTGGTAGCCACGTGAATATGCTCTTTCCAACGGATCACGCTTAAGTCTTCTCATAGGGTGTTGCCCTCACTTGTTGACTGTAATGTCCCGTCGGCCTCTCTGAGGCCGGGCAGAGTCTTTCTGCCGGTTTGCGCTCGCTGCCGGCGTGGCGAGCTGAAAGTGCCGCCTCGTTGCGAAGCGGCCTGAGACCAGTTCTAACGAATGCGAGTCACGGTGTGAATGATCGATTTGTCATAAGCACGTAACCTTTCATAGGGTCAGGGGATAAGTAAATAAATGCGACTTAACCTTATTTGAGGTTTGGCCCGCTATGATCGGGGTTTGCTGATGATTGACGTCATTTCGCCAGCGTCTCTGGCGGGTGGCAGAAATAATTTGAAATGCGACGAAGGGTCACACAGGCCCCGGCATCGCCAGAATTTTTTGTACTGCCTGATGATCTAAGCTGTCTTTGCCACTGGGCCGAGCGCAGATCGGTCAGGCGGCCCGGCCCTTCGCGGCACGCTTATGTGCCGAAAAGGGCCACCCGCACGCCTGCTGGAAAGGCATGCGGGCAAACATCGCGGGGCGATGCGTCGCCTCGTCAGTCAAATAGCCCAAGGCTCTGGAATACTCATGTCGGACCGTTTCGAACTCTACCTCACCTGCCCTAAAGGCCTTGAAAGCCTGCTTGCCGAGGAGGCCAAGGGCCTTGGCCTTGACGAGGTGCGTGAGCACACCTCGGCCATCCGCGGCGCCGCCGACATGGAAACCGCCTACCGCCTGTGCGTATGGTCGCGCCTGGCCAACCGGGTGCTGCTGGTGCTCAAGCGCTTCTCCATGAAGAACGCCGACGACCTTTACGACGGCGTGAACGCGGTTGACTGGGCCGACCACTTGGCAGCCGACGGCACCCTGGCGGTGGAATTCAGCGGCCATGGCTCGGGCATCGACAACACGCACTTCGGTGCGCTGAAGGTCAAGGACGCCATCGTCGACAAGCTGCGCAACCGCGAAGGCCTGCGCCCGTCGGTGGAAAAAATCGACCCTGACGTGCGTGTGCACCTGCGCCTGGACCGTGGTGAGGCCATCCTTTCCCTCGACCTGTCCGGCCACAGCCTGCACCAGCGTGGCTACCGCCTGCAGCAAGGGGCTGCGCCGCTGAAGGAAAACCTGGCGGCGGCGGTGCTGATCCGCTCGGGCTGGCCGCGCATTGCCGCCGAAGGTGGCGCGCTGGCCGACCCGATGTGCGGTGTGGGCACCTTCCTGGTCGAAGCGGCGATGATAGCCGCCGATATCGCGCCCAACCTCAAGCGTGAGCGTTGGGGCTTCAGTGCCTGGCTCGGCCACGTGCCGGCGCTGTGGCGCAAGGTGCACGACGAGGCGCAGGCGCGGGCGCAGGCCGGCCTGGCCAAGCCACCGCTGTGGATCCGTGGCTACGAGGCCGACCCGCGGCTGATCCAGCCGGGCCGCAATAACGTCGAGCGTGCCGGGCTGGGCGACTGGGTGAAGATCTATCAGGGCGAGGTCAGCACCTTCGAACCACGCCCGGACCAGAACCAGAAAGGCCTGGTCATCAGCAACCCACCCTATGGCGAGCGCCTGGGTGACGAAGCCAGCTTGCTGTACCTCTATCAGAACCTGGGCGAGCGCCTGCGTCAGGCGTGCATGGGCTGGGAGGCGGCGGTGTTCACCGGCGCGCCGCAGCTGGGCAAGCGCATGGGTATTCGCAGCCACAAGCAGTACGCGTTCTGGAACGGCGCCTTGCCGTGCAAGCTGCTGCTGTTCAAGGTGCAGCCTGACCAGTTCGTGACGGGCGAGCGCCGCGAGGCACAGCCCGAAAGCGCGCAAGTCCGCGAACAGGCACCGTCGGTAGCCAGCGAGCCGGCGCGCCTGTCGGAAGGGGCGCAGATGTTTGCCAACCGTCTGCAGAAGAACCTCAAGCAACTGGGCAAGTGGGCTCGTCGCGAGCAGGTGGACTGCTACCGCCTGTACGATGCCGACATGCCCGAGTACGCCCTGGCAGTCGACCTGTACCACGACTGGGTGCATGTGCAGGAATACGCTGCGCCACGTTCGATCGACCCGGACAAGGCCCAATCGCGCCTGCTCGATGCCTTGGCGGCGATCCCTCAGGCACTGGGCATTTCGCCGCAGCGCGTGGTGCTCAAGCGCCGCGAGCGGCAGAGTGGTACCCGCCAGTACGAGCGCCAGGCCACCGAGGGCCGCTTCCAGGAAGTGAACGAAGGTGGCGTCAAGCTGCTGGTCAACCTCACCGACTACCTTGACACCGGTCTGTTCCTGGACCACCGTCCGATGCGCATGCGCATCCAGCGCGAGGCTGCCGGCAAGCGTTTCTTGAACCTGTTCTGCTACACCGCTACGGCGTCGGTGCATGCAGCCAAGGGCGGGGCGCGCAGCACCACCAGTGTCGACCTGTCGAAAACCTACCTCGACTGGGCGCGTCGCAACCTGGCGCTCAATGGCTTCTCCGAGCGCAACCGCCTGGAGCAGGGTGATGTGATGGCCTGGCTGGAAAGCAACCGCGACAGCTACGACCTGATCTTCATCGACCCGCCAACCTTCTCCAACTCCAAGCGTATGGAAGGCGTGTTCGATGTGCAGCGTGACCACGTGCAACTGCTGGACCTGGCCATGGCTCGGCTGGCGCCGGAGGGGGTGTTGTATTTCTCCAACAACTTCCGCAAGTTCCAGCTCGACGAGCACCTGATGGCACGCTATGCCGTGGAGGAAATCACCGCCCAGACCCTGGACCCGGACTTTGCCCGTAACAACCGCATCCACCGCGCCTGGCGTCTGCAATTGCGTTGAGCCGACGAGGTACGTTGCGCGGCTGATGGCCAATAGCTATAAATGAGGGCAGGGCAAGCTAATCCGCAGGACGCTGACGTGACGAGATGGGTGTATGTCAAAGTGTGGCGTGCGTGCGCGGTTATCTGGCCTGTGCACAGAAGCGGTGTCCGCCTGGGCGGTGGCGCTGGTGGTCTTGGTGGCGGGCGGCCTGTTGACGGCCGCCTTGGCGCTTGCCGCGCAGGGTGTCTACAAGCAGCAGTTGCGCCAGCGTTTCGAGTTGCTGGCCAGCGAGCGCTTCAGCCGCATTGCTGAACGCTTCGATGAACAGCAGCAGCGCCTGGACGGCCTGCGGCGGTTCTTCGGCTTTTCCAACACAGTCACCTCACTTGAATTTGACGGTTACACCAGGCCGTTGCTGCAGCGCACGCTGGCCTACGCCTGGGCGCCCCGCGTCGAAGCTGCGCAACGCGCCGAGTTCGAGCGCCATGCGCGTGAGCATTCGGGCCCGGGCTATGTAATCCGTGACCAGGACGCGCAAGGCCAGTGGCGCCCCGCGCCACAGCGCGACCATTACTTCCCTGTGCTGTATACCCAATCGGGTGAAATGCCCGGGCTGCCGTATGGGCTGGATCTTGCCGGCCAAGGTGCGGCCCAGGCCGCGCTGGCGCGCGCACTCGGGCCTGGCAGCATGGCGGTGTCAGAACCCCTGGCCTTGTACGATATTCCTTCGTACGCGCGTGGTCTGCTGCTGGTGGCGCCGGTGTTTTCCGACGCAAACGAGCATGGCGCAGCAGCAGGCTACGTCATGGCCTTGCTGAGCATGCGCGAGCTGGTGAGCGATGGGCGGCCAGTGGCGACGGATGACAACCTGGTGGTGCGTATCGTTGATCCGTCCGGGTTGCAAGGGCCGGAAGTGATGTTCGACTCGCTGAACCAGGCAGCCCCCTTGTCGCTGGCCAGCAACCAAGTGTTGCAGCTGGCCGACCATCGCTTTGAGTTGAGCATCCTGCCGAGCCTGGCCTTCTTGCAGGCTAATCGTTCGTCAGCTGTGCTGGCAGTCGTTCTACTGGGCGGGTTGTTGAGCCTGCTGCTCAGCGCCTTGCTGTACAACCTGTTCAGCCAGCGCCAGCGCGCCCTGGCCCTGGTCGAGCAGCGCACCGCCGAACTGCGAGTCAGCGAGCAGTCGCTGCGAGGTACCCACAACCAGTTGCGCAGCGTGCTGGATGCGGCCACCCAAGTGGCGATCATTGCCACCAACCTCAAGGGTGTAGTGAGTACGTTCAATGCCGGTGCAGAGCGTATGCTCGGTTATCCGGCCAGCGAGGCGATCGGCCAGCTTCGCCTTGACCACCTGGTGCTGCCCGAAGAACTGAGCCAGCGGGCTCAGGCGCTGAGCCTGCGCTATGGCCGCACGATCGCCGGTGGTCAGGCCATGTTCGCCGAAACGGTTCAAGCGCAGGGTGCCGAGCCTGGGGAGTGGACATTGTTGCGCGCCGATGGCAGTCAGCTGGTGGCCAACATGCTGGTTACCGCCATGCTGGATGAACAGGGTTTGTGGGTCGGCTATCTGGCCATCTGCATTGATGTCACCGAGCGGCGTCGGGTGCATGAGGCGCTGGCGGCGCGTGACCGACTGCTGGAAAAGCTCAGCGCCGAGGTGCCGGGCGGTATCTACCAGTATCGCCTCGATGCCAATGGTCATTCGTGCTTTCCCTATGCCAGCCAAGGGCTGTACGACATCTATGAAGTCGACCTGCAGCAGCTGCGCGAGGATGCCACGCTGGTGTTCGAGCGTATCCACCCCGACGACCTGGACCGCGTGCGCCGCTCGGTGCGTTATTCGGCCGAGCACCTGGCGCCCTGGCGCGAGGAATACCGGGTATGCCTGCCGCGTGCCGGGCTACGCTGGGTGCGTGGCGAAGCGACGCCAGAGGTGGGTGAGCAAGGCTGCACGCTGTGGCATGGCTACCTGACGGATATCTCCGACCTCAAGGGCGTGGAGGAGGAATTGAGGGCGTTGTCGGTGACCGATTCGCTGACGGGCATCCATAACCGCCGCTACTTTCAGGAGCGGCTCAAGGTTGAGCTGGAACGCGCCCAGCGCGAAGGCTTGGCGCTGGCCGTGATCATGCTCGACATCGATCACTTCAAATGCATCAACGACCGCTTCGGCCATGCCATGGGCGATCGCGTGCTGCGCAGCTTGTGCCAGCGTATCGGCCAGCGTTTGCGGCGTACTGATGTGTTCTGCCGGCTGGGCGGGGAAGAATTCATGGTGCTGTGCCCGGGCAGTGATGCTGAGCAGGCGCGGTTGTTAGCGCTTGAGTTATGGCAAGGGGTGCGCACGTTGCCGGTGGAAGGCGTGGGCCAGGTGACCGCGAGTTTTGGTGTGGCTGGCTGGCGGCCGGGGGAGGGTGCCGATGCCTTGCTGCTACGGGCTGATGCGGGTGTTTACATCGCGAAACAGGCCGGGCGGGACCGGGTGGAGGGGGAGTCGGCCTGTTAGCTGCCAGCTGTCTGTGCCGGCCCTTTCGCGGCTAAAGCCGCTCCCACAGTGATCGCGCAAACTGTCACAGTTTGCGCAAGACACTTGCTCTCAGTCGCGAAAGGGCCGGTACGGACCAGCCAATCAGTTGGCCGCTGTGCTGCCGGCCAGCTTCGGCTGGCGGTACAGGTCCAGCAGGACCTGGTCGAGCACCTGCGAAGCACCCCACGGTTTCGGGTCGTTGAGAATCGCCGCCACCGCCCAGGTATGGCCGTTGCTGTCGCGGCTGAAGCCGGCAATTGCCCGCACGGTATTCAGCGTGCCGGTCTTGATGTGGCCTTCACCGGTCATGGCAGTGCGCTTCAGGCGCTTGCGCATGGTGCCGTCCATGCCCACCAGCGGCATGGAGCTCATGAATTCGGCAGCGTAGGGGCTCTTCCAGGCGGCCTGCAGCATCTGGGCCATCTCCCGGGTGCTGACCCGCTCGGCACGCGACAGGCCAGAGCCGTTCTCCATGACCAGATGCGGCGCGGTAATGCCCTTTTTTGCCAGCCACTGGCGCACCACGCGCTGGGCGGCGCGGGCATCGTCCCCATCGGCATCGGTGCGGAACTGCGCGCCAAGGCTCAGGAACAGCTGCTGGGCCATGGTGTTGTTGCTGTACTTGTTGATGTCACGGATCACTTCCACCAGGTCTGGCGAGAAGGCGCGGGCCAGCAGGCGAGCACTCTTGGGTACATTCTCGATGCGGTCGCCACCCTGGATACTGCCACCCAGCTCGTTCCAGATGGCGCGCACGGCACCGGCGGCGTAGGTGGCGTGATCGAGCAGCGACAGGTAGGTCTGCGAGTTGCAGCCGTCACCCAGCTGGCCGCTGACGGTGACGCTGATGCCATCGGCCTGTGGCACCGGGTTGTAGCGCACATCGCCTGTGCACTGCTTCGAAGCCACCGCCTTGACCTGGTTGTCGATGCGGATGCTGGCAATCGGTGGCTCGACCGCAACGGTCACCTTGCCGCCATCGTTGCGGGCCACGAAGCGCAGCGCCTTGAGGTTGACCAGCAGCGAATCGGGCTTGACCAGGAACGGCTTGTTTTCATCGCCGCCGTCATCGTTGAACTGCGGCAGGTTGGGCTGCACGAAGTGGCTGCGGTCCAGCACCAGGTCACCGGTGATGGTGCGCACGCCATTGGCGCGCAGGTCACGCATCAGCAGCCACAGCTTTTCCATGTTCAGTTTCGGGTCGCCGCCACCTTTAAGGTACAGGTTACCGTTGAGCACGCCATTGCTCAGGGTACCGTCGGTATAAAACTCGGTTTTCCACTGGAAGGTCGGGCCGAGCAGTTCGAGGGCCGCGTAGGTGGTGACCAGTTTCATGGTCGAGGCCGGGTTCACCGACACATCGGCATTGAACACGGTGGGCGTGCCGGGGCCGTCCAGCGGCAGCATGACCAGCGACAGGGCCGTGTCCTGCAGCTTGTTGGCCTTGAGCGCCTGCTGCACTTTGGCGGGCAGGGTGGTATTGACGGTGGCGGCCTGGCTGGGCAATGCGAGTGGCAACAGCAGGCTTGCCAGAATGAGGGGACGAAGCGTTTTGATCATAATGGATAAATACCCTGCGGCGAGGGAAAAGGGCATTGGGGCTGTAAGAGATGATGGCCCCACGACGAAAGAGTACGCATTATGCCCCAAGCGTAGCGACGATGCGCCACGTTCGACGGAAAAGCACCGCCAATAAAAAAGGCCACCACAAGGGCAGCCTTTTCAGCGATCAAGCCAGGCAGGTATCACTCAGCCTTGTTGATCGGCTTTTCCGGGTACCAGGCGTCCAGCAGCGGGCTGACTTCGATCTTGGTCAGTTCGCTACGGCCCTTGAGCCAGGTTTCAACGGCAGCACGCTGTTCTTCGCTGACCGATCCGCGTTTGACCGAGCACACCAGGCCGTAATCGTCACCGCCTACATAGTCCAGGCCGTTGGCGTCCATCGCTTCTTCCAGGAACGCATCGAGGAAAGCATCGATTGCCTGGTCATCCAGATCTTCCTTGAATTCCAGGTTCAGCTCGAAGCCCAATTCCTGAAACTCGTCGACACACAGCTTTTTGCGCAGACGACGGGAGCGGTTTGTGGCCATGAAACAATCCTCTTAGGTAATAACGCCGCGCAGTCTACCAGTTAACACGTGGGGCTGCCTGCCTGAGTGCATGCGCCGGTAGTCAGTTCGTTGGCCAACGCCCGTTCCACACGGCACATGTGCCGCGCCAGTGCCTGACGGCGCAAGCGCAACTGGGGGGTAGGCAAGCCGCAGGCCTCCAGGGCTTCGCAGGCCGCCATCAGGTCGCGGGCTTCCAGCATGCGCGCGGCACTCAGCACCTTGTGGGCCTGCTCGGCAATGGCCTCGCTGTCTTGCTCCGGGTGCAGCGCCATCAAGCTGGCCCGGTCGGCCTGCAGGCTTTGCTGCAAGGTCAGCAGGAAGCGCTGGCGGTCGTCGGGGTCATGCCCGATCACTGCAGCCAGGCCTTCCAGGTGGTACAGCTTGCGCCGGGGCTTTTGCTGGCGGCGCGGGCGAATGCCCGCCAGGCGCTGGCTGAGGGTGCCCAGGCTGATCGGCTTGAGCAGGCAGTCGTCCATACCGGCGCTCAGGCACTGGCGGCGCACCTCTGGCTGTGCGTTGGCGGTGTAGCCGAGAATGGTGCAGCGCTGCCGCTTGCCATGGCGTTCTTCGGCACGGACGGCGGTCGCCAGTTGGTATCCGTTCATGTGCGGCATGTTGCAGTCGAGCACCAGCACATCGAAGTCGCCTGCGCGCCAGGTGGCCAGGCCTTCACGGCCATCGCGGGCGCTGGCGTGCGGCAGGCCCAGGTAGCCGAGCTGCTGCGCCATCAGCTGCAGATTGGCCGGGTGGTCATCGATCACCAGCACATTCAGCCGCGGGTCAGGCACCTCGAGGTGTTCGAAGGGCGGCGCTGAATGCGGGGCGGCGTCAATGCGCTGCAGCGGCATTTTCAGGCGCACCTGGGTGCCAACATCTTCCAGGCTCTTGATGGTCAGGCTGCCGCCCATCATTTCGCACAGGCTGCGGCAGATGGCCAGGCCCAGCCCGGTACCCGCGCGGGCGCCCTGGCTATGCGGGTTGGCCTGTATGAACGGATTGAACAGGCGCTGCAGGTCGTCGGCATGGATGCCGATGCCGCTGTCGCGCACTTCCAGTTCCAGCACTGCGGGCAGGGTGCTGCCGTCATCCAGCAGCCCTACGCAGATGCGAACCTGGCCATGCTCGGTGAACTTGATGGCGTTGCTTACCAGGTTGGACAGCACTTGTTTGAAACGCAGGGGGTCGAGCAGTGCGTGGCAACGCGCGGCGGGTGCAATCATCACCTCCAGGGCAAGGCCTTTCTGGCGTGCCTGCCCCTCGAAAATGCGCCCTACCGATTCGACCAGGGCCGCAAGGTCGACGGCTTCCGGTGCCAGGGACAAGTGCCCGGATTCGATACGCGCGATATCGAGAATATCGCCGATCAGGCCCAGCAGGTCTTTGGCTGAGTGGTGGGCCAGTTCCAGTGCGCTGCGGTCCACCTGGCCCTGGTCGGCGCGTTTGACTGCCAGTTCGAGCATGCCGATGACGGCGTTCATCGGGGTGCGGATCTCATGGCTGATGGTGGCCAGGAAGGTGCTCTTTGCGCGGTTGGCGTCGTCGGCCTGCTGCTTGGCCTGACGCAACTCCATGACCAACTGGCGGCGTTCGCTGATGTCGATCCAGCCGCCGATGATGCCCTGTACTTCGCCCAGTGAGTCACGGTACGGCAGTATCCAGTGATAGATGGTCATTTCGCGGCCCTTGATCCGCAGTGGCCGGTCCATGATCAACGGCGAGCCTGCGGCCATGACTTTCAGATAGTCGGCCTGGATCTGCCGTGTCTGCTCGCTGTCGGCAAACAGGCTGGCGTCCAGCCGTTTGCCGATGACCTCGTCGGAGCGGGCCTGCACGGCTTCCAGATAGCTGTAGTTACAGCTTTGCAGGCACCCCTCGCGGTCACGCACGTACATGGGGTGGGGCGTGCCGTTGAGCAGGGCGCGCATGAACGCCAGTTGGTCGTTCAGTGCGCGTTCGGCGGTTTGGCGCTGGCGAATCTGCAAGCGCAAGCGGGCGTTCCAGAGCAAGGCCAGCAACAGCAGCGCGACCATGCCCAGCACCACTTGTAGCGCAAGCTGGCTGTAGTCTTTGCCACTGCCATCGTCGTGCTGCCCGAAGCCGCGCCAGCGGTTGTTGATCACCCCCAGCTCTTCGGGCGAGATGCTCAGTAGCGCCTTGTCGAGGATCGACTGCATCGCCTGTGACGGGGTGCTGGTGGCCATGGCGAAGTTGGCAGGCTCGCTGCCGACCGTGGTGCGGATGACCAGCCCAGGGTTGCTGGCCAAGGCATGGTTGGCGTCGATCAACGTGGTGATCACCGCATCGACGGCACCGCTGTTGAGCAAGGCCATGGAATAGTACGCGCTCTCGGTCTCGACCCAGCCGATTTTCGGATAGTGCCGGGACAACAGGGTGTCCATGGCGCTGTAGCGGGTAATGGCCACGCGATGCCCCTGCAACTGCTCCAGCGTGCTCATGCCCTTGTCATCCTTGCGGCCGACCAGCACGAAGGCGCTCTCCAGGTAGGCCCGGCTGACCTGCAGGTCGTCTTTGGTCACCCCGCCAGTGGCCAGTGCGGCAATCACATCGGCGCGGCCATCCTTGAGGCGGGCGATCATGTCGGCAATGCCGCTTGCACGCTGCACGTCAAAACGCAAACCGGTGCGCAGGCTGATGAGCTCCAGCAGGTCGGCTGTGATGCCGCGAAAATGCCCTGAGCCATCGAAATAGGATAGCGGCGCAGCCGTATCCTCGATCGTTACGCGCATCACCGGGTGATCTTGCAGCCACTGTTCCTCGGCATCGGTCAGTTGCAGCTTGCGGTCAGTCAGCAGCAGGTCGCTGCCGGCGCTCCAGCGTTTGAAGATGCTGGCACGCAGTGCCGCAGGCTGGCTGTCCAGTGTGGTGTTCACCAGCGCCAGCAGTTGCGTGTCTTGCTGGCGCAAGGCAAAGCCGAAGCCGATGGCCTCGTGCTGGCCGAAATTGGCCATGCGCAGGCGTGGCAGGTGGCCGCGGTTAAGCAGGTAGTGGGTGGAGATGGTGTCGCCGATGTACACGTCGGCCTGGCCGAACGCCACGGCGTTCAAGGCTTGGCTGGAGGAGCCAAAGGCCAGTAGCTCGGCCATGGGGTAGGTGCGGCGTACCTCCTGCTTGGGCAGGTAATGGTAAAGCATGCCGAGGCGCAGGCCGGTCAGGTCCGCGTCCAGCGCCCGGGTTTCGTCTTCGCGTGTTACCAGCACCGGTTGGTCAACGGCATACGGATGCGACAGCGCCAGGCCGTCGCTGGCCGCTTCGTAGCCATTGGCGGTGCCAAGCAGGTCGATATCGCCATGCCTGAGCGCCTCCACTGCCGCCTGCCGGCTGGAGAAACGCAGCACCCGCACGGGTAACTGCAGGGCCGTGCCGATCAGGCTCGCGTACTCGGCGGTGAGGCCCTGGTAGTCGCGGCCGCCACTGGTGATGTCGAACGGTGGGTAATCCGGAGCCGACGTGCCCAGTACCAGTTCCTGACGGCTTTCGAGCCATCGCCGTTGTTCGGCCGTGAGCATGGGGCGGGTCGGCTTGGCTGATGACCGAGCCAGTAACGTATAGGATGAGGCCTCTTGATAGGTGGCCTGCACGACGCCGCTGAACAGGAGCAGGGCGAACAGCAGGCGAGCGAAAGGGCGCGGCATGACCATCCTCAGACCAGCGCGTTGCGTTTGGCAATTTCGATCAGGTCAACCAGTGTGTTGACCTGAAGTTTGTGCATGAGGCGCTTCTTGTAGGTGCTGACAGTCTTGCTGCTGAGGAACATGCCCTTGGCAATTTCCTTGTTGCTGCGGCCTTGGGCGAAGAGTTGCAGTACCATCAGTTCGCGGTCATTTACCTGCCTGAAGAGTTTCAGCTCGGCATCGGCTGTCTGGTCATGCTTTATTGCCTGGCTGGGGAAATAGTTGTAACCGGCCAGGACCGCCTTGATAGCACTGAGCAGTTCGCTCAGGTCTTCCTGCTTGCACACATAGCCTGCGGCGCCGGAGTGCATGCAACGTACGGCAAACAATGCGGGAGACTGCGCGGTCAATACCAGAACCTTCAATGGCAGGGCCATGGCCTGGAAGCGGGAAAGCACCTCCAGCCCGTCTAGCTTGGGGATGCTGATGTCGAGGATGACCAGGTCAGGGGCGGCTTCACGAATCATCTGCATGGCGTCCACGCCGTTGTCCGACTCGCCGACAATCTTGTAGTTCTGGTTTTCCAGCAGCATACGGACGGCCAGGCGGATGACAGGATGATCGTCGACAATAAATATGGAATGCATGTTCAACTTCCCTGCGGGCGATTGAGGGGGATAATCGGCACCTTATCGCAGTTGGAAGTCGTCAGACATGCGAGGAAGGGCGATTCGCCCTTTATGGGAAATGGCTTACAAGATAAAACAAAACGGGCTACGAATTTTGTGTGTTTGACCCAATGTCAAAGCGTGATTGGTAACTTTTCGTGCACTTTTACTCGGGCTGTTTAATTTGCCGTCAGTATATGTAGGAAGTTTCCTGCAATATGCGGTGCAGCACTGGCTCAAGGACCGTGGCTGCACCGGCGTGCTTCAGGTGGGGCTGGAGCGCCCGGTCATTTCCCGGGCCATTTCGCTGGCATAGCTGTCGGTCATCCCGGCGATGAAGTCGATCATGCGCAGGAAGGCACTGTGCAGCGAGGCACGTGGGTCCGGAGCATTGTTGCCGATCAGGTCCAGTACCCGGCGGCTCTTGAACGAGGGGGTGCGCCCACCGTGCTGTTCGAGCGCTGCGCCACAGAAGGTATTGAGCAAAATCTCCAAGGTGGTATAGGCACCAATTTCGTGCAGGGTTTTGCGCTTGTCCTGGAAGATCTTGTTGCGTGCCATGTCCTTGGCCTGCAGCACGCAGCGCTTGGCCGGGCCGTGCATGTGCTCTACCAGGTCGCCTGCCAGGTGCCCGGCCAGCAATGCCTGCTGCTGCTCGACGAACGCGTGGGCGGCAGCGTTGGTCAGGTGTTCGATAGCCTTGCCACGCAGAATCGCCAGTTTGCGCCGGCGGGAATCACGGGGGCCGAGCTGGCGGTAGGTTTCTGGCAGGTCTTCACCGACCAGGTCAAGCAGCAGGGCTTCGACTTCAGCGTATTCGAGCAACTCCATTTCCAGGCCGTCTTCCAGGTCGATCAGCGCATAGCAGATGTCATCGGCAGCCTCCATCAGGTAAACCAGCGGGTGGCGCGCCCAGCGCTGTTCTTCCAGTTGCGGCATGCCGAGCTTGCGGGCGATCTGCTCGAGCAGGGGCAGTTCGCTCTGGTAGCTGCCGAACTTGTGCTTCTTGTAGCCCAAGGCGTCGGCGTGGCGCGCGCTCCAAGGGTACTTCAGGTAAGTGCCGAGGGTGGCATACGTCAGCCGGGTACCGCCGTCGAATTGGTGATACTCCAGCTGGGTGAGCACACGAAAGCCTTGGGCATTGCCCTCGAAATTCAGAAAATCGGCCCGCTGGTCGTCGCTCATGTCATCCAGCCAGCCACGCCCGGCTGCCTGCTGGAACCAGTGGCGGATGGCGTCCTCGCCGGAGTGGCCGAAGGGTGGGTTGCCGATGTCGTGGGCCAGGCACGCTGACTGCACGATCATCCCCAGGTCGCTGGGGGCGCACCAGTCGGGCAGGTTGTCGCGCAGTGTTTCGCCGACGCGCATGCCCAGGGAGCGACCGACACAACTGACTTCCAGTGAGTGGGTCAGGCGTGTGTGGATGTGGTCGTTGCTGGAAACCGGGTGTACCTGGGTCTTGCGCCCGAGGCGGCGAAAGGCACCAGAGAAGATGATGCGGTCATGGTCTTTGTGGAAGGGGCTGCGCCCGAGTTCATCGGCGCTATAAAGGGCTTTGCCCAGGCGTTCGCGGGTGAGCAGGGTGTGCCAGTCCAAGGCGCATTCTCCTGTGGATCGAAGGAAGCAGCATATCCTGCCGGAGCAGCCTTGTGCTGCGAAGAGGCCTGTTTGAGCGATACACGGGTATCGCCGGGCCGGGCTCTTCGCAGCACAAGGCTGCTCCTACAAAGGAATGTGCAGTGTTCAGGGGCGGCGGTTGCCTTGCAGGTACAGGCGCACCAGCGGCAGCAGGCTGCTGCCCAGGCGCACCAGCCGTGCCAGGTTACCGCTGCGCACGCCCTTGCCAGTGAGGAAGCCCAGCGCCACCACGGCACCAATCCCCCATAAAGGCGCATGCTTGATCCCTAACCCTGCGTGCAGCGAGCTGCCCATTCCGCGCACGCGGCGCAGCGGCTCCATCAGTTGCCCGGACTCATGGCGGATTTCCTGGCGGTGCATCTCCATGCGCAGGCGCAGCAGTGCTTTGCGCAGTTCGCGCGGGTTACGGGTGTTTGGCAGTTGTGGCAGGCTCATGGCAACAGGCGCTCCCGGTCCTTGGCGAGTTCTTCAAGGGTGGCCCCGAATGGCGACGATTCGTCGAACACCGCTGCCTTCAGGCGCAACCCGCAGTACAGCGCGGCAAAGCCATAGAACACGCACAGGCCGATGATGCCGGCCAGGCGATAGCTGTCCCACAGGAGCACCAGTAACAACCCGGAAAGGGCTGTCAGCAGCAGCAGGGCGAACACCAGGGCCAGGCCTGCGAACAGCAGCAACCGCAGGGTGCGGCCCTTTTGCTCCTGCAACTCGATGCCAAGCAGTTCGATGTGGCTGTGCAGCAGCCCCAGCGCAGCTGCGCCCAGGCGCTTGCCCGAGGCGCTGGCGCCGTTGGCGTCATTCTCCATGGGAACCCCTCAGCGCCGGTTGGCCAGCAGGCCGATCAACAGGCCGACGCCGGCGGCGATGCCGATTGCCTGCCACGGGTTTTCCTGCACGTACTGCTCGGCGCTGCCCAGCGCGGCCTGGCCGCGCTGGCGCACGGAGTCCTGGGTCAGTTGCAGGGTTTCGCGAGCCTGGGTCAGGCGGTCGTGAATCTGTTCGCGCAATTCGTCGGCCTGGTCGCCGGCCAGGTTGGCAGTGTCGGCCAGCAACCTCTCGGTGTCGCGTACCAACGCCTGGAAGTCAGCCATCAGTATCTCTTGTGCAGTCTTTGCCGATTTGCTGGCCATGGGCCTCTCCCTGTCGATGAGTGTTGGTAGTTCGAGTAATAGCACGCGCGGAAGGTTCAAGTGCCGGTGCTGGTATGGGCCTTGCTAAGTCATTGCCACGTTGCGGGGCGTCGCTGGCAGCGATTGCGCCGATTCAGGGCGTCAGCGCAGCGTGTACCGATAAACCTTAACCCAATCCACGACAAACCCAAGAGAAAACCACGCAGGCTCCGACCCGCTCACCGAAACAGGGCAGGGGGCTGGCACCGATTCGGTGCAGGGATGCAGGTTCTTGAACTGTCCTGGTGCCTTTTTTAGCAGGCCTGCCTATTTCATGGAAAACATGCACAGCGCAATGGACTCCCTCGTCCACGGTTCCAACACTCTGTTCATTCTCATGGGCGCCATCCTGGTGCTGGCGATGCATGCCGGCTTCGCCTTCCTTGAAGTGGGCACGGTACGCCACAAGAACCAGGTCAACGCCTTGTCGAAGATCCTCAGCGACTTTGCCATCTCGGCACTGGTGTATTTCTTTATTGGTTACTGGATAGCCTATGGTGTCCATTTCTTCCAGCCGGCAGCGGCGCTGGCCGTTGACCATGGTTATTCGCTGGTCAAGTGCTTCTTTCTGCTGACGTTCGCTGCGGCGATCCCGGCGATCATCTCCGGGGGCATCGCCGAGCGCGCGCGCTTCGTGCCGCAGTTGTGTGCCACGGCGTTGATCGTGGCGTTTATCTACCCGTTCTTCGAGGGGGTAGTGTGGAATGGCAACCTGGGGCTGCAAGCCTGGTTGCAGGCCCGCTTCGGCGCGCCTTTCCACGATTTTGCAGGCTCGGTGGTGGTGCACGCCATGGGCGGCTGGCTAGCCCTGGCGGCGGTATTGCTGCTGGGCGCGCGGCGTGGGCGCTACCGGGACGGCCGTTTGGTGGCGTTTGCGCCGTCGAGCATTCCGTTTCTGGCGTTGGGGTCGTGGATTCTGATCATCGGCTGGTTCGGCTTCAACGTGATGAGTGCACAGACGCTGCAAGGCGTCAGCGGCCTGGTAGCAATCAACTCGCTCATGGCCATGGTCGGTGGCACCCTGTCGGCCTTGCTGGCCGGGCGTAACGACCCGGGCTTCCTGCACAACGGGCCGCTGGCCGGCCTGGTGGCGATCTGCGCCGGCTCCGACCTGATGCACCCGATTGGCGCACTGGCCACCGGACTGGTGGCTGGCGCGTTGTTCGTCTGGACCTTCACTGCAGCGCAAAACCGCTGGAAGATCGACGACGTGCTGGGCGTGTGGCCACTGCACGGCCTGTGCGGCGTGTGGGGTGGCATTGCCTGCGGCGTCTTTGGCCAGACGGCACTGGGCGGCATGGGTGGTGTCAGCCTGGCCAGCCAGCTGCTGGGCAGCCTGATGGGCGTGCTGGTGGCATTGGCCGGCGGCTTTGCCGTGTATGGCGCAATCCGTGCGCTGCATGGGCTGCGCTTGAGCCATGAGCAGGAGTTTCAGGGCGCGGACTTGTCGCTGCACCGTATCGGCGCCACCAGCCAGGATTGAGCCAGGTCAGGTGCATGACGAGTGCGAGAGACCTAGAATAGGTATCTCTGCATGCCAACCGGGACCTGAGCCATGCTGCCTGAATGCCAACTGTTCGGTACCCTCGGCTGCCACCTGTGTGAAGTGGCCGAGGCCGTGCTGATGCCTTTTGTCGATCATGGCCTGTTGGTCGAGCTGGTCGACATCGCCGAGAGTGAGGTGCTGTTCGAGCGCTATGGCCTGATCATTCCGGTGTTGCGACGCTGCGACAATGCTGCTGAGCTGCACTGGCCGTTCGATGCCGAACAGGTGGTGGCGTTCCTGGGGCAATGATGGCTGCAGAGGAGTTGCAACCCTGCTCCATGAAGGGTGAAGCGAGCTGATGATCAGGTGCCGGCGCACTGGCGCCGGTCACCTTTCCCATCATCGGAATAGTTCGCCATGTTGATCACTCCACATTTCACGCTCGATGAAATGACCGTTTCCCAGCTCGCCGCCAGGGACGGGTTCGATAACACCCCACCTCCTGATGCCCGGGCCAACCTGCAATTGCTGTGTTGTGCGCTGGAGCAGGTGCGTGCACTGTTCGGCGTGCCGATCATCGTCAGCAGCGGTTTTCGCAGCGAGAAGGTTAACCGGCTGATCGGCGGTGCCACCAACAGCCAGCATATTCAGGGGCTGGCGGCTGACTTCACGGTGATGGAAGTCAGCCCTCGGGAAACCGCTCGGCGGATCAACGAAAGTGCCGTGCCGTTCGATCAACTCATCCTGGAGTTCGACAGATGGGTGCATCTTTCGGTAACCCGTGGCACCCCGCGCAGGCAGGTTTTGACCCTGCGCAGAGGCAGCGGCTACCTGCCGGGGCTGCAATGAACCGCATTGACGGCGGCAAGGGGATGTTCGTATGCTGTATATAAATACAGTGTCGAGGTAACGTCATGCTCAACGTCGAGCAACTCAAGTACAGCGTCAACCGCATGCCCGTGGATCGGGTGGCTGACGCCGTTCTGGAACTGCGCCTCGAAGGCCTGGTGACCGACGACCGCACGCCGTTCGGTAAAGTCCACTTCAATACCTGCTTCGCCGAGATCGAGGCCTTGTTCCAGCGTGCCGGCTATCACCGCGGGCTGGATGTAGTGGGTTACCAGGGGTTGCTCTATGCCCTGTACGACCCCGGTCGTTGGGAACCGGTGCAGGTGTTGCGCTGGCTGAAGGAACGCAGCGAGGCGATAGTCCAGGCTGGTTGAGGGCGCGGGCTTGGGCGATAATGCGCGGCCGTGAACGTTTCGAGCCCTGCCATGACCGCGCCCTTCGACCCCGCCCGCCAGCAAGCCAGCACGGTGTGCCTGCCCCCCGGTAACTGGGCGACGGTGCTCGATTGCCTGTGCGACCATTTCAAGGCCATCGACCGCGCCCAGTGGCTTGACCGTTTTGCCCGTGGCCGGGTGCTGGATGCCGAGGGGCGGGCGATTGCTGCCGAGTTACCCTACAAGCGTGGCCTGCGTTTGCACTACTTCCGCGAAGTGGCGAACGAGCGGCCGATCCCGGTGCAGGAAGTGGTACTGCACGCGGACGAACACTTGGTGGTGGCCGACAAGCCGCATTTCCTGCCGGTGACGCCGACGGGCGAGTACGTCGAGCAGACCTTGCTGCGCCGCCTGATTCGTCGCCTGGATAACCCGCATCTGGTGCCGTTGCACCGCATAGACCGGCACACCGCCGGGCTTGTGCTGTTTTCCGCCAACCCGCACAGCCGCAGCGTTTACCAACGCCTGTTCCCCGAGCGGCGCATCGACAAGCGCTACCAGGCCATTGCGGCGGCGATGCCGCAGCATGCATTTCCGCTGGTGCACAAAAGCCGCCTGGTGCATGGCGAGCCGTTTTTCCGTATGCATGAGGTGGAGGGTGAGGCCAACAGTGAAACCTTGGCCGAGGTGCTGGAAAAGAATGGGGAGCTGTGGCGCTATGGGCTGTCACCAGTGACCGGCAAGACCCATCAGTTGCGCGTGCACATGGCAGCCTTGGGGGCGGGAATCTGCAATGACCCGTTCTACCCGCAGTTGCTTACTGCAGAGGATGACTACCAACGTCCGCTGAAACTGCTGGCGCAGAGCTTGCGTTTCGAAGACCCGTTGAGCGGCGAAGAACGCTATTTCGAGAGCCGCCTGCGGCTGGACTGGTAACACAGACCGCAGGCATACGCGGCCCTTGTGGCAGCGGGCATGCCCGCGAACACCGGCAGGGCCGGTGCCATCCACCGCGTTGGTTTCTTCGCGGGCATGCCCGCTCCCACAGGGACGTCGCAGGCTCCAAGGTCACTAGGTTCCTGTGGGAGCGGCTTCAGCCGCGAATACCGGAGCGTCAGCGGTTGAACCGCTCCACCAGCGAATACTGGCTACCCGCTGTGCTGGTCAGCGCCTCGCTCAGCAGTGCTGAATGCTGCGCCTGTTCGGCGGTCTGGTCGGCCAGTTCGGCGATGGTGCTGATGTTGCGGCTGATCTCGTCGGCCACTGCAGTCTGCTCCTCGGTCGCAGCGGCAATCTGGGTGGCCATATCGGTGATGTTGGCCACCGCTTCGCTGATCCCCACCAATGCCTCATCAGCCTGCATCACCCGGTCGACACCTTCCTGCGCCTGACGGTGGCCGGTTTCCATGGTCAGCACGGCGTTGCTGGCAGTTTGTTGCAGCTTGGCGATCAGGCCGTGGATCTGCCCGGTGGATTCGGCAGTGCGCTGGGCCAGCTGGCGGACTTCGTCGGCCACCACGGCAAAGCCACGGCCCATCTCGCCGGCACGCGCCGCTTCAATGGCCGCGTTCAGTGCCAGCAGGTTAGTCTGGTCGGCAATGCCCTTGATCACATCGACCACGCCACCAATCTCGTCGCTGTCCTTGGCCAGTTGGGTAACCGTCTGACCGGTTTCGCCCACCGCTGCCGACAGACGCTCGATGGCCTCGCGGGTTTCCCCGGCAATCTGCCGGCCCTGGCTGGTCAGGCGGTTGGCTTCCTGGGTGGCGTCGGCCGTGCGCTGTACGTGGTTGGCCACTTCCTGCGTGGTGGCGGCCATCTGGTTGACGGCGGCGGCGACCTGCTCGGTTTCCACCCGCTGGCGCTCCAGCCCCGACGAACTCTTGTGTGCCAAGGCGTCGGACTGGCGCGCCTGGTCGCTGAGGTGTTCGGCACTGTCCTGCAAGCGGGTCAGGCAGGTTTTCATGCGGGCATCCTGGCTGAGCATGGCCATCTCCAGACGCGCCTGCACGCCACGGCTGTCGGTGTACATCTGCGCGATCAGCGGGTCGGAGGTGGTCTGTTCGGCCAGGCGCAACAGGCGTTTGAGGCCACGCTGCTGCCAGCTCAAGCCCAGCAGGCCCAAGGGGACGGATAGCCCGGCAGCCAGGGCAAAGCCCCAGGAATGGCCCAGCCAGTTGCCGATCAGGAAGCCTACCTGGCTGATCAGGATGAACGGCAGCCAGTCCTGGAGCACCGGCAGCCACTTGTCCCTGCGAGGTACTGCGGGCTTGCCTTGGTTGATGCGTTGGTACAGGGCCTCGGCGCGGCGAATCTGCTCGGCGGTTGGCTTGACCCGCACCGACTCGAAACCGATGACCTGGTTATTGTCGTAAATCGGTGTTACGTAGGCGTTGACCCAGTAGTGGTCCCCGGACTTGCAACGGTTCTTGACGATGCCCATCCACGGCTGGCCCTGCTTGAGGGTTTGCCACATATGGGCAAACACGGCAGGCGGCACATCGGGGTGGCGCACCAGGTTGTGCGGCGCCCCGGTCAACTCCTCGCGGGTGAAACCACTGATGTCGATGAAGGCATCGTTACAGTAAGTGATCACGCCCTTGGCGTTGGTGGTGGAGATCAACCGCTGCTGGGCAGGGAAAGTCCGTTCTCTCTGGGTAATCGGCTGGTTGTTACGCATGGGTTGATAGTCCGCAGGGCTTTGGACAGGTATCGGCAAGCTAGGGGTTTTATTGAATGATTATTTAATGTGGCTGCGTTTGTTCGTCGTTGGGGCTCTGGCGCCTGTGAAATCGAGCGCCGCCTGCGCGGCGCATCGCGAGCTGGCGCTCGCTCCTACGTTTGTTTCGGGCCAATTTTTCCTGTGCAATTTGCGCGCGAACGCCTTGGTGCATGGCGCAATATCTCGTCGTACACACAAGGCGGTCGCGCGCGCCTGCCACAGGCATAACTGGCCCGAAACAAACGTAGGAGCGAGCGCCAGCTCGCGATGCGCCGCGCGGGCGGCGCTCGGTCTCGGGAGCGCCGCAAATCTGCAGCCGAACCTCCCAGCCTCAGCCAGCGATCATCTGTCGCAACACATAGTGCAGGATTCCGCCGGCCTTGAAGTACTCCACCTCATTCAAGGTATCGATCCGGCACAACACTTCGATCTGTTCCTGCTGCCCGTCTTCGCGGGTAATGCGCAACGGCAGGCTCATGCCCGGGCGGATCTGTGCACCGTTCAAGCCCAGCACATCGATCCGCTCCTTGCCGGTCAGCACCAGTTGCTTGCGGTCGTGGCCGGCCTTGAACTGCAGCGGCAGCACGCCCATGCCCACCAGGTTGGAGCGGTGAATGCGCTCGAAACTCTCCGCCAGCACCGCTTTGATGCCCAGCAGGTTTGTACCCTTGGCCGCCCAGTCGCGGCTCGAGCCGGTGCCGTATTCCTGGCCGGCGATTACCACCAGTGGGGTGCCTTCCTGCTGGTAGCGCATGGCCGCGTCGTAGATCGACAGCTTTTCGCCAGTAGGCACGTGCAAGGTATTGCCGCCTTCTTCCCCGCCCAGCATTTCGTTGCGGATACGGATGTTGGCGAAGGTGCCGCGCATCATGACTTCATGGTTGCCGCGCCGCGAACCGTATGAGTTGAAATCGCGCGGTTCCACGCCCTTTTCACGCAGGTAGCGCCCGGCAGGGCTGTCGGCCTTGATGTTGCCGGCAGGGGAGATGTGGTCGGTGGTCACCGAGTCGCCCAGCAGCGCCAGCACCCGGGCGCCTTGGATGTCGGCGATTTGTGGCGGCGGCCCGGCGATATCGTCGAAGAACGGCGGGTGCTGAATGTAGGTTGAGTCGGCCTGCCACACATAGGTGGCAGCCTGTGGCACCTCGATGGCCTGCCACTGCGCATCGCCGGCAAACACTTCGGCGTATTCCTTGTGGAACATCGCGGTATCGACCTTGGCCACGGCCGCAGCAATTTCCTGCTGGCTGGGCCAGATATCGTGCAGGTACACCGGTTGCCCGTCCTTGCCGGTGCCCAGCGGGTCGCGAGTCAGGTCAAGGCGAACGCTGCCGGCCAGTGCGTAAGCCACTACCAACGGTGGCGAAGCCAGCCAGTTGGTTTTGACCAGTGGGTGCACGCGGCCTTCGAAGTTGCGGTTGCCCGACAGCACCGAGGCTACGGTAAGGTCGGCGCTGCCGATGGCTTTCTCGATCGCTTCGTCCAGCGGGCCCGAGTTGCCGATGCAGGTGGTGCAGCCATAGCCGACCAGGTCGAAGCCCAGTTGCTCAAGGTAGGGGGTGAGCCCGGCGGCCTTGAAATAGTCCGTGACAACCTTGGAGCCTGGTGCCAGGGAACTCTTGACCCAGGGTTTGCGTTGCAGGCCTTTTTCCACGGCCTTTTTGGCCACCAGCCCGGCAGCCATCATCACGCTGGGGTTGGAGGTGTTGGTGCACGAGGTGATCGCCGCAATTACCACGGCGCCATCGCGCAGAGTGTGAGTCTGGCCTGCATGGCTGTAATCGATCTCGCCAGCCTGGTCGGCGTTGCCCACCGCTACGCCGCCCCCGCCCTCGCTTTCCAGGCGGCCGACTTCTTTTGCCAGTGGCTTGGGCTGCAGTTCGATGAAATGGTCAAAGGCCTGACTGACCTGGCCCAGCGCCACGCGGTCCTGTGGCCGTTTCGGCCCGGCCAGGCTTGCTTCGACCTCGTGCATGTCCAGTGCCAGGCTGTCGCTGAACAGCGGCTCCTGCCCCGGCAGGCGCCACAGGCCTTGGGCCTTGCAGTACTGCTCGACCAGTTGCACTGTCGCTTCGGGGCGGCCCGACAGGCGCAAATAGTCCAGCGTCACCTGGTCAACCGGGAAGAAGCCGCAGGTGGCGCCATATTCGGGCGCCATATTGGCGATGGTCGCACGGTCAGCCAAGGGCAGCTCGGCCAGGCCGTCGCCATAAAATTCGACGAACTTGCCCACCACACCCTTCTTGCGCAGCATCTGCGTCACCGTCAGTACCAGGTCGGTGGCGGTAATACCTTCGCGCAGCTTGCCGGTCAGTTTGAAGCCGATTACCTCGGGGATCAGCATCGACACGGGTTGGCCGAGCATGGCCGCCTCGGCTTCGATGCCACCGACACCCCAGCCGAGCACGCCCAGGCCATTGATCATGGTGGTGTGCGAGTCGGTACCGACAAGGGTGTCGGGGAAGGCGTAGGTGCGGCCATCGGCTTCACGGGTCCAAACCGTACGGCCCAGGTATTCAAGGTTGACCTGGTGGCAGATGCCGGTGCCCGGCGGCACTACGCGGAAGTTGTCGAAGGCGCTCTGCCCCCAGCGCAAGAAAGCATAGCGCTCGCCATTGCGCTGCATTTCGATGTCCACGTTCTCGTGGAAGGCCTGCGGCGTGCCGTAATGGTCGACCATTACCGAGTGGTCGATCACCAGGTCCACCGGTGACAACGGGTTGATCCGCTGGGGGTCGCCGCCGGCCTTGGCCATTGCCGCGCGCATGGCGGCCAGGTCGACCACGGCCGGCACACCGGTGAAGTCCTGCATCAGCACCCGCGCCGGGCGGTACTGGATCTCGCGATCAGAACGCCGCTCGCTCAGCCACTGGGCGAGGGCGCGCAAGTCGTCGCCGGTGACGGTATGGCCGTCCTCCCAGCGCAGCAGGTTTTCCAGCAGCACTTTCAGCGACATGGGCAAGCGTTGCAGGTCACCCAACTGGCGGGCGGCCTCGGTAAGGCTGAAATAATGGTAGGTCTGGTCCCCGACCTGGAGGGGCTTGAGGGTGTTCAGGCTATCGAGCGAGGGCATTGCCAACTCCTTCTGCGCCGGTGCCCGGCAAATATTAAAGGTCTGCCGGTGTCACCGCTCTGTGTCGATCCGCACGGTACGGACCTGGCTGAGTGGTCAGGTTAGACCGCTTTGCGGCCCCTGACCCTTTTCTGGACCGGCGGGGCGTGTCGCAGGTTCCGAACTTCCTTTATCATCGCCGCCCTGCCGGCGCCTGTTGCGCGCCAGCCGTAGTGGAGTGAGAGATGAATACCCTGTTCATGCATTGCCGGCCTGGTTTCGAGGGCGAGGTGTGCGCCGAAATCAGCGAACATGCTGCCCGCCTTGGCATTGCGGGCTACGCCAAAGGCAAGCCGCACAGTGCCAGCGCCGAGTTTGTCTGTACCGAAGAAGGCGGTGCCGAGCGGCTGATGGGGGCGTTGCGTTTCAGCGAGCTGATTTTCCCGCGGCAGTGGGCCCGGGGCGGTTATGTCGAGCTGCCGGAAAGTGACCGCATCAGTGTGTTGCTGGCACAGTTGGCCGAACTGCCGGTGTTTGGCAGCCTGTGGCTGGAAGTGCTGGACAGTAACGACGGCAAGGAATTGTCTACGTTCTGCCGCAAGTTCGAAGTGCCGCTGCGCAAAGCACTGGAAAAGGCCGGCCGCCTGGTTGACGATGCCAGCCGCCCACGCCTGCTGCTCACCTTCATCAGCGGCCGGCGGGTGTTTGCCGGTGTTGCCCCGGTCAACAACAGTGCGCTGTGGCCCATGGGTATTGCGCGCCTGAAATTCCCTCGCGAGGCGCCCAGCCGCTCGACCCTCAAGCTGGAGGAAGCGTGGCACCAGTTCATCCCGCGCGAGCAATGGGACCAGCGCCTGGGGGATGACATGACCGGCGTTGACCTGGGCGCCTCGCCAGGTGGCTGGACTTACCAGTTGGTGCGCCGGGGCATGCTGGTGACCGCCATCGACAACGGCCCGATGGCCGAAAGCCTGATGGACACTGGCCTGGTCCAGCACCTGATGGCTGATGGTTTTACCTGGCAGCCCAAGCAGCCGGTTGACTGGATGGTGTGCGACATCGTCGAGAAGCCGGCGCGCACCACCTCGCTGATCGAAACCTGGCTGGGGGAGGGGTTGTGCCGCGAGGCGGTGGTCAACCTGAAACTGCCGATGAAGCAGCGCTATGCCGAAGTGCGCCGGCTGCTCGACCGCATGGAGGCGACGTTCAAGGCGCGCAAGATCAGGGTGTCGATTGCCTGCAAGCAGCTGTATCACGACCGTGAGGAAGTGACTTGCCACCTGCGCCGGCTCGATCTGAAGCCGCGCTGAGCCCAGCGCGCTGTTCGCGCTCCAGCTGTAGCTCTTGTTCTAGCTCTTGCTTCGGTTTTTGCTTCTAAGCGCGCGGTAGTCCAGGCGACGCAGATTGCGACTTCAGGAGGCCGAGCGCAGGCCTTGCGAAGGGAGGTGACGGGCATGGATGCCCGTCAAGCGCTAGGCCCCAGGATGGGGCCTGCAGCGCGGTCCTCCCGGGAGCAAGCCCGGAGCGAGGGGACCCCGGAGCGAAGCGCAGGGGCCGGATGATGGGAGCGGACGGCTTTGGTTACTTTGGCCAAGACCAAAGTAACCCGCCGGAAGGGCGGAAAGGTGACTCAGCGCCACCTGCGCGAACGAATGTCTACACTGTGTTGAGGCCCACCTCGCAAGAAGCTAAAAAGCGGATATGGCTGTTTTGGTGCATCGAACAGTCCGTTTGCGATGGTGACGCTGACTCACCTTTTCGCCCTTACGGCGAGTCACTTTTTGTCAGACGCGACAAAAAGTAACCAAAAAACGCTGCGCTCCGATCATCCGGCCCCTGCGCTGCGCTCCGGGGTCCCCTCACTCCGGCCTCGCTCCCGGGAGGACCGCGCTGCAGGCCCCATCCTGGGGCCCAGCGCTTGACGGGCATCCATGCCCGTCACCTCCCTTCGCAAGGCCTGCGTTCGGCCTCCTGAAGTCGCGAAGATCAAAAGCAAGATCAAGATCAAGAGCTGGGCCGGGGGGGGCGCAGCTGGGCATTTCTCAAGCGGTGCTTGGACCGCGTCGCGCTATGCGCGACAATGGCGATCATTTTCGGAGCCCCCCATGACCGATTTCACCCCCGACGCCATCCTCGATGCAACCGGCCTGAACTGCCCGGAACCGGTGATGATGCTGCACCAGCACGTGCGTGACCTGGCCGCTGGCGGCCTGCTGAAGGTCATCGCCACCGACCCGTCGACCCGCCGCGACATTCCCAAGTTCTGCAACTTCCTCGGCCACGAACTGCTGCAACAGCAAGAGGACGCCGGTACTTTCTTGTACTGGATCCGCAAGAAAGCCGACTGAAGCGCTCTGGAACACGCCCGACGTTGCGCCTACACTGCGTTCCCCAGACAGGAGAGCGCCATGCTGATAGTTGCCGACGAGAACATCCCGCTGCTCGATGCCTTCTTCCAGGGTTTCGGTGAAATCCGCCGTTACCCCGGCCGAAGCCTCGATGCCGCCAGCGTCAAGGACGCCGATATCCTGCTGGTGCGCTCGGTAACTAAGGTCGACCGCCAGTTGCTCGAAGGCAGCCGTGTACGGTTTGTCGGCACCTGCACCATCGGCACCGATCACCTGGACCTGGACTACTTTGCTCAAGCCGGCATTCGCTGGAGCAGTGCGCCGGGCTGCAATGCCCGCGGTGTGGTCGATTACGTGCTAGGCAGCCTGCTGACCCTGGCCGAGCTGGATGGAGCAGCACTGCCCGAACGCGTGTACGGGGTAGTGGGTGCGGGTGAGGTGGGTGGCCGCTTGGTGCGGGTGCTGCACGGCCTGGGCTGGAAGGTGCTGGTGTGCGACCCGTTGCGCCAGGCCGCCGAGGGCGGCAACTACGTTAGCCTGGAAACCATTGTGCAACAGTGCGATGTGATCAGCCTGCATACCCCGTTGCAGCGCGGTGGCGAGCACCCGACCTGGCACCTGTTGGACCAGGCGCAGCTCGCGCGGTTGCGCCCGGGTGCCTGGCTGATCAATGCCAGCCGAGGCCCGGTGGTGGACAACGCCGCCTTGCGCGAGCTGCTGCTGGACCGTGAAGATGTGCATGCGGTGCTGGATGTGTGGGAGGGCGAGCCACAGGTCGACCTGCAATTGGCCGACCTGTGCACCTTGGCCTCGCCGCACATTGCCGGCTACAGCCTCGACGGCCGCCAGCGTGGCACGGCGCAGATCTACCAGGCGCTGTGCCGTTTCCTGGGGGTGCATGAGCAGGTGCAGCTGGCAGACTTGCTGCCCCGACCGCCGCTGGCGCAGATCGAGCTGGATGCCAGCACTGACCCGGCCTGGGCATTGGCGACCCTGTGCCGCGCCGTGTACGACCCACGACGCGACGATGCCGACTTCCGTCGCAGCCTGAGTGATGACCCGCAGCAGCAGCGTGCGGCGTTCGACCAGTTGCGCAAACAGTACCCGCCTCGGCGCGAGATCGAAGGGCTGGCGGTGCGCTTGCGTGGGGAGTCGCCGCAGTTGGCGCAGCTGGTCAGTGCCTTGGGGGCTGAGTTGGTCTGACAAGTTGGCAATTCCCCAGGTTTTTGCAGTCCCCTGTAGGCGCGGCGTACACCGGCTGTCAGGCAATAAAAACCCGGCGCATGCGCCGGGTTGCAAAAAATCCGCCGATTAACCTTTGCGTACGCGCTCGACCCGGCTTTCTTCCAGAGCCTTGCAGGCCTGCTGGATCATCTGCTCGGTGATAGGCACTTCGCGCCCCTTGCCGTCGATGATCGAACCGCACGCCTGTGATTGCGGGATGGTCTGGGGCTTCTGGTTGTCATTGCCATGCTGCAAGCTCATGCACTGTCTCCTCTTCAGGTTCAAGGTCAGGGTAGCCCTGCGCCGTGACTGGCCTGTGACAGCTTCTGTGTCACGGCAGCAACAGTCCAACAGAAACCCTGTGAAAGCTCCATGATCTGTTTAGACCAATGCGTTATAGCAACCTGCGTACACTCCATCGACCCGGATGAATGATAGTCTGCGGTTTCCCCGCCATTGTGGTCGCTGCCATGCCAGAATCGGTTTCTCCCCGCCAACGCCGTGCCTTACGCCTGGCTTGGCAGTTCGTCCGTCCGTACCGCCGCCAGGTGCTACTGGCCTTGTTGGCCCTGGTGGTCACTGCCGCCATCACCCTGTCCATGGGCCAGGGCATCCGCCTGCTGGTAGACCAGGGCTTCATGACCCGCTCCGCGCACCAACTCAACCAGACCATCGGGCTGTTCCTGCTGCTGGTGCTAGCCCTGGCAGTGGGCACCTTCAGTCGTTTCTACCTGGTGTCGTGGATTGGCGAGCGCTGCGTGGCCGATATCCGCCGTGCCGTGTTCGACCACCTGATCGGCCTGCACCCCGGTTTTTTTGAAGACAACCGCAGCTCCGAGATCCAGTCGCGACTGACCTCCGACACCACCTTGCTGCAATCGGTCATCGGCTCCTCGTTGTCGATGTTCCTGCGTAACGCGCTAATGGTCATTGGCGGTGTGGTGCTGCTGTTCATCACCAACCCCAAGCTCACCAGCATCGTGGTGGTGGCCCTGCCGCTGGTGCTGGCACCGATCCTGTTGTTCGGCCGGCGGGTGCGCAGCCTGTCGCGCCAGAGCCTGGACCGGGTGGCCGATGTGGGCAGCTACGTGGCCGAGACCTTGGGGCAGATCAAGACAGTACAGGCCTACAACCACCAGGCACATGACCGCGAGCGTTTCGCCGACACGGTCGAAGCCGCATTTGGCGTCGCCCGCAAGCGGATTGCCCAGCGTGCCTGGCTGATTACCTTGGTGATCGTGCTGGTGTTGGGGGCGGTGGGGGTGATGCTGTGGGTCGGCGGCATGGATGTAATTGCCGGGCGTATTTCCGCAGGCGAGCTGGCGGCTTTTGTGTTCTACAGCCTGATCGTCGGTAGCGCGTTCGGCACCCTGAGTGAGGTGATCGGCGAGCTGCAACGTGCGGCGGGTGCGGCCGAGCGTATCGCCGAACTGTTGGCGGCGCGCAGCGCGATCCTGCCACCCACCGTGGCGCAGGCGCTACCGCAGCAGCGGGCCAGCGGACATATCGAGCTGCAGCAGTTGGTATTCGCCTACCCGTCACGGCCCTCGGTGGCGGCTGTCGATGGCCTGAGCCTGGTCATCGAGCCTGGGCAGACCGTGGCCTTGGTTGGCCCTTCGGGGGCGGGCAAGTCGACCCTGTTCGATTTGTTGCTGCGCTTCTACGACCCCCAGCAAGGGTGCATCCTGCTCGATGGGCTGCCGGTTACCGAGCTGGATCCCGACCAATTGCGACGGCAGTTTGCCCTGGTGGCGCAAAACCCCTCACTGTTTCGTGGCACGGTGGAGGCCAATATCCGTTATGGCCGGCCCGAGGCGACCTTGGCGGAGGTCGAAGCAGCGGCGCATGGCGCCTATGCCGACGAATTTATCCGGCAGCTGCCGCAAGGCTACCAGACGCCCTTGGGCGAGGGCGGCATCGGCCTTTCCGGTGGCCAGCGCCAGCGCCTGGCGATTGCCCGTGCGTTGCTGGTCGATGCACCGATCCTGTTGCTGGATGAGGCCACCAGCGCGCTCGATGCGCAGAGCGAGCACCTGATCCAGCAGGCATTGCCCAGCCTGATGGCCGGGCGTACCACGCTGGTGATCGCCCATCGCCTGGCCACGGTGCAGCACGCCGAGCGCATCGCGGTCATCGACAAGGGGCGGGTGGTGGCGGTGGGCACCCACCGCCAGTTGATCGAGGAAAGCCCACTGTATGCGCGGCTGGCGGCCTTGCAATTCACAAGCGGCTAACGCGTCGTAAGCTTGTAACAATTTTGTAGCAATTGCCTGAGAGTATCTGGCTCAACTGTTGCGTAAGTGCTCGACCTGGCTGCCATTGCTTGATGGCAGCTTTTTTTTGGCCTGCCAACAAGGACATGGAATGTCTTACCTGGTGTTGCGGATGCGCGCCATTCCTTTCCTTCCGGTTTCGAGATCCACGATGTTGCGTAAATCCCTCAGAGTGCAAATTCTCTCGCTGCTTGGCGGTAGCCTGGTGGCGATGCTGCTGATCGCACTGGTGTGTTTCCAGTTTTTGTCGTCCAGCGTGCGCGGTTATGCTGAGTTGGTCGACGGGCCGCTTCGGGCCTCGCAACTGATTGACGAAGCCAACCTGCAGTTCAAGATCCAGGTGCAGGAATGGAAGAACGTGCTGCTGCGCGGGCGTCAGCCGGCTGAGCTGGACAAGTACTGGCAGCAGTTTCAGGCGCGCGAGCAACAGGTGCAGCAACTGCTCGGGCAATTGATCGACAGCAGCGACGCCAGGCTCAAGGCGCCGTTGCAGCAATTGCGTGATAGCCACCGACAGTTGGGCCAGGCCTATGCGCAGGGCCGTCAGGCCTTCGTCGCCGCGGGTGGCGACCCGGTCGCCGGCGATCGGGCGGTCAAGGGCGTGGATCGCGCCGCCAGTGAGCAGATGAGCGAACTGGTCGAGCAATTGCGTGCCGATGCCCGCCAGCGCGCGGCCAGTATCAGCGCCAGCGCCGAGCGCACGGTATGGCTGGGCCTGCTGGTGATGCTGGCCTCGGCGGTGACGGTGGGGCTGCTCAGCCTGTGGCTGGTGAACCGCAGCCTGATCGAGCCGATCCGCCAGTTGATCGAGTATGTTGCGCAGCTGAGCCAGGGCCGTTTTGCCGCCCGGGTGGACAGCCGCCGGGAGGATGAACTGGGGCGCCTGGCGCGGGCCGCCAATACCCTGCGCGACTTCCTCGCCGACACCGTCGGCCGGCTGAAGGACAATGCCCAGGAGCTGGAAGGTGCCAGCGGCCAGTTGCGCAGCATTGCCGGCGACATGGCCCGCGGCACCCATGACCAGTTCCAGCGTACCGACCAGGTGGCCACGGCCATGCACGAGATGTCTGCCACCGCTCAGGAAGTTGCCCGCCATGCTGCAGAAGCTGCCCGTGCGGCGGATGACGCCGACCACAGTGCCCAGGCCGGTGAGCAGGTCATGCAGCAGACTATCGACATCATTGGCGTGGTCAACCGCGAAATCGCCGGTACCGCAGCGGTGATCCGCGACCTGGAGCATGACAGCACCCGTATCGGCAAAGTACTGGAAGTGATCCGCGGTATTGCCGAGCAGACCAACCTGCTGGCGCTCAACGCGGCGATCGAAGCGGCCCGCGCTGGTGAGGCCGGGCGGGGCTTTGCGGTAGTGGCCGATGAGGTGCGCAGCCTGGCCCAGCGCACGGCAGCCTCGATTGCCGAGATCCATCAGATCATCGAAGCGGTGCAGTCGGGCGCGGTGGAAGCGGTGAAGGCCATCGAAAGCGGCCAGCAGCGAAGCGAAGAGGGGGCCGAGCAGGTGCAGCAGGCCGGGCAGATGTTGCAGCGCATCACCCTCGCGGTAGAGGCGATCCGCGACATGAACCGGCAGATCGCCACGGCGGCCGAAGAACAGACCAGCGTGGCCGAAGACATCTCGCGCAACCTCATCGAAATCACCCGTATTGCCACGGCCAACCAGGCGTCTGTGCAGTACACCGAGCAGGCGGGGCAACGCCTGCATGGGTTGTCGGGGCAACTGGGTGAAGTGACCTCGCGCCTGAGCGCCTGACAATTTCAGCGCAACAAAAAGCCCGCGCAAGGCGGGCTTTTTGAAAGGATCTGGTCGGAGAGACAGGATTCGAACCTGCGGCCTTCTCGTCCCGAACGAGACGCGCTACCTGGCTGCGCTACACTCCGATGAACAAAATCCTACTGCATCCGTTTTTTGCCCGCAAGCCCTTGTTGTTTAAAGGGCCATTGGCAAGAAAAGGTTTTTTTCACAGCTCTTTGACGGTGCGGATCTGGTCCTTGTTCAGGCGTGTGCGCTTACCGTCGAGCTGCTCGAATTCGTAGAAACCGGAGTCTTCGTCAAAGGACGGTTTGTCGGTTGCCTGGATCTCCCGGCCATCGTTCAGGGTGATGACGGTAGGGGTCGAGCAGCCAGCGAGGGCGCCCAGGCCCAGAGCGAGCAGGAAGGCGGGTAGGGTCCGTTTGATCATCGTGTTTCTCCAAGTGCGATGGTGCTAGATGACATTTATGACGCAGGACTTTAGTGCAAGTTCACTGCAAGTGCAGCATAGCGACAAATCTGTCCTCTTGATCCAGGGCAAGGCTGATGGGCGCAACGCCGGAAAAGGTACGCTGTGATATAACTGCGGCCATCTCATCCTGTTGTGACGGACACCCATGAAAGCCAAGGCAGATACCCCCTTCGTGGCGCTGAAGATCGCCGTGCTGACGGTCAGCGACACCCGTACCTTCGACACCGACACCTCTGGCCAGCTGTTCGTCGACCGCCTGAGCGCCGCGGGCCACCACCTGGCCGAGCGTGTGCTGCTCAAGGACGACCTGTACAAGATTCGCGCCCAGGTCGCCACCTGGATTGCCGATGACAGCGTGCAAGTGGTGCTGATTACGGGCGGTACTGGCTTTACCGGCCGTGACAGCACGCCCGAGGCGGTGGCCTGCCTGCTGGACAAGCAGGTCGATGGCTTTGGCGAGCTGTTCCGGCAGATCTCCGTGGCCGATATTGGCACCTCCACCGTGCAATCGCGCGCCTTGGCCGGGCTGGCCAACGGCACGTTGGTCTGCTGCCTGCCGGGCTCTACCAATGCGGTGCGCACGGGCTGGGATGGCATCCTGGCCGAGCAGCTCGATGCACGCCATCGCCCCTGCAACTTCGTGGCGCACCTGAAGCAGGCAGCGGCCTGTGACAGCCGTGGCTGAGGTCAGCCAGGCCCGGCCGCTGATGCCGGTGGAGCAAGCCCTGGGGCAACTGCTGGCGCTGGCCGAAACGGCGCCAATCCGTGACATCGAGAACCTGCCGTTGGCCGAGGCCGAGGGCCGCGTACTGGCCACCGACCTGGTGGCCTCGCTCGACCTGCCGCCCTGGCCGAACAGTGCCATGGACGGCTATGCCTTGCGCAAGGCCGACTGGCAAGGCGAGCCTCTGCCGGTCAGCCAGCGGATCTTCGCCGGCCATGCGCCGCAGCCGCTGCAGCCAGGCACCTGTGCGCGCATTTTCACCGGGGCGCCTGTGCCCGAAGGTGCCGACTGCGTCGAAATGCAGGAAAACACCGAAGTGGTCGACGGCGGTCGGGTGCGCTTTCTCGCACCTTTGCAGGCTGATCAGAACATTCGCCCCCAAGGCCAGGAAACCCGCAAGGGCGAGCAGGTGATGAGCGCCGGTACCCGGCTGGGGCCGATCGAACTGGGCTTGGCGGCGACGCTGGGTCACGGCCGCCTGGACGTGGTGCGCAAGGTGCGGGTGGCGGTGCTGTCCACGGGAGACGAACTGGTCGAGCCTGGTCTGCCCTTGGGGCCGGGGCAAATCTACAACAGCAATCGTCGGCTGCTGGTCAGCTGGCTGCAGCGGCTGGGCTGCGATGTTGTGGATGCAGGCATCCTGCCGGATGACCTGGCGCTGACCCGCGCATGCCTGGCTTCGCTGGGCGACGTTGATTTGATCTTGTCTACCGGTGGTGTTTCGGTGGGCGAGGCCGACTACCTGGGCGCGGCGCTGCGCGAAGCCGGCGAACTGGCCTTGTGGAAGCTGGCGATCAAGCCGGGCAAGCCACTGACCTTCGGCCACTTCCAGGGCGTACCGGTGATCGGCCTGCCGGGTAACCCGGCCTCGACCTTGGTCACCTTTGGCCTGCTAACCCGGCCTTACCTGTTGCGCCGCCAGGGTGTGCCGGATGTCACGCCGCTGCGCTTCGACATGCCGGCAGGCTTTGACTGGCCCAAGCCTGGCACCCGGCGCGAGTACCTGCGTGCACGCATCGAGCACGGCCAGGTGCGTATCTACAAGAACCAGAGCTCCGGCGTGCTGCGTAGCGCGGCGTGGGCCGAGGGGCTGGTGGAAGTGCGTGAGGGCAGCACACTGAAACAGGGTGACAGCGTGCCGTTCATTCCCTTCAGCGAGCTACTTGGCTGAGCGGCCCAGCCAGGCACTGCCCAGTGGGGCGGCCTCTGACGGTGCTGCCTGGGTCAGGCGCATGTGCACATTCTCCAGCTGCTGTGCGGCTACGCTCCAGTCATGACGCTGGCGGGCCAACTGGCGCCCGGCAGCGCTCAACTGGCTCATGCGCCAGGGCTGGTTGAGCAGTTGGGTGATCAGCAGGGCCAGCTGGTCGCCGTCATCACTGCCCAGGTAGTGCTCACCATTGTTTGCGCTCAGGCCTGATACGCCTTTGCCGGTTGTGATTACCGGTAGGCCTGCTGCCATGGCCTCGAGGATTTTTACCTTGGAGCCGCCGGCATAGCGCAGCGGCGCGAAGAACAGTGCCGAACGTTTTTGCAACTCACGCAGGTCAGGGCGGTAGCCGAACCATTCGATGCGCGGGTCGTTCCAGTGCAGTTTCCAGCTAGCCGGCAGGGCGTGCCCGGCTATTGCCAGGCGCACTGCCGGGTTGCTCATCCACACCTGCGGCATGATGTCTTCCAGCGCCCACTCGATGGCCTCCAGGTTGGCGCCATATTCGAAGTTGCCGACGAACAACAGGCGCTGGCTGTGTAGCGCGGGTTCCACTTGCTGGTAGAAATCACAGTCAACCCCATTGACCACTACGTTTACCGGCCGTCCGCTGATCTGCGCGATCAGCTCGGCATCGTGGGCGCTGACTGCCACCAGTTCGGTGGGCTGGCGGAGCACCCTGTGTTCCCAGCGGCGGTAGCGCCAGCGGTCGAAGGCGTTGAGAGGACGCAGCCACAAGGGCAGCCGGTCGTGGCAGGCCCCACCCATCACCGACTCCAGCGTGTGTTCGCTTAGCATGTAGGGCAGCCCGCGGGCCTGCAGCGCTTTTTCGAAGGGTTGAAAACTGTAGCTGTGCTCGATCTGGATCACGTCCCAGGGTTCGTCCAGCAATTGCTCGAAACGGTGCCGCAGACAAGGCGAAAGGCCGTTGATGATGGCCCGCATGGGGTAGTCGATGATTGGCGAAGCCAGCAGGTTCAACGGGCTGTGCAATGGCCGACGGGGTATTACGATCAGGCGTTCGAGCAGTGGCTCCAAGGCTTCGCGGGCTGCGTCGCTCAGGGGTATTTTTGACTGCGCCAACAGGGTAATGCGATGGCCCTTCTGCGCCAGTGCGCGTATCAGGTGGTATTGCCGGGTCTTGCTGCCACTGGTGGTTGGCCAGGGTAGATAGGGCAGTGTCCAGAGAATGCGCATGACCCGGAATCCTCGCTAAAGGCCGCGGATGTAAAGACGCGCCCATCGCCAGTGTGCTGAGTACCACTGCCGGGGCGCGTCCATGGCTAGGGTTCGGAGCCCCACACACAAGCGTCAAAAGACTGACTTGCCAGGGGGCGTTGTTTGCCTAGGTCAAAAACTTGTCAAATGTTCATTTTCTGAGCATAGCGCGCATTGTCGGGTGTGGGAAAAAGACCACGCACGCTTCGGTATTTTTTTGTGGGCATGCAACGATCCGCGGCCGTGTGTGGTCGAGATCTGGGTCGGTCAATTTCTCGGAGACGCGCGATGCAAGGGCGCAAGGCAATGCTGATTCTGCACGGCAAGCAGGCGATGAATGAAGAGCTGCGCAGCGCCGTGCTGGATCTGCGTGATACAGGCTGGGTGCTGGATGTGCGGGTCACCTGGGAGGCAGGTGACGCGCAGCGCCTGGTCGGCGAGGCGCTGACGGCTGGCTACAGCCATATCGTCGCTGGCGGTGGGGATGGCACTTTGCGGGATGTGGCCGAGGCCATGGGGCTGGCGGGCGCCGAAGCCAGCCTGGCGTTGTTGCCGCTGGGCACGGCCAACGATTTCGCCAAAGCCGCCGGCATACCCTTGGAGCCCGCTGCGGCACTGGCGCTGCTGAATGCGCCCGCGCAGGCCATTGACCTGGGCCAGGCCGGCGACCAGTTGTTCCTCAACATGGCCACGGGTGGGTTTGGTAGCCAGGTCACCGCCAACACCTCCGAAGACCTGAAAAAAGTGCTGGGTGCTGCGGCCTACCTGTTCACTGGCTTGTCACGTTTCAGCGAATTGCAGGCCGCTTCTGTTGAGCTGCAGGGGCCTGACTTCCATTGGCAGGGGAGCTTGCTGGCACTGGGTATCGGTAATGGTCGTCAGGCTGGGGGCGGTCAAGTGCTATGCCCCGACGCGGTGGTGAACGACGGCTTGCTCGACATCGCCATCCTGCCAGCGCCACAAGAGGTGGTTGGGGCGCTGCGTGACCTGCTGGCGGGTGACGGCCTGTTCGTTCGGGCCAGGTTACCTTGGGTCGAGATCAAGAGTGCCCAAGGCCTGGACATGAACCTTGACGGCGAGCCTTTGCAGGCCGACAACCTGCGCTTCCAGGCCAGGCCTGCCGCGTTACGCCTGCACCTGCCGGCCGGGTCGCCATTGCTTAGTCATCCAGGCTGATGATTTTCTCGCGTACGGCGAACAGCACAAGCCCGGCCACGTCATGAATCTGCAGGCGCTTCATGATTTGCGAACGGTGGGTTTCGACGGTCTTGATCGACAGGCCCAGGCCAGTGGCGATTTCCCGAGTGGCCTTGCCGCGTACGATCAGGCGCAGGATTTCCAGTTGGCGAGCAGTGAGGTTGTGCCGCTCGCCAGCAGCTTGCTTGCCATTCTTGGTGTGCCGTAGGGCCTGGTTGATGACCGTATGGGCGATGGCCGGGCTTAGGTAGCGTTCGCCGTTGCGTACCGCACCAAGGGCTTGTTCCAGCTCGGTGGCACTGGTGTCTTTGAGCAGGTAGCCGTGGGCGCCGCTTTCCAGAGCTCGCATGATCAGGTCCGGGTCAGTGTGCATCGACAGGATCAGTACCTTGCACGGACTGCCGCTTGCCCGCAGTTGGGTGAGTGCATCCAGGCCGCTGGTCGAACGCATGGAGATGTCCAGCAAGACGATGTCGGGCGCCAGCGCGCGCACGTTGTCGAGCAGTTGGCTGCCGTCGTCTGCTTCCCCGATGACGTCATACCCAGGAATGTCGCAGACCAGTGCGCGCACACCGGCGCGGATCAGCGAGTGGTCGTCTACCAGCAAAAGTCTACAGATCATGGGTGTTCGTACTCCCGGCACGTTGCTGAGTACGCGCAGGCCAAGGGAACACTGCCTCGATACGCGTGCCAAGGCCGCGCTGGCTGGTGATGTCGAGGCTACCCTGCAATGCGGTGACCCGCTCCTGCATGCCGGCCAGGCCACGCTGGCCAGCTGCGGCGGGGTGCCGCGTCGGGACGAACCCACAGCCATCGTCCTGAATCGACAACGCCAGCCCCTCTGGGGTGCGCTGCAGCTGGATGATCAGGTTGCCTGCCTGGGCGTGGCGCAGCATGTTGGTCACCGCTTCCTGGGTAATGCGAAACACCGCCATGGCCACTGCCTCGTCGATGCCGCCCAGGCGTTGGTTGCACGCCAGGCTCCAGTGCACGTCGCTGTTGGCCAGGGTGCGCACCAGGTGCGCGCGCAGGCTGGCTTCAAGGCCAAGACTGGCCAATTGCCGAGGGTTGAGCAGGGCGGACACGTCGCGCACGTTGCCCAAGGTGTCATCCAGTGTGCTGCGCAGGGTGTTGCAGTGGCTCTGCAGTTCGTCTGGCATGCGCCGTTGCAACCACTGCAGTTGCAGCTTGGCAGCGGTCAGCATCTGACCGATGTCGTCATGCAGTTCGCGGCTTAAGTGCTGGCGCTCGTCTTCCTGGACCTTGAGCATGCGCTCGGCCAGTTCCGCCGGGCGCAGGCTGATCGACCTTGCGCCCAGGGCCAGATAGGCGACAGTGGCCAGCGTAGCGGCCAGTTGCAGAGCCAGCAGGCTGGCCGGGATTGCCTGCTGGGTAAAGTAGAGCACCAGATTGGCGACCAGCGAGGCCACGCATAGCGCGGCCGTGGCCCAAGGCAGCAGGGCAACGCGGGACCAGCAACGCAAAGAAGTCTTCAAGCGTGGGAGCATAGGTAGGGAAGCCACTGAAGTATTGCTGATGGAGGCCTTGCACAATGCTGCTCAGAGGCTTTGGCGCAGTACTTTCGATTTCTTTTCTGACACGTGATCGTTCAACCTTTATTCAGGTTGCAAGCGTTTGTGGGGGCGCATATTACCACTTCGCACTGTATCGGTCGCGGCTGGGTAACGCCTTGAAACGCCTGCGGGTGGGGCATTTGGCGGGTAGCAAAGTGCCACCCTTTGATCGCGCACTATGCACTTGTCGCTTAACTCGTGCGGTAATCATTCAACGTGGCCCCCGAGCATTTTTAGAACTTTTCAAGTTTGATCTTGGCGGGGCCTGAACGAGCAGGCTTAGTTGCCTTTTGTGTCTGGTTAATACGGTGGATTCGACCGGCCGGGGCGTGTGCCGGCTGCCACAGTGGTGTGCGAGTGCAGGCACACGCTGCCTTGCTCGTCGCAGGAAGCACAGGATGGCGCAATGGGTTGCTGCACGACCTTGGCCAGGTTTTTCAGCAACACCAGTTGTTCGCCGATGTCCAGGTTCAGCCGCCCGGTACGGGCATCGACCAGTTCCAGTTGCCAGGCCAGCAAGGTCAGGCAGGCCTCTAGCGCGGGCAGGGCTTCACGTTGCAGGCGACCGCGGTGACAGGCGGGGGCGAGCAACTGTTGCAGGGCGTTGGTGTAATGGGCGACTTCACGCAGGCCCAGGCGCGTGGCCTGCCGGGCAAGGTTATCGAGGGTACTGTCCAGGCAGCGGCAGGCATCCGGATCATTGTCGATCAGTTCCAGATGCTGCAGGCATTCCTGAGCCTGGGTCAGCAATATCTGTGCATCCAGCAGGTAATTCTGCAGGGCTTCATCGAACGATAAGGCAGTGTCCATGATCAGGTCCCCGCGCGTGGTGCAGGCGCAGGGGGCGGGCACGCCGAAACGATAGCTAGCAAAAGCCTGACTCCATTCATGTATTGAGAATGGCGTCACATTAATGGCTAAAGGATATCGCGAACATCAGGTTACACCCGATTGCAGCTAAGGGTTTCCCTGATGCCGGGCTAAGGTGGGGAACTTTTGTAGCACCCGCTGAATTCCCATGGAATGCCCGCAGTAAAGCATGATGGTAAAGTGATATCAATTGCCTTCACGGCATTTTCCCGCAAGGGTCAAGGTGCACGTGAAGCCGCCGATACAGGGTGGATGTTTTCACTTTTTTGACTCAAGCCTGGGGGTTTTCCAATGGCTGGCATTCTCGACACAGTAGACCAACGCACGCAACTGGTGGGTGAGAACCGCCTGGAAATTCTGATGTTTCGCCTGGCCGGCCGCCAGTTGTTCGCGATCAACGTGTTCAAGGTGCAGGAGGTGCTGCAAATGCCCAAGCTCACCCTGATGCCCCAGCGCCACGCCTTCGTCTGCGGGGTGGTCAACCTGCGTGGCCAGACCCTGCCGGTGATCGACCTGTCCCAGGCGATCGGCATGCGCCCGCTGCAGCCGGGGCCGGACAGCACCATCATCGTCACCGAGTACAACCGTTCGGTTCAGGCCTTCCTGGTGGGCGGTGTCGACCGCATCGTCAACATGAACTGGGAGTCGATCATGCCGCCGCCTGCCAGCGCCGGGCGCCAGCACTACCTGACTGCCATCACCAAGGTCGATGAAAAGCTGGTGGAGGTGATCGACGTGGAGAAGGTGCTGGCCGAGATCGTGCCGTACAACGCCCGGGTCTCTGGCGATAAACTCGCCGACCCGGTGCTGGCCCGTGCCCGTGGCCGCGAGGTGCTGCTGGTGGACGACTCCAGTGTGGCCCTGGCGCAGTTGCGTGACACCCTGTCCCAGCTGGGCATGAAGCTACATGTGGCCAGCGATGGCCTGAAGGCGCTGCGCATGCTCAAGGCCTGGGCCGATGCGGGTGAGGACGTGTGCGAGAAGCTGCTGATGGTGTTTACCGACGCCGAAATGCCGGAAATGGACGGCTACCGGCTGACCACCGAGATCCGCAGTGATGCGCGGCTGCGCCAGCTCTATGTGGTGCTGCATACCTCACTGTCAGGCAGCTTCAATGAATCCATGGTGAAGAAGGTGGGGTGCGACAACTTCCTGTCCAAGTTCCAGCCCGACCGCCTGGTCGATGTGGTCAAGCAACGCCTGCTGCTGGATACCGCCACTGCGTGAACGTTGGGCCGGCCAGGTATAAGCTTGGTGTTTGGCATGATGCGAGGCTGCAGGGATGTTTCTCAGTGAGTTGTATCGATACCCGGTGAAGTCGGGGCAGGCGCAAAGCCTGCAGGCTTCACGGGTGGGTTTGCTGGGGTTGCAAGGCGACCGCCGCTGGATGGTGGTCGAGGAAGAAAATGGACGCTTCCTGACCCAGCGGGCCTGGCCGCACCTTGGCCAGCTCCAGGCGTGCGACGACGACGAGGGCCAGTTGTTGCTGCAGGCGCCCGGGCGGGTGCCGTTGCGGGTGCCCGTGCCCGCTACCGATGAGGCCCTGCGCGGCGTGACGATCTGGCGCGACACCCTGCGGGTGCCGGATGCCGGCGACGCGGCAGCCGCCTGGTTGACCGCGTTGCTGGGCAAGCCCGTGCGCCTGGTGTATTGCCCGGAGCAGCGCGCACGTTACCTGCCCAATGGTTATGGCTTCAACAGTGATCGGGCGGCGTTTCCCGACGGTTTCCCCTTGCTCCTTATCGGGCAGGGCTCGCTGGACGAGCTCAACCGGCGTATTGGCCGGCCCATGGAAATGTTGCGCTTTCGACCCAACCTGGTGGTGCGGGGGGCTGAACCATTTGCCGAGGATGGCTGGAAGCGAATCCGCATCGGCAACCTGGAATTTCGCGTGCTCAAGCCCAGTGTGCGGTGCATCTTTACCACGATAGACCCGGCAACCGGGCAGCGCAGTGCGGACCGCGAGCCGATGGTCACGCTCAAGACCTTTCGCGAGAAGGAGGGGGATGTACTGTTTGGCCAGAACCTGGCAGTGGATGGCAGCGGGTGGCTTGAAACAGGAATGCAGGTGGAAGTTCTGGAGTGAATGTGCCGCCTGAACCGGCCCTATCGCCGGCAAGCCAGCGATAGGGCCGGTTCAGGTTCAGCAGGCCTTACATGTCATCGAAATACCGCTCATGCCAATCCACCAGCGGCTGCGGCGAATTCAGCTTCTGCCCGTAGATCACCGAATACGACAGCACGTTCTGCACATATTGGCGCGTTTCGTCGAACGGGATCGATTCCACCCACACATCGAAGCTCAGGTGTTTGGCGCCTTTCAGCCACTGCCGAACGCGCCCGGGCCCGGCGTTGTAGGCCGCCGAGGCCAGCACCCGGTTGCCGTTGAACTGGCCGTGCACCTGGCTCAGGTAGGCCGCACCCAGCTGGATATTCTTGTCCGGGTTCAGCACCTGCGCCGGTGATGCCAGCGGGATGCTGAACTTGCGCGCGGTTTCTTTGGCGGTGGCCGGCATAAGCTGCATCAGGCCGCTGGCGCCCACCGGCGAGCGCGCATCCTCCATGAATGCGCTCTCTTGGCGGGTGATGGCGAATACCCAACTCGAATGCAGGCCGCGGACTTTGGCTTCGCGCACCAGGGTGTCGCGATGGGCCATCGGGAAGCGGATGTCCAGGTCGTCCCAGTATTGCGCCTGGCTGATCGTGCGGATGGCCGGGAAGTACCAACGCAGCTCATAGCCCAAGCGAGCCTGGGCAACCATTTCGTCGCGGGTGAAGTGGCGGCTGACGTGGTACCACTCGCGACGGCCCTCCACGATCTGGCCGCGGGCGTGGAACTCCAGGGCACGCTGAATGCCGGGTGTGTTGCGGACCTTCTTGACCAGTTGCGGGCTCAGCAACAACGGCTTGTTGTTCAACTGGTACGGCGTCTGTGCCCGGTCGGCGGCGAGGAAGCCGTAGAAGTCCCGCTCACGTGCCACGGTCTTGTACAGCAGCGGGATCTGCGGGTTGTTCGGCTGGGCCAGTTCCAGGCTGCGTGCCTGCCAGTATTTCCACCGGCTGCTGCTGGCCAGGTCCTGGGGCAGGCGCTTGGTCAGCTCGTAGGCGTCTTCCCAGCGGCCCAGGCGCAGCAGCAGGCGCAGGCGCCATTCGCTGACGGTGTTGTCGCGAAGCTCGGGGTCGTAGCGGGTCATCAGGTCGAGCGCGCGCGGGTCGTAGCGACGTGCCAGGGTCAGGCCGATCTCGCGGGCGATGGCAACCTTCTCATCGCGGGAAAAGTGCATGCGCTGGGCGTAATCGTCGAGCAGTGCCATGGCCCGGTCCGGGTCTTGCCGTGCAAGACGGCGCAGGCCGAGGCTGACGACGTCGGACATGGCGTCGTTGGCCGGGGTAAAGCGCGACGGCTGGCCGAGCAGCTCAGGCTTCTGCGCCACATCGACCAGCAGGCGCCCCTGCGGGCCGAGCGTGGTCAGCGTCTTGACCAGGTTGTTGGCCAGGGCGTAGTTGCGGGCCTGGGCCGCCAGCTTGGTGCGTTCCCAGCGTTTGGCCTCGGTCAGTTGGCCTTCCGCCGCCCACATGCCGAACAGCGTGTCGCAGGCGGCAGGCTGGGACTTGCCGACGTTCCACAGTTTGTCGGCTGTGGCGTAGCCCTCGGCGCGCAGGCCATGGCTGAGCTGATACTGGCCATTGAGGCAGTCCAGTTCGGTGAAGTTGAGTTTTGGGTCGTAGTATTTGACGAAAGTATCCCATTCGCCGCGTTCGGCCAGCCAGCGTAGCCAGCGCAGTTTCATCCAGTTGGCCTGGGGCAGGTCGCCATGCTTGGCGAGAAAGCCTTCGATCTCCTGGTTGCTGGCGCTTTTGAGGCGGGCGGTAAGCTCGTCGTAGGCCAGGTACGGTGTGAGCGGGTAGTCGCTCAGGGCTTGCGCATAGCGCAAGTACGGGCCTTTGTCGCCCTTGGCCAGCGCACGCTTGGCCTCGTCGTAGTACTGGCGTTGCTGGGTGAGGTCGGTGGCCTGCGCCGCGCAGGTGGCAGCGGTGAGCAGCAGGCATGATGCGATGTGTAACAGGCGGCTGCGCATGATACGTCCGGGCAGTAGAACCATGGGGAAGTGACGGCGGAGCCAGCACTGTTGGAAGCGATTGCCCTTAGCTTAGCTGTTTGCCGGCGGCGGGTGAAAGCACTGTGCTTGTATCGGGATATTAACTTCGACCAGATGTCGCAAAGCGGTCGCCGGGTGGCCAAGCGGATGCCGTCGAGGGCCAAGTCAGGTAGAATGCGCGCCCGATTTATGGAGACCAACATGACCCTGCTCAAATTCAGCGATGTGTCCCTCGCATTCGGCGCCATGCCGCTGCTGGACAAAGTGTCCTGGCAGATCGCTCGTGGTGAGCGGGTGTGCATCATCGGCCGCAACGGTACTGGCAAATCCAGCATGCTGCGCCTGGTCAAGGGCGAGCAGAAGGGTGACGACGGTGAAGTCTGGCGTGCCCCGGGCCTGAAGATCGGCGAGCTGCCGCAGGAACTGCCGGTGGCCGACGAGCGCACGGTGTTCGATGTGGTGGCCGCAGGCCTGGATGGCGTCGGCGAGCTGCTGGCGCAGTTCCACCACCTGAGCATGAATATCCAGAACGACGAAGACCTGGAAAAACTCATGCACGTCCAGCACGAGCTGGAAGCCCGTGATGGCTGGCGCCTGCAACAAGTGGTGGAGAGCACCCTGAGCCGCCTGCAGTTGCCGGCCGACAAGACCCTGGCCGAGCTGTCCGGTGGCTGGCGCCGCCGTGTGCTGCTGGCCCAGGCGCTGGTGTCCGAGCCCGACCTGCTGCTGCTCGACGAGCCGACCAACCACCTGGACATCGGTGCGATTGCCTGGCTCGAAGAGGCCCTGCGCAGTTTCAACGGCGCGGTGTTGTTCATCACCCACGACCGGTCCTTCCTGCAGAACCTGGCCACCCGCATCCTTGAACTGGACCGCGGCGGCCTGATTGACTGGAACGGTGACTACGCCAGCTTCCTGGTGCACAAGGAGGCCGCACTGGCCGCCGAAGAAACTGCCAATGCGCTGTTCGACAAGCGCCTGGCTCAGGAAGAAGTGTGGATTCGCCAAGGCATCAAGGCACGCCGCACCCGGAACGAAGGGCGTGTGCGGGCATTGAAAGCCTTGCGTGTGGAGCGTGGCGAGCGCCGCGAGCGCCAGGGCAAGGCCAACATCCAGATCGAGGCGGCGGAAAAATCCGGCAAGCAGGTGATGGTGCTGGAAAACGTCAGCTTCCATCACGCCGACGGGCCGATGCTGGTCAAAGACTTTTCCATGGTCTTGCAGCGTCAGGATCGGATCGGCCTGCTGGGGGCCAACGGCACCGGCAAGACCACCCTGCTCAAGCTGATGCTCGGCGGCCTGGAGCCCACTTCGGGCAAGGTCGAGCGTGGCACCAAGCTGGAAGTGGCCTACTTCGACCAGATGCGCCACCAGCTCGAGCTGGAAAAGACCGTGATCGACAACCTGGCCGAAGGCCGTGATTTTATCGAGATCGACGGCCAGAACCGCCACGTGCTGAGCTACCTGGGCGACTTCCTGTTCAGCCCTCAGCGTGCCCGCACGCCGGTCAAGGCACTGTCGGGTGGCGAGCGTGCCCGCCTGCTGCTGGCAAAGCTGTTCAGCAAGCCGGCCAACCTGCTGGTACTCGACGAACCGACCAACGACCTGGACGTGGAAACCCTCGAGCTGCTCGAGGAAGTGCTGTCCAACTACAAGGGCACCGTGCTGATGGTCAGCCACGACCGGGCCTTCCTCGACAACGTCGTCACCAGCACGCTGGTGTTCGAAGGCGAGGGCAAGGTGCGTGAGTACGTGGGCGGCTACGAGGACTGGATTCGCCAGGGCGGCTCGCCAAAGCTGCTGGGCGTGACCGAGAGCAAGGGCGGCAAGTCCGAACTCAACAGCGCAGTGGTGGAAAAAGTCGAGGACAAGCCCGCGCCTGTTGCTGCGCCGGTGGCGGAAGAGGCGTCGAAGAAGAAGCTCAGCTACAAGCTGCAGCGTGAGCTGGAGATGCTGCCAGGGCAGATCGACGAAGTTGAGCAGCGTATGGCTGAGGCCCAGGAAGAAGTGAATGCGGCGGGCTTCTATCAGCGGCCGATTGCGGAAACTTCGGCAGTGCTTGCGAAGATCGAGAAGCTACAGGGTGAGCTGGATGCGCTGGTAGAGCGCTGGGCCGAGCTGGAAGGCTGATCGGCTTTAACCTGTACCGGCCTCTTCGCGGGGCAAGCCCGCTCCCACAGGTATCGCGGCGCGGTCCCTGTGGG
>NZ_JBWKXT010000010.1:0-132759 GCF_059423245.1 Pseudomonas sp. GW460-LB5
CGGGCAAGGCTTTGTTTTCCACCCGTTCTTGTCCGAGCTGGTCTGTGTGCTGAGGGGTGAGTTGGCCAGACGGTTACGTTGTACACGATTGCTTTCATGCTGAACTCCCGATCGTCAGGGGCTACAGAAATGCGCCCTACTCTGTTCAGGTGAATGCAGCGTCAGTACGTTCAGCATGTTGATGGTAGAGGCAGACCGGTGGCGCTAAATGCTGTCGCTCCCACCGGAGCAGGGATCGCGTGGACTATGAGGTTGGAAGCGAGAATCGGAACACACTGCCATACTGCACACTGGATTCGACATCGATGGCACCACCATGTCGGGCAACAATTTCACCGACGATGAACAGGCCAAGGCCCAATCCCCCTGACGCTGCATGGTGCTCCGAAGTCAAACGCGAATAGAGGGTCTGGCCACGCCAGTCATCCCCAACGATAAACCGCGCTAGGTATGAGGGTCGCATTTTCGCGAAGCGGCTTAGCAAGCAGAGTGCGCAGAGTGCTCAAGCTAAGACTCCATTGACTGCATTTTTAGAGGAGCTCCGCATCCCCTTGAGATGTGAGGCTCACCGCGCATTTTCCGTAAAACCACTGCTGGAGCAGTGCAGTACGCAGCCGTGTGGAGCCAAAAGGCGGAGCGCAAGCATGACAACGGGTTCAGAATTACGGAAAATTATTCTAGGGCAATAATTATTGGTATTCCATAATTTGCCCTAAAACGAGATCGAGCAAACGGTCATGTATCTTCGCAACCACCATCTGAGATAGGTGTTCTGATCCGACCGTAGGTGTCATCACCTAAAATCGCGTCGCCTTCCTGTTCAAACATCACAGCGAGCCACCGCGCCCTCTTCATCTCAGCTATTTGAGAGAAAAAGCAGCCTTCGCAGAGGTGAAGCTCGTACTCTTGGCCGCAATGCGCTGAGCCTTTGCCCCATGCCGCATGCATCGTTCCGTACTGGGGCTCACCTTCGCCATCTCGCGTAGACATACCGCAGACATCGCATACCACGTCGACAACTACATCGGACTCACCTGCTTGTGTGACCTTCATTCTGAGCCTCCGTCACCATCTGCCATCATGAGTCGCACCTTCCCGATCTCAACCCATCCAGACTCCCCAACCTAATGCTCCACAGCTTTAAGCCAGGCACGGGTCGCCAGGCCCTGGCGGAGCAGTAACAGGCGATTGAGTGTACGCATGATAAAATCGCTCCAGATTTAATCTGTGGAGCTTCCCGCTTGAGCACGCAACCTGCTACCGGCTACTACGATTCACTGCTTCACGCTCCTACTTTCTCCAGCGACCCTGCCGGCAAACGCCAAGCCGAGCGTTGGAAACGCCTGGTGGATGACATTCACAAATCCACGACAGAGCAAGACCTGCGTGAGGCCCGAGGGAAGGCGGAGGGTTACATCATCGGCCTAATGGAAAGTGGTCATCTACCACCAGATGGCGAACGCGACTACGTGATTCTTAGCTCGATTCATCGCCGTCAGGATTTTTTGCGTACACTCCTCGCGACGCTCACCTGATCCGCATAATCGACCTTTCAGGCGCCCGCAAAGGCGCCTGGCTCGCTCGTTGGCGAAGCGTCAGGTTGGTCTGCGCTTGTAATGAATGCTCGAAGACTCTTCCGGCCCGCTCCGCGCTTGAATGAAGTCAGAACAAAATTTCCTGCCTTTGTATCAACCACCCAGAAGCGCCCTACCCTTTTCAACGAGAAGATCGGCGTGGTCGTAAGCAAATATGCCCCTGTGCGCTTCTCAATAAGCCCTGGAACGATCTGACCAACCACGACCCCCACTGCGCAATCGTTCAAAATTTCGACGTCGCTCAGATAGGCAGTGATCGGCACAGAATACTGCTGACCCATCGCTTGTATGATGCGCGTGAGCTGAAAAATCGATGGTTCTTCACCTGGGTACCTGACGATCTCATCTGTCATGTGTTCATGCGCTCCTGCGTCCAATTCAATACCCCTCTGAGAGGTTTCGCTCCTAGAGGTGCTTAGATTTCAATGATGAAGTCCGGTACAAAGCCGGTCTTTTCACCTGGATACCCTCTGGGGTTCGATATGAGCCGACATCCCGAAACGATCGTGTCGACCGCGTAATGGGTATGGCCGAAGATCCAGGCATCAGCCTGCGAAACTAGGTCACCCCACTGGTTGAAGTACGCAGCACCGAGGTGGCCCTCATGAGCATCACCAGCGACCGCTTCAATCGGGCAATGATGCGTGACGACGACCGTCTTGCCACCGAAGTCCTTAGCCAACTCCGTAGCCAGAAAGTCCCGCGCACAAATGTTGCGAGCGATGAGATCGACAGGGCGAAGCTTCCTAAAGCCCTCGCCGATTCGGATCTGCGTGAAGTCGCTCATCCACTCCCAGCACAACGACATCGCTACGCGGTAATCCCCTGTGGACGTAAAATCTGTCCACCCCGTCGCCGCTAAAAATCTCACATCACCAACGATCAGTGTATGGTTATCCAGAACATGAACATGCCCAGCTGCCGCCTGTTGCATCTTCGTCAGCGTTCGGTCTAAGTGCCCCCGGTAGAACTCGTGATTCCCAGGGACGTAGATCACTGGACAGTCGAACGCCGCGTTTGCCCACTCGACCCCTTGACCGCGCACAGAGATGTCACCCGCGAGCACGACCAGCTCGACGTCCAGCATAGGTGGCACGAACTCGGAGAACTCGTTGTGTAGGTCGGAGTAAACCGCAATCTTCATACCTCGCTCCATGATACAAGGGCTGGGTCGCTAATCCCGGGCCCGTCCGACGGACGCCCGGGCTTCAAGAACTGGGTCATCACGGACGAAATGACAGAACCATCTCGAGCGAGGCTTGCTTCTTGTATCCGTCGCCGATAAGCAGATAGACGGTGTTGCGAGTCTCAAAAATCCAAGGATGCTCATGCGAGATCGCGTACGTAGATCTCACCCAGCAACCAGGTACGAACCGTCCACGGCTGTCGTATATGACCTCATGAGCGAGCACAATCATCGGCGCGATCCCGTCCGGCAACGGCTCAACCTCATTCGCGGGAATCTCAACGATGATCCAACGCTTCACCAAGCAAAACGCTTTTCCTGGAAAGCGCTGCTCTGCTGCTTGAACCAGCTCTCCTCTATCGTCAGCCCAACCATGGACAACCTCGCCGCCGCCGTAAAGAAACTCTGTAACCTCATCCAACGTGACCGCCATGAATCAACCTCTCGCGCTCGAGTAGACGTGTCCTTCAGACGTGACAAATTCGTAAACCGGGGTCGGCTGGGTACCATCCTTGATCCGAATCTCGGAAAGCAGCTTCATCGAAAACTCGGATTGATTGGTCATCGCCGGTGGAGCAAGCAAATGAACTCGATTGACACTCAGGAAATCCACCGCATCCCCTTTGCACAGGGAGTCAACCACCTCAACGCTCGACACCAAACGCACAGACGGGCCTAGGCATCCATTCACGAAGCCACTTCCTTCAACGACAAAGTAATAGCAATCGGGATTGAGACTTGCTGAATCCCAAAACAGATTCAGGCTGTCCAGAGCTAAAAACTGCCCTCGGAGTTTGGTTCTTTGGGTGACCAGCACAACACACTCCACCTATCAATCGGGGCAACTAGCTAGCACTTCGCCCAGAAACGATTCATATAAATTGACAACTTTGCGCCCAGCAGTAAATGTCCATGCAGAACGCAAGTCATCTGTGGGAGCTAGTGAGACCACCATACCACCATTCCACATTCACTGCCTATAGTACGTGGATGTAGAGTTTTCAGTGTGGCCTTATGCTTCCCTTTGCGGGAAGCTCTCCCATGCCAACGCGATACACTCTGGCAGCAGTCCTTCGCACCACGCGTGCCGCTCGTGGCCTATCCCAAGAACAGCTCGCCTCCACGGTGGAGCCTAGTCATTTGCACAAGATCGAGCACGCGAAATCCAATGTCAGCCTCGAGATGCTCGAAGACATCAGTAAGCGCTTGGACGTCGATTCGGTGGCACTCCTCGCCGCTGCCGCCTCCTACGAACGCCAGGAATCACTCGAAGAGTTTATGACCCACCTCTGGGCGGAGCTGGGCAAGCTGGGTGAGATGCGTGTGATGGAAAGCCTGCCTGCGCAATTCTCGGGTAAAGCATTGATCGCAGCGAAATCAGGTAAGCCGCCAATCCCACCAGACAGAATTCAAGCAATCCTCGACTGCAAGGCAGAGGGCCTCACTCAAAAAGAGACCTCAGTGAAGCTGGAAATGCCATATTCCACAGTCCACAAGTTCTGGCACATGCCAGTTGCAGATCAGTGACGTAAGATGGCGGAACGCTATAGGTCGACCGCCACTTCACGTATGCGACATTGAGACGTGGTCATGCCTCACATCTAGATCATGTCCCCCTAGGCTTAGCTCTTGCAGTTGCTTGTGCGACAAGGGGATCGTCAGGCCAGAAATGCTTGGGGTACCTACCCTTCAAATCCTTCTTCACCTCAACGTAAGTGGAAGCCCAGAAGTTCGCCAAGTCTTGAGTAACCTGAACCGGTCGGCGAGCAGGCGATAGCAAGTGCAGCTTGAGCACTTGGCGACCATTAGCAATGCGCGGCGTATCCGCTTGCCCGAAGAGTTCCTGTAGCCTCACGGCAAGTACAGGGGGACGCTCACCATAGTCCACACGGATGTTCGATCCCGAGGGTACTGCAATCGTCTGAGGCGCCTGTGTGTCTAACTGTTGCGGCAGAGGCCAGGGCAACAAGTTGCGAATGATGCTGGACAGATCGAGCTGGCCAAAATGACTGAGCCGGGTCACCTTTCCCACGTATGGCCCCAACCACTCCTCCAGCGACTGCAGCAATGTTTTATCACGTAAATCAGGCCACGCACTCTTACTACCAGCTTCCTCATCAAGCACGCGCAGCAATTCGACCCTCGCCTGCCACTGACGGAGCTCAGGTGTCCACGGCAGAAGCTCCAGCCCTTTTCGACGCACGTAGTTGAGCAACGCTTGAACTCGCGCTTCATCACCTAGGTTCGTTAGCGGCGCGCGGGACAGAACCAACTCCCCTACTTTCACTTGTCGCTCAGCGCGGAGTCCCCCCTCCCGCTCATCCCATTCAAGTTCATCTACTTGGCTGACCTGGTCTTTCAAGACAGTGTCGAACAACGCTTCGTCTAGGTCGGCAGCGAGGTATATACGTTCCTCACGCTGGCCTTGCCGGCTACCCAAGTCGGCAATCACCAGCCAAGAATGCTTCATCAGTGCATCGGTCTCGGTGAACATCGCTGCACGACCATTTGCCAATCGATATTCAGCTCCACCCGCACGACGCTGTTGAGCGACCCTGTCGGGATACGCCAACGCAAGAAGGCAGCCCACCCACCTCGGGTGGTCTGAATCAGCGACTGATTGCGATCCTGAGCCACGCAAGAATGACCGATACTGCCTGGCGAGTTGCTTCGCACGTTGAGCACCACCTTGCTCACCTCTTTGCGCACGTTGCTCACCAGATAGGATGGCCAAACGACTATGAAGGTCTGCTCCGCCACCACGCTGAATATCGCGCTCACCGAGCAATGCTGCGATGTTGCACGCTGTCTCAGTCAGTCCCAGCTCGTGACCTCGCAGCAGGAGATGAGCAATCCGTGGATGACTCGGCAGCTCGGCCATCGCTTGGCCGTGCTTAGTAAGTTGCCCATCTGGTTGCAAGGCGCAGAGCCGTCGAAGCAAATCGTTCGCTTGCGAGTAAGCAGCTGCAGGTGGGGCATCAAGCCACTTCAGGTCACTTGGATGAACGCCCCATTTAGCAAGCTGCAGGGCTAAACCTGTGAGATCCGCTTGTTGAATTTCGGGCGAACTGAAACCCGCCATTTGGTCGTGCTGGGTTTCAGACCAGAGTCGATAGCAGACACCCGGTTCCAGTCGACCGGCACGCCCTGCCCGTTGGGTGGCACTGGCCTTGGATATCCGCTGAGTATCCAGCCGGGTCATGCCACTGCGAGGATCAAAACGCGGAACACGCTCAAGGCCAGCGTCGATGACCACACGCACACCGTCGATGGTCACACTGGTCTCTGCGATATTCGTGGCCAGCACAACCTTGCGCATGCCTGGAGGGGCGGGATCGATTGCAGCTCGCTGATGATTAAGATCGAGCTCGCCGTGCAGCGGGCAAAGCAGCGTGTTTTTCTGCAGCGACGGTGAGGCATTGAGCCCTTCCTCAAGCCCTGACAACACGCGGCGAATTTCGGCCTGGCCGGGAAGGAAAACCAGAAGGCTGCCGGCCTGATCGGTGAGGGCGTCCAGGCATGCGCTGATGACCCGGGGCTCGATGTACTCACCCGGTTGCTGCGGCTTGCTCCAGATGGTGGTGACCGGGAACATTCGACCCTCGCTCGTCACGATCGGAGCGTCATTCAGCAGGCGCGACAACCTTTCACCTTCGAGCGTTGCCGACATCAGCAGCACCTTCAATGGAGCATCGTCCCGGAAAAGCTCGCGCCCATTGAGCGCCAGCGCCAAACCGAGATCGGCATCCAAGTTTCGAAGGTGGAATTCGTCGAAGATCACCAGGCCGACACCTTCGAGGGCAGGATCGCTCTGCAGGCGGCGCGTAAGAATCCCCTCAGTCACCACCTCGATACGGGTTTTCGGCCCGACCTTGCTATCGAGGCGAATCCGATAGCCCACCGTTTCGCCAACCTTCTCACCAAGCTCGCTGGCCATTCGCTCCGCAGCGGCGCGTGCGGCAAGACGACGTGGTTCGAGCATGATGATCGTTTGGCCCTGCAGCCAGGACTCCTCGAGCAAAGCGAGCGGGACTTTCGTCGTTTTACCTGCACCAGGTGGCGCCTGCAGCACCACCTCATTGCGTTCGCGAAGGGCTTTGAGAAGAGCTGGCAACGCAGCGTCAATTGGCAACGAACTCATGTGTACTCCTGCTTAATGCTCGGCAGTATACAAGCGTTCGATAGGAGACAGAGGGCAGGTGAAGTCGGTGAAAAAGGGCGACCTTGGAAAAGCTAAGGCGACCTTGCTAGGGGCGCCTCGCCTAGCCGGCGCTACTCTCGCTTCGGCATGGTCTTGACGTTGGATAGACGCTTCAACTGATCCTCCAAAAGCCTCACCCGCTCTACAAGCTGGATGTTGTGCGTCATCACTTGATACAACTGCTCCCGCACTACATCCAGCTCACTACGAGCCTTGACGACCTTATCGTTAGCGCGCTTTATCTGAAGAGTTTTTGAGGCAGCCAAGTTACCGAAGCTAGTGCGGAACGCCTCAATCTGAGCAATCAATGCCTGGTGACTGGGTCTCTTTCTCTTGAGGTAGCCTCTGTCGAAACCGGCCTCAAAGCTGACGATCCCAGCAGTGATCTTCGTGCCATCAAGTCCAACGTGAGCAGCAACGTGAGGCTTCCCAGCCTTAAGACGCTCAAATGCCTCTACGCAGGCTTTTACACCATCACTCGCCATCTCAGGCTACCTCCACTGCTGGAATGAGACGCTCCCTGAATTTTCTCATATTGCTCAGCTCATACTGTACAACTTGATACTCACCACTTCCGGGCTCATACAATTCGAGATCACGCTCGTTATCCTCGATAGCTTCGTCGAGTTTTTCCTTCTCGATAATGCCATCAGCGCAACTTAGACAGCTCACAGCCGCACCGAGTAGGAAGTGCTCACATTTGCCAGTTCGTGTGCATGCACCTAGCAAGGTCGGACGGTATGAGATCTTGCCATCGGCAGCCTGCCTCTCCGTTTCCTTTCGCATGTCAACTATATGCACATCACCGCTTTCTAATTTGCCACGTTGATTTGAAATATAGCTACCAACTCCACCAAACAGAGGAGCGTCATCTCCAAATGCATGTGCCAAAAGATCATATGCGATGTTCATTGGCACACCGGTCTGCACCTCAAAGAGAACGTGAGTCTTAGGAAGTACGTACTCACCCTTCTTCTCGTCATAGTATCCAAATATCGTTTTGAGAAGCTCAAAGTTATTGGCATAGTAACGTGTCATCTGAGTACACAAATGCTTGAACTGCTTCCTAAGGCTAGGCATGGATATGAAACCACTGCTGCTGCCATAGAATGCCAGTGACCTACGAAACTGATGGCTAGTGAAATTCCATGGGCTCCCTACCTGGAAAAATTTCTCATTTGAAAAATCACGACTGGGGTCGGTGAGCTGCAACTCTTCTAAATCAGATGGAGTTATAATAAACCCTTCCAGCAGGAAGTCCGGCTTCGAAACATCATTCCAAAACGGTACGCCGATTTCAGTTTGAGCACGATTAATGATGGCCGGATTTAAGAATAGCGGCATTGCTTTAGGGTCAACACCGTACAACTTGGAAATACCACGACATATGGCACGGGCCACCTCTACCGCGCGAACAGCTTCATCAGTGGCTAACCAAGATACTGTTTTACGATACCCGGTAAACTTAGTAGTGGTAGACAAAACCTTGACTATGATGGGCTTATCCCGTGCCAAGCCACCCTCATCGAGCGTAGCTGACACCACTTCGTCTTGATCGATACAATCGTAAGGCAATCGCAACACCTCCTGGTCTCTCATGCCTGTATACAAATGAATAACCGTCTTAGCTACCCACTGCATCTTCAAAACAGTTGATGACAAAACGCCTCTTCCTGAGCATGAGAAATCACCACTGAACAGAGACTCTATCTTATGAATCTTCAAAGTTTCTTCGAAGACTGGCTCATAAGATTTAGGGGCTTTGTTTCCATTGACCTTTTTTTGGTGATAATGAGTATACCCGTAACGAGGATTATCGAACTCGCCCAAGTACTGCTCAAGCGGCTCGCGATGATCATAAAGAACATCAAGAGACAGACCAAGTGCATTGATTACAGCAAGATAGATTTTGGTCGGAATCACAGGGTGCTGTTTAGCGTCTTCATCAATATCGAAATCGATATCAAATACCCCCTGTAACTTATAGCCAAGCCGATCCTCGCCCACGCTCACCAGATGGCCGAGAAGGGCTCGCATCAGCTTGCGCTGCGTGCTTCCAACCTCATTAACCTTCATCCAGCGAGCGTATGCCGTCAAGTAGGCAGGCGTGGTAAGAAGCTCTTGTAGGGAAATCACTCCCGCCAGTTCACCAGCACCCTTCTCATAGCAAAATCGCGCAGCGGTACGCAGTGTTAGAAAATACTGTGACAGCATACTTACGCTCATCCGACCAATATGGCCAGTGCTGACAAAAAAAAGCAAACAAAAAAGAATCCACTTGATCTCCTCGGTCAGTGAGTTTTGAGCTGTGCCACTTGTGCCAAACACGCCATCAAAGCGAATGGCCCAGATTTTGTTAGCTCTAAGCCGCATTGGATTGAAGTCCCAATAAGGCTTACCAAAGACAGCTGTCGGGTTTCCCTCAAGATCCCTACAAAGAACAAAGTCCGCCGAAGGCCTCCAGCTTTTGCCATGCGATTGCTGAATAACTTCTGCAACCTGTAACCCCTGATTCAATTCATCAAAAAAGTTTTTCATCAGATGTAGATCCCCATTTTCTCATAGCGTTGTAAGCGGCGCTCCCAGAAAGGAGTGAGGATACCCAGTTCAAAAACCTTCTTATTCATAACCCCTATCAAATCAGACGCACTCTTGGATCTTTTTGAAATCCCCTCCAAAATAAAACTAATACGGACGATTACGCCTTTTAAAACTTCTTCGGAGAATTCAAAATTCGGAGCATTTTCCCTAATGGCTTCGACTACATATTTGAAGCTCATCAGCTTATGGATATCAGCCTCATCAGAGTGCACCAAGTAATGTATACAGTACAAACATCCATACTGGCTATTGCAATCAGGTTCAATAGTAACCACGGGAATTTCTGCCACTGGATCATTCAAACCGTCACAGTGGCCTGCAGCAATAGGTATCCCTCCCACTTGGCTTTCAGAACTAAAGCGCTTGGCTGCTTCCAGCATTGAGGCCCAGAACCCTCCAAACTCTTCCTTCTGCTGTTTATCAGTTACTCCACTGTAAAACTGCGCATTCGTGCGCTCAGTATGGTTAAGCACTGCACTCACCAGCATTGGCGAATGACGCAGATGGTGCAGAGTCAAACTCTTAAACTTGCGGACAAGCCTAGGTGGAATATTCTTCGAACTATTACTAACAAAAACCCCTTGCAATTTGTTATAAAATTTCGTGGAGAAATTATTTTCGAGACTAGGGAAATCAGTGGACGGCAGCCCTCGACCATCAACTACATGAAAGAAAAGCAGTTCTGATGAGCGGCCGTTCAGGATCCAGCTACGAAACTCAAGATATTCGCGCAGAAGCTTCATGCCAGGCCCTCTGCCTATAGAGTAGTTAACTACTAACCCCTTCGCTCTCAATTTCACTGCTGACAGCTCTTTTTTCAAAGGAGAACGGACAACTTCAAGGGCGTCTTCGTAAAGAAACTGTATAACCTCACCGGAGTTGGCTCCGACCACTAAGTTTATAAGACACGCGTAAGCCTTCATGGCGAGGCCTGCCAGCCTTACCCTAAATTGATGATGGGAATCCGCATTTGCATCATCAATCACACGCTGAGCTCGCTTAAGAGTTTCGCGCAGGTCAGCTAGTCTAGCCTCAGGTTTAGCTATACTTAGCTCTTCGATAGTAAGGAGGCGGCCCTCTCGGTAATCGTACGCAGAATAACCATGTTCACCCTCTGTCAATGGAGTAATGAATTTACCGGTACCTGGAAAAAAATACGTATGATATTCGTTGGTATCGAATCTTAGAGGGAAGGCTTGAAAACCCACCAAGAACCTTGATACAGATAGCGCAATATTTAGTGTGATGTCTATGTATAGCTTTACGTCGTCTTCATCAGGCGGTTCCAGACCTTCACGACGATTTTTTATTGGTGGAGCACTTGCGATTATGTACCCATAGTCTTCCGGAAATTGCAACGCCAGAACTCTACGAAGAATAGTTTGACGGGCTTGGCAACTTAGTGGCTTCGCTTGGCCACTGGCGATTTCCTGATACAGATAGCTGGTGAACGCCATATATGCACGCTGAGCGCCTTCAGGCGTACACATTACATCACGGTAACCATACCCATCGCACCAATTTATTGCGTACTCAAAATTCTTTACGTCAGTCTCAATGCTATTCCCTTTAGTGCCTGACGACCACATTTTGTCAAGCCAGGCGATGACCATCTTCCGTCGACTAGGAATCAGCGAGCTCTCATCCACCCAATATCCAGCTCCCCGTATTTTTTCACGCACAGAATATACGAACACGCCGATATCTAAGGCCGAAACTCGATTTGACAGTGAAAGAGCTAAACTCTCAGGATGGAGAATCTCATGTTCTTGACCAACATAGGACAAATCAATAGCGTGGATTTTACGAGGCACACGATTAGCCGACATCAACATTATCCAAAATCAAGTCACTGTAACCAGACATTTTGAAAAGCACATTCTCGTAGCTTTCTTGAGCACTGATCTTCTCGGACGTCATCAAGAACAATTTAAGATAGTTCTCCGTCGTCTCACGCCTTTCATGATGAAGCCGAGCTTGAATAATTGTGATTTCTTCTCCGGGCTGAAGTGTACCGTCAGCTATCCGGGGAACTAGTCGTTGATAAATCTGATATGCATACGTCGCACGAAGCCAATGGTATGTAAATTCCGTGGAAAGCTCTTTATTCGCTTTTCTTAAAAGTTTTTTCTTCAATGTGTTCGCAACAGCACCTACTGGTCGTGACTTCGCGTACATGTACCTCGGATCCGTCGACGCCATGTAATAACAATTACACTGCTCAGACAAGAAAACATACATATCCTTATCATCAATTTTTTCAAGCCCTGGATGGTTTAGGGTAAACTCAGATTGGAATTTTTCACGCCTTTTTATAGCAAAGGGGCTTCGCAAATACGTCAGCAAGTCCTGAGCCAATTGCTGAGGGACATATAGGTTTTGAGCCTTACTAAATTTAGTGTCGATCCCAGTACCAGGGCCAGCCTTCAAAAGATAGGAGCCATCTGGCTGTAGCAACCCATTCGCTAGCGCTTCAACATGCCTCACTCTCAGCGTCAGCACGGTTTGTTTGCGCGCGCCTGTCATAAGCGCGAACAAGACGATCAGTCGCTCTTGAGCTGTCCAAGCGTCGCCTTCAATTACTTTCACAACATGCGCTAGCTCAACATTCGTTAAAGGCCGTAGAAGCTCACCTTCATCATTAACAAATCCAGCTGGCGTAGGGGCTTTCGGCGCTAATGCTCTGGTTTGGCTACGTTTTTCTACAGTTACCTTCTTTTGGAACCCGTGAGCCCCTTCAATATAGATACTTATTTGCTTAACTGTATCAACACGTTCTATATCTAGATCATGCCAAAATCTAGACACATACTTGTAGAACTGATAAACCACACCCGTATATTGATTGGCAACCGCCGCACCGCGATTTGGATTATCGAGCAGATATCTGTGGTATTTGTATGTTGGTCGCTGCGGAAGGCGTCGCCCAGAAAAGTCCAGCCAGTCGATACCATGGCTTTCACAAAACATCAAATAATCGAGAAGGCGACTTGCCTTTCTTCTCGCATCATCTGTTGGGCGATTCTGTGCATGCTTGTTCTGAATCAAACTAAGCAGGAAAGAATTTGCCTCTATCCACGGAGTGCCATCTTTATGAAGATAAACGGCAGATTATATACAGCCCTAGTGAGCGCATCAGGAAGCGCCGCCTCATTTACTTGATAAGCAATGATACTTTCACTAATGCCATTAATAGTTACTGGCATTGAATTAGAAGGTTCATTACTAACGTGCAGTTCAGCAAAAACTTCGCTGACTTCGGGGATTATTACAATGCGGCCTTTGTGTGCCGGATTTTCAAACGCTGCCACCAAACCGCCCCACCCATTCTTCGAGTGTCAAGCCTGAATGTTATGCGTAAGAAAAACAAGATATCAGTCAATGTCAGAATGTTTCACGATAAACACTTTCATTTAACGAGACATGATAGCTTGGGGTACCGCCCTTTCAGGTCTTTCTTTACCTCGGCATAAGTGGTGCGCCAGAAATTGGCCAGGTCCTGGGTCACCTGCACGGGTCGGCGTGCCGGTGACAGCAGGTGCAACTTGACCTGCTGCCGGCCATTGGCAATGCGCGGGGTGTCGGCAAGGCCGAACAGTTCTTGCAGGCGCACGGCAAGAATCGGCGGGGTTTCGCTGTAGTCCAGGCGGATGTTCGAGCCGGACGGCACGGCCAGATGCGCGGGTGCCTGTTCGTCCAGGCGTTGCGGCAGCGGCCAGGGCAGCAGGTTGCGCAGTATCGACGGCAGGTCCAGCGCGCTGAAGTGGCTGAGGCGGGACACTTTGCCAAGGTAGGGCTGCAACCAGTCTTCCAGGCTGGCGAGCAGCGCCTCGTCACCCAGGTCGGGCCATTCGCTTTGCCCGCCCCTGTCCAGGTCCAGCTGGCGTAACAGTGCCACCCGTGCCTGCCACTGGCGCAGTTCCGGTGTCCATGTCAGCAGGTTCAGACCTTTGCGTCGTACCAGGCCGAGCAGCGCTTTGGCGCGCGCTTCGTCACTCAGGCCGGTCAGTGGTTCGCGGCTTAGTATGAGCTCACCCACTTTGGTTTGGCGTTCGGCACGCAGCACCTGCTCGCGCTCGTCCCAGTCGAGTAGATCGACGCGTTCTACCTGCTCGGCCAGCACATCATCGAGCAGCGCCGGGTCGAATGCTGCCGCAAGGTAGATACGCTCTTCGCGCTGGCCCTGGCGGCTGCCCAGGTCGGCGATCACCAGCCACGGGTGTTTCATCAACGCATCGACCTCACCGAACAAGGCTGCACGGCCGTTGGCCAGACGATACTCGGCGCCCCCTTCACGCCGCTGCTGCGCAACCTGGTCGGGATAGGCCAGCGCCAGCAGGGCCCCAAGCCAGCGCGGGTGATCAGGGTCAGCGACGGCGGCTTTGGCCTTGCCGCGCAACAGGCCACGGTACTGACGCGCAAGCTGCCGGGCGCGCTGCACGCCACCCTGGCCGCCTCGGCTGGCCTTGGTCTCGCCGCTGATCAACGCCAGCCGGCTGTGCAGGTCGGCACCGCCGCCACGCTGGATATCCCGCTCGCCGAGCAACGCCGCCACATCACAGGCCATGGCGGCCAAACCCAGGCCCTGACCACGCAGCAACAAATGGGCGATACGCGGGTGAGCCGGCAGCTCGGCCATGGCCTGGCCGTGATCGCTGAGGTTGTCGCGGCTGCCCGGTTTAAATGCCCCCAGGCACGCCAGCAGGTCCTGAGCCTGGGAAAACGCTGCGCTGGGCGGTTGGTCGAGCCAGCGCAACTGATGAGGTGCGACGCCCCAACGCGCCAGTTGCAGGGCCAAACCAGCCAGGTCGGCCTGGAGGATTTCGGCGCTGCCATGGGCAGCCAACTGGTCATGCTGGGCCTCGGACCACAGCCGGTAGCACACGCCCGGCTCCAGCCGGCCGGCACGGCCGGCGCGCTGGGTGGCGCTGGCGCGGGAGATACGCTGGGTGTCCAGCCGGGTCATGCCACTGCCAGGATCGAACCGCGGCACCCGGGCCAGGCCGGCATCGATCACGACGCGCACGCCGTCGATGGTCAGGCTGGTCTCGGCGATATTGGTGGCCAGCACCACCTTGCGCAGGCCCTTGGGCGCCGGGTCGATGGCTGCGCGCTGGGCATTGAGGTCAAGTTCGCCATGCAGCGGGCACAGCAAAATCTCCGGCCGCTCGCCCAGTGCCTCCTGCAGGCTCTGGTGCACCCGGCGGATTTCGGCCTGGCCGGGCAAGAACACCAGCACGCTCCCCGTCTGCTCGGCCAAGGCCTGCAGCACGCTGTCCACGACCCGTGGCTCGATGAACTCGCCCGGCTGGAAAGGCCGCCCCCAGCGGATATCCACCGGGTGCATGCGGCCCTCGCTGCTGACCACCGGGGCTTCATCCAGCAGCCGTGACAGGCGCTCGCCCTCCAGGGTTGCGGACATCAGCATGATCTTCAGTGGCGGGTCGTCACGCAGCAACTCACGGCCATTGAGGCTCAGGGCAAGGGCCAGGTCGGCATCCAGGCTGCGCTCGTGAAATTCGTCGAAGATCAGCAGGCCCACACCTTCCAGCGCCGGGTCGGCTTGCAGGCGGCGGGTAAGAATGCCTTCGGTCACCACCTCGATACGGGTTTTCGGCCCGACCTTGCTGTCCAGGCGAATGCGATAACCCACCGTTTCACCGACCTGCTCGCCCAGTTCACTGGCCAGCCGTTCGGCCGCCGCCCGCGCCGCCAGGCGCCGGGGTTCGAGCATGAGAATGGTCTGCCCGGCCAGCCACGGCTCGTTCAGCAGCGCCAGCGGCACGCGGGTGGTCTTGCCGGCGCCGGGTGGCGCTTCGAGCACGGCTTCGTGACGGTTTTCCAGGGCTTGGCGCAAGGCAGGCAAGACGGCATCGATCGGTAATGAAATCATGGTGGTCCTCGAACAATCTGGCGAGTATAACGGCGAACCCAGCCTGCTCTATCATGGTCTTAAGCTTCAGGCGCAGGCGCTTCGCTTGCCCTGCTGAAAACCCTCTCGGAGATTTACATGCGCATCCCATCCCGCGTCATCGGCGGCGCTCTCATCGCCACCTTGCTGACCCAGCTGACGGCCTGCGGCACCATTTTCTACCCGGACCGGCGCGGCCAGATCGGCGGCAAGATCGACCCCGTGGTAGCCGCAATGGACGCCATCGGCATCCTGTTCTACGTGATCCCGGGGCTGATTGCCTTCGGCATCGACTTTGCCACCGGCGCCATCTACTACCCGGGTGGCCGCACCGCCCAGGTCGACCCGGCCAAGCTGCAAGAAGCGGTAAGCCCCGACGGCAAGGTCGACAACCTGAAGTTGCAGGCCATTCTCGAAAGCGAACTGGGCCAGCGCCTGCCGCTGAACGACCCACGGCTGATCCAGCACCGCGGCAGCGTCGAACAGCTGGCCAGCCTGGGCCTGGTGCCGGCAGCCTGAACCCCACACACGGACTTGACCACGGATGATCACCCCAGCCGAACACCAGCGCCTGCTACGCCTGGCCACCCGCGCCTCACTGGCGGTGGCCAGTATCCTGGTGCTGAGCAAGGCCCTGGCCTGGTGGCTGAGCGGCTCGGTCAGCCTGCTGGCCGGGTTGACCGACTCGGCACTGGATGCTGTCGCGTCGTTTATCAACCTGCTCGCCGTGCACTACGCCTTGCGCCCCGCCGACGACGACCACCGTTTTGGCCATGGCAAGGCCGAAGCCTTGGCCGGTATGGCGCAGGCGCTGTTCATCGGCGTCAGTGCGGTGCTGATTGGCGTGCAGGCGGCCGAACGCCTGCACACGCCGCAGCCTTTGGGCGACACCGGTGTCGGCATTGCAGTGATGCTGCTGTCACTGGTGCTGACGCTTGCCTTGCTGGCACTGCAGCACAAGGTCATTCGCCTGACCGGCTCCACCGCAGTACGGGCCGACTCCCTGCACTACCGCTCGGACCTGTTGCTGAACAGCAGCATTCTGCTGGCCCTGTTGCTGGCACGCTTTGGCTGGCCACAACTGGATGCACTGTTCGGCCTGGGCATTGCCTGCTACATCCTCTGGAGCGCATTGCAGATTGCCCGCGAAAGTACGTCGATACTGATGGACAAGGAACTGCCCGGCGATGTTGGCGAAGACATGAGCACGTTGGTTCTGGCCATACCCGGCGTGAAAGGTGTGCATGACCTGCGCACGCGGGTGTCGGGTAATCAGTGGTTCGTGCAGTTGCATCTGGAGCTGCCGGGGCAGTTGCCGCTGCATGACGCGCATGGGTTGTGTGTGGAGGCGTCGCGGGTGATCCGCCAGCGTTATCCACAAGCGGATGTGATGGTGCACGCCGACCCGGTGTGAATCTGCAAATCGCCGGCAAGCCAGCTCCCACAGGCGTGACCGGCCTGAGGGCATGCGCAATACCTGTGGGAGCTGGCTTGCCGGCGACAGGGCCGGGACCGACAGCACAACTGGCTTAGTTGATGCTGTAACCCCGGCCACTGAAGCAGGCACCCAGCGCCCGGCGATAGGTGTCGAGCACATTGGCCGCCGGTGCGTAAGTCGCCGTCGCCGGGTCGAATCCCGACTGGCTCACCGCCCAGCGATGGCACTGGTAGCGGTCCTGCTCCTGCTGCTGTTGCCCCTGCCCGTTCATCGGGTAAGCCACCACGTCGTACCCGCCGTTGGCCGGTGACACCGGTACGGGTGCCGGCGCGACGGAGGGCGGGTTGACCACCACATACTCCTGGCTGTCAGCCAGATACTGGTAATAGGTGTCCGCCACCAGGAAGAACAGCGCACCACCCAGCCATACCTCCTGCGCATAGGGCGGCAGGTAATTGATCCGCACGCCGTAAGGCGGCGTCACCACGATGTAACTGCCGCCATGCGGGCGATACCAGTAGCCACCGGAGTAGAAGTAGTCAGCACCACGGTAGGGCACTTTCCAGTAGCGGTCGGGGAAATGATCCACCGTGTGCCCCGGGCGATACTGCGGCCCAGGCCCCCAGCCGTTGCCATGGCCATCCGGGCGCCCCTGCCAATCACCACCCGGGCGTTGCCCAGGGCCGCCGGCTTCCCATTGACGGTTATCGCCATGGCGCCGGGGAATGTCCTGGTAGTAGCCCTGCCTTGGCGGCTGGGTCTGGCGCACTTCGTCGCGTGAGTTCAGCGAGCGGCCGGGCATACCATCTGCTTGCCCTTGCTGGCCTCGTTCGCCATGCCCCTCACCCGGCCCTTCGGCCAAAGCCCCCAGGCTGATGCTCAAACCCAGCAAACCAACACCTGCCAACTGCCAGATGCGCGACTTCATGGTGTTCCTCTCGGTAGAAAATGCTGCAATCACAGCCAGTCTACCGTGACGGCCACCCAGGCCAATTAAATTTCCAGACAGAAAAAAGGGAGGCCGCAGGGCCTCCCTTCTGAAATTGTCGTCCGTGCTCGGCACTTGTGGCGCCGGCTCACCTCACACCGTCTTCTGAAGGGTGTGTAGCCCGGGGGCCTGGCGCATCCTGTTGGATGGCTGGCCGCGACCGCCCGCCTAGAGCGCGTCGCCGTGGACTGATGTCCGGGCAGTGATTCTGTTGATAAAGATACCGGAGAGGTTGCGGCAGAGGATTGCGAAGATTGCTCAGATAAATAGCACTTGCGCAATTTTTCACCCTGGATTGATAATTCGCCGCAATACGTACAGAAAAGGCAAATGCCATGAGCAAACTTGACCGCTACGACCTGAGCATCCTCGCCGAATTGCAGCGCGATGCGCGCATTTCCAACCAGGAACTGGCCGAACGCATCGGCCTGTCGCCGTCGCCATGCTCGCGTCGGGTCAAGCAACTGGAGGACGACGGCTACATCTCGCGCCAGGTGGCCCTGCTCGACCGCAAGAAGCTGGGCCTGAGCCTGACCGCCTACGTGCTGATCGGCATGGACCGCCACACCCCGGAGCGCTTCGAAACCTTCGAGGCGGCCATCCGTGTCCTGCCGCAGGTGCTTGAATGCAGCCTGGTCACCGGGATGGATGCCGACTACCAGCTCAAAGTGGTGGTGCCAGACATGGACCATTACCAAAAACTGCTTCTAGGCAGCCTGACCCGCATCGAGGGCGTCACCAGCGTGCGTTCGAGCTTTGTGCTCAACCAGGTGTTGGCCAGCACCGAGCTGCCATTGACCCACCTGCGTTAAATACCCACGGTAGCCCGCGTATAATCAGCTGCTCAGCCTGCCTGGAGAACACAGATGGATCCCGCCGTATTCGAAGAGTGGATGATGATCATCCTGGTCACCGTATTGATCGGTTTCATGGGCTTCATCGTCTGGGACCTGGCGAAAAAGTCCAAGGCCGGCAAGTTCGGGACGTTGATCCTGTTCTTCGTGCTGGGGCTGGGGGTGCTGGCCTTTATCATCAAGAGCGTGGTGGTGGGGTTTCTCGAAGGGGTGTAAGGCTGCTTTGCGCTCCTTTCGCGACGCGAGACCGCTCCAACAGGGAATACACATGCCTGAGGCTGGCCCTGTACCTGTCACAGCGGCCTTGTGTCGCGATGGGCCGCAAAGCGGCCCCCCTTATCGCTGTAGCTTCGGAACTACTTCGCGCCAGCAACCCTGCTCCAGCCCATCCAGCGCCCAATCCCCGATCCGCACCCGCACCAGGCGCAAGGTCGGTAGCCCAACCGCCGCCGTCATCCGCCGTACCTGCCGGTTACGCCCCTCCCGGATCACCAGTTCCAGCCAGCTGGTCGGCACGCTCTTGCGAAAGCGCACCGGGGGGTTGCGTGGCCACAGTTCGGGTTCCTCCAGGCGCCGTGCCTCGGCCGGCAAGGTCGGCCCATCGTTCAGCTCCACGCCATTACGCAAACGCTGCAACTGCTCGTCGCTCGGTTCCCCCTCCACCTGCACCCAGTAAGTCTTGGCCAGCTTGTGCCTGGGGTCGGCAATACGCGCCTGCAGCCCGCCATCGTTGGTCAGCAACAGCAAGCCTTCACTGTCACGGTCCAGCCGGCCGGCCGGGTACACGCCTGCGATGTCGATGAAGTCCTTGAGGGTCGCGCGCCCTTCGCCGTCGCTGAACTGGGTCAGCACGTCGAACGGTTTGTTGAACAGGATCAGGCGCGGCTCGGCCGGTGGCGCCTTGGGCTGGCGACGCGGGCCGGCGGCAGGCCGCGCCTGGGGACGGCGCGGCTTGTTACGGGGTGGCAGTGACATGGATCCTCAGCGGAACGGCGGCTCATCGAAGCTGCGCAGTTTACGCGAGTGCAGCGAGTTGAGCTCGGTGCGCAACAGGTCGAGGGCCGCAATGCCGATCTTCAGGTGCTGGCTGACCGCCCGGTTGTAGAAGGCGTTGGCCGAACCTGGCAGCTTTATCTCGCTGTGCAGCGGCTTGTCGGAGACACACAGCAAGGTGCCGTACGGCACGCGCAATCGATAACCCTGGGCGGCAATGGTGCCGCTTTCCATGTCCACCGCCACGGCGCGCGACAAGTTGATGAGCGGACGCTCCTGCGCCCAGCGCAGCTCCCAGTTACGGTCGTCGTAAGTCAGCACGGTACCGGTGCGCAGGCGCTTTTTCAGCTGTTCGCCACGCTCACCGGTGACCTGCGCGGCAGCCTCCTGCAAGGCCATCTGCACCTCGGCCAGGGCGGGAATCGGGATGTTCGGCGGCACTACCCGGTCAAGAATGCCGTCACGGCGCATATAGGCGTGGGCCAGCACGTAGTCGCCGATGGTTTGCGACTGCCGCAGGCCGCCGCAGTGGCCGATCATCAGCCAGCAGTGCGGACGCAGCACGGCCAGGTGGTCGGTGATGTTCTTGGCGTTGGATGGGCCGACACCAATGTTGACCAAGGTCACGCCGTCGCCATCGGCGGCGATCAGGTGGTAGGCCGGCATCTGGTAGCGGTGCCAGATCACGCTGGCGACCAGGGCCTGGGTTTCACCATGGTCCATGGCTTTTTCGATGATCACGTTGCCCGGCAGCACCATGCGCACGAAGCGCGGGTCGTCGCGAAGTTGCTCAAGACCGTGGCTGATGAACTGGTCGACATAACGGTGGTAGTTGGTCAGCAGGATCCACGGCTGCACATGGCGCCAGTCACTGCCGGTGTAGTGCACCAGGCGGCGCAGCGAAAAGTCGACGCGCGCGGCGTCGAACAGCGCCAGTGGGAAAATTTCGGCACGGTCCCAGTCGTAAAGGCCATCGGCGATGTTGTCGGTGGCGGCCGACAGGTCGGTGCTGGGGAATACCCGTGCCAGCTGCGCGGCGGTAATACCGCTGCCGGCCAGTTCGTCACCCTGGTCAACCACATAAGGGTAGGGAATGTTCTGCTCGCTGATGCCCACTTCTACCGTGACGGTGTAGTCGTGCATCAGTGGGCGCAGTTGCTCCAGCAGGTAGCCGCGAAACGCGGCGGGCTGGGTGACGGTGACGCTGTAAGTGCCGGCCACCTGGACCTTGGCATAGGCCCGCGTGGTGGCGGCAACCTCACCGTGGCTGTAGTAGGTCAGGCGCAGTGCCGGGTAACGGAACAGGTCGCGCTCGTCGGCGCCCGGCTCGGTACGGTCCTTCAGGTATCGCTTGAGGGCCTGGCTAAGGGCCCCCGTGGCCTGTTCATGCAGGGCCGCCAGACGGTCGACGGCCTGTTCGGGGGTATCAACGACTACAAAAGCGTGGCTCACACTGTGCTTCCTGTCTGGACATGCATGTGGGCCATCTTGCCTGCGTTTCGTGGCAATTACATCCCCGGCGGTCAGTACCGGCCTCATCGCCGGCAAGCCAGCTGCCACAAGTACTCCACCGGCATCGAACCTTGTGCATGACCTGTGGCAGCTGGCTTGCCGGCGGTGAGCCCTTCAAAGCCAGCTCAACTCGGCCAGGCAGGTGTTGCCCTGCTCACCAGTGCCTGCACATCGGCACCCCGAGGCAGCGCCCCATACACCCGTCCACCACCCGTCAGCCGGCTACCGATGAACGCGTCACTGACCACCGCATTGCCCGCCTCCAGCAACAGTTTGGCCTGAAGCGCCAGGGCGATATCCTCGGTCAGCTGCCGCGCGCGGTACTGTATGTCGCCGGTGTCGACAAATGCCCCCTTGAGGTTGCCGATATGCGCCGCCAGGCGCGGATCCCCATGCCCATCGCCCAATTCGGTGAACAGCGCATCGAGCACGCCCGGCTCTTTGGACAAGGCCCGCAGCACATCCAGGCACTGTACGTTGCCAGAGCCTTCCCAGGTCGAATTGACCGGCGCCTCGCGGTACAGTCGCGGCAGGATGCTGTCTTCGACATAACCCGCACCGCCCAGGCATTCGGCGGCCTCGTTGATCATGGCCGGCGCGCGCTTGCAGATCCAGTACTTGCCCACCGCCGTGACCAACCGGGCGAAATGCGCCTGCTGCGGGTCGTCCAGTTGCTCCAGCGCTTGCCCCATGCGCAGGCTCAGGGCCAGTGCAGCCTCGCTCTCCAGGGCCAGGTCGGCCAACACGTTCTGCATCAGCGGCTGCTCGTTCAACACCCGCCCGCCGACCTTGCGGTACGCACAGTGGTGGGTCGCCTGGGTCAGCGCCTGACGCATCAGGGCGCTGGAGCCCACCATGCAGTCGAAACGGGTCATGGCGACCATCTCGATGATGGTCGGCACACCCCGCCCTTCTTCACCAATCATCCACGCCAGCGCACCACGGAACTCCACTTCGCTGGAGGCGTTGGAGCTGTTGCCCAGCTTGTTCTTCAGGCGCTGGATATAGAACTGGTTGCGATTGTCGTCCGGGCGGTGGCGCGGCAGCAGGAAGCAGCTCAGGCCTTTTTCGGTTTGCGCCAGCGTCAGGAATGCATCACACATCGGCGCCGAGCAGAACCACTTGTGCCCGACCAGCTCGTACGGCTGCCCCGGGCCAGGTGCGCCCACCGGATACGCCCGCGTGGTATTGGCGCGCACATCGGTGCCGCCCTGCTTCTCGGTCATGGCCATGCCCAGGGTGACCCCGGCCTTGTGCCGGTCGCCGACGTTGCGCGGGTCATATTCGCAGGCCAGGATTTTCGGCAGCCAGTACTCGGCCAGTTCGGGCTGAAGGCGTAGCGCCGGCACGGCGGCGAAGGTCATGGTCAGCGGGCAGCCGGTACCGGCTTCGGCCTGGCTGTGCAGGTAGGTCATCGAAGCCCGTGCCACATGGGCGCCAGCGCGGGGTTCGGCCCAAGGCAAGGAAGGCAGACCGTGCTCGACGGCGGTGCGCATCAGCTGGTGGTAGGCCGGGTGGAACTCGACCAGGTCGATGCGATGGCCGTAGCGGTCGTGGCTGATGAACTCCGGCTTGTGCGCGTTGGCCAGGAAACCTGCCTGCATCAGCGGCCCCCCCGCCAGAGCGCCATAGGCATCGATCCGCGACTCGGCCCAGCCCGCGCCGAAACGCCGTGACCACTCCTGCAATGGCAGGTCGAGGCGGTACAGGTTGGCGCCGTCGAGGGACCGTGGCTGGTTGGTGACTTCGTGGGTTTCAGCGTACTGGTGCAGGTTCATCGGGGGGCTCCTGGATCCGGGTAGGCTTGAGAGACCCAGTGAAGCACTGCTTGCCGGGGAGTCAAAGGGGCATTAATGACTAAACGTGTAGTGGGGGGTGGCGCATGCCTTGGGAATGCATCAGGGCTGACAGGCGGTGCCACCCAGCAAGGCTTGTAGTCCAATTCTCTATCCCCTGTAGGACGCTTCCTAAAGCCCCCCCTGCTCCGAAAATACCCGTCTACAGGCTGCTAGGTTCCTGGCTTTCATCCTCAAAAAAGAGGCAAGCCATGAGCATGCGCATGAACATCTTCGGCCGATACCAGGGCCTTGAGGGCGACCAAACCACCACAGGCGCTGTTTGTATTGCCAGCCGGGCCAGGGGCCGCGTGCATGGCCGCAACTGGCTGCTTCAAGGCGACCCGACCACACCCTGCCCGCTCTGTGGACAAGCGGGCACCATCATCGAGGGCGAATCTCGTTGGCGGCAGGACGACATACCCACTGCTCTGGATGGAGCGCTGGTGCAATGCGGGTGCCCATCGGGCAGCAATCGCCTGGTTGCAAGTGGATACGCCCCTGCGGCGTCGCGCAGGGCGCCTGCACATGAGCCTGTTCATGAGGCACCACCACAGGCCCAAGCGAGTAACCAAGTAAGCAGCAGCTATCAACCTGGGGCACATCAGCCCTCAAAAACAGCGCAGGGCATGGAGCCTGGCTTCTACATCGTTCCGCGCTGCATGACGTATCAGGAAGTCTTGGCAGAACTCGGCGCGCCGCAGGCCAACCTGCCTAGCTCGATTCTGGAACGACTGAACCCGACCTATCAGCGTGGGTTCAAGGCAGGTGAGATCTTTGTCATTGGCGACGGGTTGCAGCGGCCGGTGTGTACGCGTGAAGAACTGACTGCAATGAGTGCGGCGAAACAGGCGCGGGAAGCGTTGGCGAGCCTGACGCCAGAAGAGGCCGAGTTCATGATGCGCCATCAGGCCGAGATTGCCGGGTTGCTCAGCGATGTGAGCCTGGCGATGGGGGTAAGTGAGGCGATGGTTGGCAAGTCGCTGGATGAACTCAGCGACATACTGCGAAAAATTGAAGACCTGCATAAAGATCAATTCATCAAGCATGGGCACCTTAGGCACCCTGAGTTCTTTGCGGAACGTCAAAAACTGTTCACGCAACTGAGTGCAAACTTAAAAGCCACCCTTTTAAACAAACGCCTCAACCTTGGAAATCATGAAAACCTCCGCCGGGATTTAGGTATATCGTCAAGAAGCTTAGTACACCACTGGAGTAAAGCAGGGGCGCCGAGCCACATCCCTGGTTACTCGACACATTTGGACAAGCTGGCCAAAATGGCTAAATATTTAAAAACCGGAGGGCGTATTGGCACTGCTATCGGCGGTAGCGGAGCTGCTATGAAAATTTCTGAGGTGTGCAAAGAGGGCAACACACATGCCTGTAAAAAAGTCAGCGTTACTGAGGCAGGTAATTTTTCCGGTGGCTTAGCGGGTGGCTGGTTGGCAGGAAAACTCGCGGGCAGGATTTCTGCGAAGGTTTGCTGGAGAGTCGGACCCTACGCCGTTGCATGTGGAATAGTGATCACTGGCGGAGGCGCCTTGGCCGGCAGCATCGGTGGTATGGAAGCAGGCGAGGAGCTAGGCGAACTAGTCTTCGAGGTCTTTGGAGATGATTGATCACCTTGACGTAAAAATAAGATTATTTCTGTTAGGCGCTCCTATCTGCCTCGCTTTAATCGGGCTTGTAGCTGACCTTCACATCGCCTGTTCTCGCCAATATAAAGAAATGACCTCAGCACTCCAACGTAGCGCGTGCCTTCCATTTGCGACCGGCATGTGGGGAGAGCAAAGAATTGGTTCCAGAATTCTAGTTATTTCTGTAATCGCCGGTGCCATTGGATCCCCCGCCTCCAGCATTCGCCTTGGGCTATTGGATGAGCAAGACCACTTACAATTCCCCAGGTATTTAAGAAGAAAAATACTCATTGCATCTTCGCTAAATACTGTTGGCATTGCCTGGGTAGCGGCATATTACCTAATGAAGCTGATCAAATGAGACACAAACATGTTTCAGAAAAAGCTGAGCGCACAGCTAATTCGCGGGTTTACCCGCGAAGGGGCCGGTACAGCCAATACAAAAGTCAGCGCATCAAGCCCAGCTCGGCATCATCCAGCAGCGCCTTGGCCATGGCTGCGAAGTAATGCGATGCCCACATCATTTGCTGGTCGCCATCCATCAAACCGGTCAGCGACAAGTCCCGTGCATAGCCCATCAACTCGGAGGCCTGCTCGCGGGCGCTGCGGCAGGGGATGCCTTCGGCTATGCGGAACAGAGGATGGGTTTGGCCTTCGCCTTGGTAGAAATAGGTTACGCCTGGGGTGGTTTTGGTTTCGTCGGTCATCGATTGGGCACCATATCGTTATGTGCCACCCGTCAGTTTCCACACGTTGGGGTGACAGCTGCACACGGAGTGGAAATCCAGGCATATGGCAAACCCGGTAGGCGAAAGCCTCCCGCGTACAGCTGTCATGACAACAAGCACCATATGTACTGCCAGGTTTCCACACCCGATCGCTGAACCGTCAGCGACAGGCAAAGCCTAGAGGGCGGGATTTGCAGGAACAATCAGATGCGTGTCGACAGAGGTTGTAGGGTATTTCGCAGGAGGGTGGAGTTGCCAGCCCCGAGCCGTAGGAAGAGTCTGAAATCATCGTAGCCAATGAATCTCTTGGGGCCGCTTTGCGGCCCTTCGCAGGCACGCCCGCTCCCACTGGTTTTGTGCTCAGCCCAAGCTGTGCGCGATCCTTGTGGGAGCGGGCGTGCCCGCGAAGGGCTGCAAAGCAGCCCCAATAAAAACCTACAGCGAACGCCTCGTCTGTTGGATATTCGGAGTCATCTGCACCTGCGAAATCGCCATGTTCAAACTCAACTCAAACCGGCTCCCCAACCCGCGCGTTGACTCATGCGCCAACCGCGCCCCCAGCAACTCCCCCATCTGCCGGCAGATCGACAAACCAATCCCCAAACCGCCATACCGCCGGGTCATCGAACCGTCGACCTGGAAGAACCGCTGATAGAGGGTCGACTGCTCCAGGTCATCGAAGCCGATCCCGCTATCACTGACGGTAAAGGTCAAGGCCAGGTCGCCCGGCCCCAACCGGCGGCCGCGCACCTGGATCATCACCCCGCCCTGATGGGTGAACTTCAAACCGTTGTCCACCAGGCAGCCCAGGCACTGGGCCAGTTTCTGCCCGTCACCCAGCAGCCCGTCCGGCAGGTCGGCCGGTATGTCCAGGCTCAGGTACAAGCCTTTGCGCAGGGCCTGCCCTGCATAACCAGCGCGCAAGCCCTGCAGCAGCGCACGCAGACTGAACGGCGTCGGCTGCGCACGCAGGCGGCCGGCCTGCAGTTCGGACAGGGTGAGAATGGCGTCGACCATATCCATCATGCCTTGCGCCGACCCCACCGCCGTGCGGTGGTATTGGGCCATTTCGGCGTCCATCGGCAGGGTGTGCATCAGCTCCAGCGAGCCGATCACGCCATTCATCGGGGTGCGCAGCTCATGGGTCACGCTGGCCAGGAACTCGTCTTTCAGGCGGTTGCTCCTGGCCAACTGCAGGTTGAGTTGCTCCAGCGTGCGCCCGGTCTCGCGCAAGGTCTGCGCCTGCTGCTCACGCAGGCTGTTGATGCGGTCCGCCAGCGCCAGCGACAGCAATGCCACCTCCAGCGCTGAACCCAACTGGCTGGCATACATGGTGATGAATACATTTGGCAGATAGCCCAGCACCATCAAGGTGTTGACCAGGCCGCCAAGCAGGAACGCCGTCCAGGCGATGATGAACCAGCGCGCCACGCGCAAGCCCCGCCACCAGGCGTACAAGCCAGCGCTGAAGATGCTGACGGTGAACAGTAATGCCAGCAGCGTGGCCATGCGCAGGGCAATGCCGTAGGGCATGCTCACCGCCAGCACCATGACCAGCGCACCGCCCAGCATCAGTAGCTGCAGCAGCCGGTCGAAGCCACGACTGATGTTGCCCAGTTGCAGGAAATGCCGGGCGAACTGGCAGCCGAACAGGCCTGCTGCACCAATGAACAGCGGCGTCGAGGCGTTCGCCCACCAAGGGCTGTCGGGCCAGAAGTAGGCCACGCCCGCACCGTTCACCGACACCTGGTACAAACCGAACGAGGCAATATAGAGGATGTAGTAGAGGTAGCTGACGTCACGCACGCTGAGGTAGATGAACAGGTTGTACACCAGCATCACCAGCAACACGCCGTAGATCATTCCCAGCACATACAAGCGGGTGGGCTGCTCCTCCATGTAGGCCTCGGGGGACCAAAGCGCCAGCGGCGCCTGCACCGAGCCCTGGCTGTGCAGGCGCAGATAGGCGGTGGTTACCTGCCCAGGCGGCAGCTGCAATTCGAACAGGTAGTTGTTCTGCCGGATCTGGCGGCTGTCGTAGGGCAAGGCATCGCCGGTGCGCTGGGCCAGGTGAAAGCCACCCCTGCCGTCGGACAGGTACAGTTCGAGGTGGTCCAGCGGCGGATAGGCCAGCTCAAGCAGCCATTGCCGTGGGGCAGCGCTGGGCGCGCCAACCGGGCGCAGCTCGACCTCGAGCCAGAACACCGAGGTGGAGTAACCGGCATTCAGCACGTCTTCGTGGTGAGGTTTGAAGTATTTGGCGAACCCGGGGGCACTCACCTGGGCGATGCTGGCACTGCCATCGAGGTCTTCGTAAACCTGCATGGCTTTGCCCAATGGAAGATGCCGGGTAGCGTCGTCGAAATCGACCGCTCCGGCCAGCACGGGCAGCAAGCCCAAAAGCACAATCAGCAAATAGCGCATACAGCCCCAGCATGGCCTGTCCAGTCGCGTCGCGTTAGCCTCCCATCCGTTTGAGACGACGTGATCCGGCAGCACCCGTTTGTCGAGTTATCCGAGCACTCTAGCATAGCTTCGCAACCTGGCAATCGGCCATCTCAAAAACCGAAGAAAAGGCTCTAAATCAATACTTTCAGAAGAACACCAATCAAAAATCTGACCAATCGATCAGTAAAACGCGTTTGTCGGACGATCCGCCCAAACAGGTTTGGTGGTAAGCTCGCCGACCATGAATACCTACAGCTCCCGCCCCGTTGTCCTCTGTCTCTCCGGCCACGACCCTAGTGGCGGCGCCGGCCTGCAGGCAGATATCGAAGCCCTGATCGCGCAAGGCTGTCACGCTGCACCCGCAGTGACCGCCCTGACCGTGCAGGATACCGTCAACGTTTCCGACTTCCGCGTGCTCGACCGCGAGTGGGTACTGGCCCAGGCCAATGCCGTACTGGCCGACTCCACGGTGGCCGCAGTCAAACTGGGCATGCTCGGTTCGATCGAAATGGTCGACACCGTCGCCGAACTGCTGGCCGCCCACCCGCACCTGCCGCTGGTCTGCGACCCGGTGCTGCGTGCCGGCGGCGGTGGCCGCCTGGGCAAGGACGAAGTCGGCTACGCCGTGCGCGAACGCCTGCTGCCGCTGGCGACCATCGCCACGCCGAACCTGCCCGAAGCCCGCATCCTCGCCGAACTGCCTGAAGGCACCGCCGACGAATGTGCCGAAAAGCTGCTGCCGTTCTGTAGACACCTGCTGATTACCGGCGGTCACGGCGACGAAGACGAAATTCACAACCGCCTGTACACCCAGGACGGTCAGCACCACACCTGGACCTGCCAGCGCCTGCCGGGCAGCTACCACGGTTCGGGCTGCACCCTGGCCAGCGCCCTGGCTGGCCGCCTGGCGCTCGGCGAGCAGCTGGAAAGCGCCGTGCGCAGCGCCCTGGACTACACCTGGCGCACCCTGCGTGACGCCGAACAGCTGGGCAGGGGCCAGTTCGTGCCGCGCCGCCTGCCCCTGGACTTCTGCTCCTGATACGAGGCCTTCGATGAAGCTACGCGGTCTGTACGCAATCACCGACAGCCAGCTGCTCGCTGGCCGTTTCCTGTCCCATGTCGAAGCGGCCCTGGAAGGCGGCGTGTGCCTGCTGCAGTACCGCGACAAAAGTGACGACGCGGCGCGCCGCCTGCGTGAAGCCGAAGGGCTGATGAAGCTCTGCGAGCGCTACGGCACCCAGCTGCTCATCAACGATGACGCCGAACTGGCCGCGCGCCTGGGCGTTGGCGTACACCTGGGCCAGACTGACGGCCCGCTGACCCCGGCCCGCGCCCTGCTCGGCCGCCGGGCGATCATCGGCTCCACCTGCCACGCCAGCCTCGAGCTGGCCGCCCAGGCCGCCAGTGAAGGCGCCAGCTACGTCGCCTTTGGCCGCTTCTTCAATTCCGTTACCAAGCCGGGCGCGCCCGCCGCCAACGTTGAACTGCTGGAGCAGGCGCGTGCCCAGGTGAAACTGCCGATTGCCGTGATCGGCGGCATCACCCTCGACAACGCCGCCCCGCTGGTCGCCCACGGTGCCGACCTGCTGGCGGTGATCCATGGCCTGTTCGGTGCCGACAGCGCGCAAGAAGTCACCCGCCGCGCCCGCGCCTTCAACGCCTTGTTCGCATCCTGATTTCGAGAGAACCTTTCATGTCCCGTTCCGAAGACCTGTTCGCCAAAGCCCAGAAGCACATCCCAGGCGGGGTCAACTCGCCGGTCCGCGCCTTCAAGAGCGTTGGCGGCACGCCACTGTTCTTCAAGCATGCCGAAGGCGCCTACGTCGTTGACGAGGACGACAAGCGCTACGTCGACTACGTCGGCTCCTGGGGCCCGATGATCCTTGGCCACGGCCACCCGGACGTGCTGGACTCGGTACGCAAGCAACTGGAACACGGCCTGTCCTATGGCGCACCCACCGCCATGGAAACCGACATGGCCGACCTGGTCTGCTCGCTGGTACCATCCATGGAAATGGTCCGCATGGTGAGCTCGGGCACCGAAGCCACCATGAGCGCCATCCGCCTGGCCCGTGGCTACACCGGCCGTGACGCCATCATCAAGTTCGAAGGCTGCTACCACGGCCATTCCGACAGCCTGCTGGTAAAAGCCGGTTCCGGCCTGCTGACCCAAGGCGTGCCAAGCTCGGCCGGCGTGCCGGCAGACTTTGCAAAGCACACCCTCACCTTGCCGTTCAACGACATTGCCGCGGTCGAAAAAACCCTGGCCGAGGTCGGCCAGACCGTGGCCTGCATCATTGTCGAGCCCGTGGCCGGCAACATGAACTGCGTCCCCCCAGCGCCGGGCTTCCTTGAAGGCCTGCGCGAGCAGTGCGACAAACACGGCGTGGTACTGATCTTCGACGAAGTGATGACAGGCTTCCGCGTCTCCCTGGGCGGCGCCCAAGGCCACTATGGCATCAAGCCGGACCTGTCCACCTTCGGCAAGATCGTCGGTGGCGGCATGCCGGTCGGCTGCTTCGGCGGCAAACGCGAAATCATGGGCTGCATCGCCCCGCTCGGCCCGGTCTACCAGGCCGGCACCCTGTCGGGCAACCCGCTGGCCATGGCCGCCGGCCTGACCACCCTGAAGCTGATCAGCCGCCCGGGCTTCCACGCCGAGCTGACCGACTACACCAGCCGCATGCTTGATGGCCTGCAACAACGTGCCGATGCCGCTGGCGTACCGTTCGTCACCACCCAGGCCGGCGCCATGTTCGGCCTGTACTTCAGCGGCGCCGACGACATCGTCACGTTCGAAGACGTGATGAGCAGCGATGCCGAACGCTTCAAGCGCTTCTTCCACCTGATGCTGGAAGGCGGCGTGTACCTGGCACCGAGCGCGTTCGAGGCGGGCTTCACCTCCATCGCCCACGGCGACAAGGAGCTGCAGATCACCCTGGATGCAGCTGAAAAGGCCTTTGCTGCATTGAAGTAATTGCCAGCCTGCACCGGCCTCTGTGGGAGCGGGCTTGCCCCGCGAAGAGGCCGGTACAGGTAATAATTACGCATGCACAATCAGCTGACTTCCCCAACCAAGCAGAAATTCGAGTAAAACTTTGTAAGGTTGGCGCTGCTTATCCCATAATGTGCCACCAGAGACATTGGCCGCAGCTTTGCAGAGGTAAGTCGATCCCCATGAACCGCACCGGCCGCGCCCTGACCCTGGGCTGCCTGTTGCTTCTTCAGCCCCTGCTGGCCTTGGCGGAGGGCGGTAACTCGTTGCTGATTCCGGCGACGGGCCGCTGCACCTTGAATGTTCAGCCTGAAGACCTGGCAAACGCCCTCAAGGCCTGCGAGCAGACGGCTACCGCGGGGGATGCCCAGGCGCAATTCGAACTGGGCGAGTACTACTACACGCAAACGCCGAAAAACCTCGACAAAGCCCTGGACTGGTTCCAGAAGGCTTCGCTGCAAGGCCAGGCCGACGCCCAGTACCGTCTGGGTGCCATGTTCTTCCATGGCGAAGGGGTCAAGGCCAACAATGTGCAGGCCTACATCCTGCTGAAGATGGCCGCGGTCAACGGTGCCGAAGATGCATTGGACATGGCCGACGAAGTGACCGAGCAAATGCCCCGCGACGAGCTGGAGCATGCCACCCAGGTGCTCGGCCAGATTTTCCGCAAATACCTGCTGGAACTGCAGAACACCGAAGGGCGCACGCCGTTCTCGCCGCTCCCCTGAAGGTTACTTTTCCGGCATTGGCATCGGGAACGGCATCACATTGCCGCCGCCCTTGGCTTCGCTGATCTTTGCCGTGCCCAGGCGCTCGACTTCGTCGATTCGCACGATCGAGTGCATCGGCACGAAACTGCGGATCACCCCCTCGAACTGGCTCTTGAGCTTCTCCTCGCTCGGGTCTACCACCAGCTGCGAGCGCTCGCCGAACACGAACTCCTCGATTTCCAGGAAGCCCCACAGGTCGCTCTGGTAGATCTGCTTGGCATACATCTCGAAGACCTGCCCCTGGTTGAGGAAGATCACTTTATAGATGGCAGGTTCGCGTTTGCTCATGATGGGAGGGATAACACATGCGTAAGAAAAGGCAGGCATGATACCTGCTCCGGCCTCTTCGCGGGTGAACCCGCTCCCACAGGTCATGCACACAACCTGTGGGAGCGGGTTCACCCGCGAAGAGGCCAGAACAGGCAGTACATACCGTTGAACGTTTCAGTGCTTTCGCCACTGGCATTCAAGGGTTATTCTTGAGTTCACACCCATTGCCGTCGAGCGGCTAAAAACGACCTTGAACGCACCCATAGAACCCCATCGTTTCATCCTCGAGCCCTTCGAGGCCCACCGTTTCGCCAACCTGTGCGGGCAGTTCGACGAGCACTTGCGCCTGATCGAACAGCGCTTGGCCATCGAAATCCGCAACCGCGGCAATCAGTTCGAACTGATCGGCGAACCCAAGACCACCTCTGCGGCCGAACAGTTGCTGCGCCGTCTCTACCGCGAGACCAAGGCAACCGACCTGTCGCCGGAAACCGTGCACCTGTACCTTCAGGAGTCGGCTGTCGAGAATATCGACAACCCGGCCGTGAACGAAGTCAGCGTGTCGCTGCGTACGCGCAAGGGCAACATCCGCCCACGCGGGCTCAACCAGCAGCGCTACGTGAAGGAAATCCTGGCCAACGACATCAACTTCGGCATCGGCCCGGCCGGTACCGGCAAGACCTACCTTGCCGTCGCCTGCGCGGTGGATGCGCTGGAGCGCGAACAGGTGCGCCGCATCCTGCTGGTGCGCCCGGCGGTCGAGGCAGGCGAAAAGCTTGGCTTCCTGCCCGGTGACCTGGCGCAGAAGATCGACCCGTACCTGCGCCCGCTGTACGACGCCCTGTACGAAATGCTCGGCTTCGAGCACGTGGCCAAGCTGATAGAGCGCCAGGTGATCGAGATCGCCCCGCTGGCCTACATGCGTGGCCGCACCCTGAACAACAGCTTCATCATCCTCGACGAAAGCCAGAACACCACGCTGGAACAGATGAAAATGTTCCTCACCCGCATCGGTTTCGGCTCCACGGCGGTGATCACCGGCGACATCACCCAGGTCGACCTGCCACGCGGCACCAAGTCGGGCCTGGCACACGTCATCGAGGTGCTGAAGGACGTTCCAGGCATCAGCTTTACCCACTTCCAGCCCAAAGATGTGGTTCGTCACCCACTGGTGCAGCGTATTGTCGAAGCCTACGACCGCTTCGAAGCCCACCAGGCCAAGCCCGAGGCGCCCGGCAAAAATGCTTGAACTTGATATCCAACGGGCCACGGACGCTGCCGCCCCGGATGACGCCGCCTTCCGCCGCTGGTGCGAACTGGCCCTGCGCCAGCGCAGCGCCGACTCGGAAATGACCATTCGCCTGGTCGAGGAAGCCGAAGGCCGTGAGCTGAACCACACCTACCGGCATAAAGATTACGCGACCAATGTGCTGTCGTTCCCGGCCGATGTACCCGACGACCTGCTCGATATCCCGTTGCTGGGCGACCTGGTGATCTGTGTAGCAGTGGTCGAGCGCGAAGCGGCCGAACAAGGCAAGTCGCTGGAGGCCCACTGGGCGCACCTGGTCATTCACGGTTGCCTGCATCTGCTCGGCTATGACCACATCGATGATGAGGAAGCCGAAGAAATGGAAGGCCTGGAACGGGAATTGCTGGCAGAACTGGGTCACCCCGACCCGTATGCCGACGATGAAACCGACTCAATCACACACTGAAACACGAAGGATCACGAGAACCGCCATGAGCGAAGATCGATCGAGCAACGGGCAAAAGTCCTGGCTGGGCAAACTGACCCAGGCTTTTGCCCATGAGCCGAAAAACCGCCAGGAGCTCCTTGAGTTGCTGCGCGAAGCCCATCAGAACAAACTGCTGGACAGCGAAGCGCTGACCATCGTCGAAGGCGCCATCCAGGTCGCCGACCTGCAGGTGCGCGACATCATGGTGCCGCGCTCGCAGATGAACAGCATCAAGGCAGGCCAGTCGCCTCGCGAGTTTCTGCCAGCGGTGATCGACGCCGCGCACTCGCGCTACCCGGTGATCGGCGAAAGCCACGACGATGTGCTCGGGATCCTGCTCGCCAAAGACCTGCTGCCGCTGATCCTCAAGGAGAACGGCGACAGTTTCAACATCAAGGACCTGTTGCGCCCGGCCACTTTCGTGCCCGAGTCCAAACGCCTGAACGTGTTGCTGCGCGAATTCCGCGCCAACCATAACCACATGGCCATCGTCATCGACGAATATGGCGGTGTGGCAGGCCTGGTGACCATCGAGGACGTGCTGGAGCAGATTGTCGGCGATATCGAGGACGAGCACGACGTCGAGGAAGACAGCTACATCAAGCCGCTGCCCAGCGGTGACTTCCTGGTCAAGGCGCTTACCCCGATCGAAAACTTCAACGAGTTCTTCGACAGCGAGTTCTCCGATGACGAGTTCGACACGGTCGGCGGCCTGGTGATGAGCGCCTTTGGCCACCTGCCCAAGCGCAACGAAACCACCGAGATCGGGTCTTACAAGTTCCGTATTCTCAACGCCGACAGCCGGCGGATACACTTGCTGCGCCTGACCCCGATCACCCGTTAAGGACAAACATGCGTTGGATCACCCGCCCCGGCTGGCCCGGTAACCTGCTGGCCCTGGCGGCCGGTGCTTCCACCCTTCTGGCCCTGGCGCCGTTCGACATCTGGCCGCTGGCCATATTGTCCATCGCCGTGCTCTACCTCGGCCTGCGCGAGCTCAGCCCGCGCCAGGCCATGTGGCGGGGCTGGTGGTTCGGTTTCGGCCTGTATGGCGCCGGCACCTGGTGGATCTACGTCAGCATGAACACCTACGGCGGCGCCTCGCCGCTGTTGGCGATCCTGCTGCTGTTGGCGTTCTTCGCTGCGTTGGCCTGGTTCTTTGCCCTGCCCACCTGGCTGTGGGCGCGCTGGCTGAGGCGCAATGAAGCGCCACTGGCCGACGCGCTGTGCTTCGCCGCCCTGTGGCTGCTGCAAGAGGCCTTCCGCGGCTGGTTCCTGACCGGCTTCCCCTGGCTCTACGCCGGCTACAGCCAGCTGGACGGCCCGCTGGCCGGCCTGGCACCGCTGGGCGGCGTATGGCTGGTTTCTTTCGCCCTGGCGCTTACAGCAGCCCTGCTGTGCAACCTGCACCGCCTGCGCACCCGCCCCTCGTTCCTGGCCGTCGCCTGCCTGCTGTTACTGGCCCCGTGGGCACTGGGCCTGGCACTCAAGGGCCATGCCTGGACCAAACCGGCAGGCGACCCGCTGAAAGTGGCAGCCATTCAAGGCAACGTCGAGCAGGACCTGAAATGGGACCCGGCACACATCGACGCGCAACTGGCGCTGTACCGTGACCTGAGCTTCAGCTCCAAACCTGTGGACCTGCTGGTCTGGCCTGAAACCGCGGTGCCGGTGCTCAAGGACCAGGCCCAGGGTTACATCGACGTGATGGGCCGCTTCGCCGCCGAGCGTCATTCGGCGCTGATCACAGGCGTGCCGGTGCGTGAAGTGGTGCATCACCAGCGCCGCTACTACAACGGCATTACCGTCACCGGTGAAGGCGATGGCACCTACCTCAAGCAGAAGCTGGTGCCGTTTGGCGAATACGTGCCGCTGCAGGACATGCTGCGGGGCATGATCGAGTTCTTCAACCTGCCCATGTCCGACTTCGCTCGCGGGCCTGAAGACCAGCCGCTGTTGCAGGCCAAGGGCTATCAGGTTGCGCCGTACATCTGCTACGAAGTGGTCTACCCCGAGTTTGCCGCAGGCCTGGCCGCACGCAGCGACCTGCTGCTGACCATCAGCAACGACACCTGGTTCGGCAAATCGATAGGCCCCTTGCAGCACTTGCAGATGGCACAGATGCGCGCACTGGAAGCCGGCCGCTGGATGATCCGCGCCACCAACAACGGCGTGACTGCCCTGATCGACCCGTTTGGCCGCATTACCACGCAAGTGCCGCAATTCCAGCAGGCGGTGCTGTATGGCGAAGTGGTGCCGATGCAGCAACTGACGCCATACCTGAAATGGCGCTCGTGGCCGCTGGCGATCGTCTGTGTGCTGCTGCTGGGCTGGGCGTTGCTGGCAGGGCGCATAGCCAAAACCGTCTGATGATGCTGCCTGTAACGGCCTCTTCGCGGGCCTGCCCGCTCCCACAGGGACTGCACACGCCTCGAAGGCTGCGCTAATTCTGTGGGAGCGGGCAAGCCCGCGAAGAGGCCGTCACAGGCAGCACAAGGTTCAATAGAAGAGCCGATACCCCACCAACCCCACCACTTCATTAAGCAGCTGCCCGCTCTGCCACATCGCCCGGCTCTCCGGCAGCAGCCCGGCAAACGGCCGCGCATGATCGCGCCCCAGGAACCCCACCGGCGCCGGCACCACCTCGAATCCCGCTTGCTCAAAGCTCCAGCGCGAGCGCTGCATGTGCCAGGCTTGGGTCACCACCACTACGCGACGAATGCCCAACGGTTGCAGCACCTTGGCGGTGAACTGAGCATTTTCCCAGGTCGTGCGGCTTGCCTCCTCGCGCCACTTCACCGCAACCGCAAAGTCTTCACGCAGGCGATCAGCCATCAACCGCGCTTCGCTCGGCGGCGTGCCATAGTGCAGCCCACCGCTGGTCAGCACCGGCAACCCCGATGCTTTGGCCAGCTGCGCGGCAAAGCGCAGACGCTCCAGCGCCGTGGCCGTGGGCTGGTCGCTACCGCCCCAGGCCGGGTCACCGCGCTCACGCCCCGCACCTAGCACTACAATGGCATCCGCCCGGCTCGCCAGGGCGCCCCAGTCGCCCACGGCCAACGGCGGCTCGCTTTCCAGCATACGGGCGGTTTCCTGTACCACCAGCGGCAGGCTCATCAGCCACAGCCCACCAAGCCCCACGGCAAAGCACAGCGCCGCCAATCGTGGCCGCCGCGCACGCAGCCACCAGGCCGCAAGCAGCAGCAGGAACAGGATGCCGGGCGGCATCAGCCATTGTTTGATGAAGAATCGGATCGGCATCGGCCACACCTCCTTGGCAGGGGTGCAGCCTAAAAGGATCGACGCCGGTCAACAAGGGTGCGACCGGCGCCAATCGTGAGCTGTGTGGTTGTGTGATATTGCAGAACCGGCGCGCGATGGCCTGCGGCTGGCATCCTGAACGGCTAGCGATGTGGCAGCGTCCTGGATCTCGCCGCATTGGCGGGGCGTTTCTTGTCCTTGAGCCAGATGATCTTGGCCGATGTCGGCTCCGCTTGTGGGTAACTGCCGGCACAGGCACTTGGGCGCTCCGGGATTGCATCCAGGTAGGCCTTGATCACTTCGAACTCGGCGTGGCTCAGGCCGCGCAATTCCAGCTCGGCTGGCATCTCGTCACGCAATCGCACCGAGGTCCTGGCCGCTTCCAGTGCCAGGCCAAGCCGGTCGATCAGGCGCTCGTAAAGCTCCGGCTTGATTGCGGGTAGCTGCGTCTCTCCCATCCGTTCACCTCATTGAAGATAAAGAATATCTCCCCCCACACCTGAGCTTAGCGGCGCAATGAAAAGCAGCCGCCTGCCGCGACCAGCGGGCATTCGCAACGAAGGTTTCCCACGATACGCAACGCTGCTGTATGCTACGGCGTTCACTCTAAACGACACCGGAGTACCGGTTGCAGCGAGGTTCCGCTGCCTGGAACAAGGTCTCTTCTCTCTCAGCCAAAAGTAGCCATGCACGAACAATACACGCCCCGTGATATCGAAGCCGCCGCCCAGAACTTCTGGGACGAGCAACAATCGTTCGCTGTTACCGAACAGCCAGGCAAAGACACCTACTATTGCCTATCGATGTTCCCGTACCCGAGCGGCAAGCTACACATGGGCCACGTGCGCAACTACACCATCGGCGACGTGATTGCCCGCTACCAGCGCATGCTGGGCAAGAACGTCCTGCAGCCGATGGGCTGGGACGCTTTCGGCATGCCCGCGGAAAACGCGGCGATGAAAAACAACGTCGCCCCGGCCAAGTGGACCTACGAAAACATTGATTACATGAAGACCCAGCTCAAGAGCCTGGGCCTGGCCATCGACTGGGCACGTGAAGTGACCACCTGCAAGCCCGACTACTACCGTTGGGAGCAGTGGCTGTTCACCCGCCTGTTCGAGAAAGGCATCATCTACCGCAAGAACGGTACCGTGAACTGGGACCCGGCGGACCAGACCGTACTGGCCAACGAGCAGGTCATCGACGGCCGTGGCTGGCGTTCGGGCGCGCTGATCGAGAAGCGCGAAATCCCGATGTACTACTTCCGCATCACCGACTACGCCGACGAGCTGCTGGAAAGCCTCGACGAGCTGCCGGGCTGGCCTGAGCAGGTCAAGACCATGCAGCGCAACTGGATCGGCAAGTCGCGCGGCATGGAAGTACAGTTCCCGTACGACCAGGCCAGCATCGGCCACGAAGGCACCTTGAAGGTCTTCACCACCCGCCCGGACACACTGATGGGCGCGACTTACGTCGCCGTTGCCGCCGAGCACCCGCTGGCCACCCAGGCTGCCCAGGGCAACCCGGCGCTGCAGGCGTTCATCGACGCGTGCAAGAGCGGCAGCGTTGCCGAAGCCGACATGGCCACCCAGGAGAAGAAGGGCATGGCCACTTCCCTGCTGGTCGAGCACCCGCTGACCGGCGAGAAGCTGCCGGTATGGGTCGCCAACTACGTGCTGATGCACTACGGCGATGGCGCGGTAATGGCCGTGCCGGCCCACGACGAGCGCGACTTCGAGTTCGCCCACAAGTACAAGCTGCCGGTCAAGGCCGTGGTGCGCACCAGCGCTGGTGATGAAGTCGGCAACGAATGGCAGGCCGCCTATGGCGAGCACGGCCAGCTGATCAACTCCGGTGAGTTCGACGGCCTGGACTTCGCCGGTGCATTCGACGCCATCGAAGCCGCCTTGATCCGCAAGGAACTGGGCAAGTCGCGTACCCAGTTCCGCCTGCGCGACTGGGGCATCAGCCGCCAGCGCTACTGGGGCTGCCCGATCCCGATCATCCACTGCCCGTCCTGCGGCGACGTGCCGGTGCCGGAAGACCAACTGCCGGTCACCCTGCCCGAGAACGTGGTGCCGGACGGCGCCGGTTCGCCACTGGCGCGCATGCCTGAGTTCTATGAATGCAGCTGCCCGAAATGCGGTACTGCAGCCAAGCGCGAAACCGACACCATGGACACCTTCGTCGAATCGTCCTGGTACTTCGCCCGTTACGCCTCGCCGAACTACGACAAGGGCCTGGTCGATCCGAAAGCCGCCAACCACTGGCTGCCGGTAGACCAGTACATCGGCGGTATCGAACACGCGATCCTGCACCTGCTGTATGCGCGCTTCTTCCATAAGCTGATGCGCGACGAAGGCCTGGTCACATCGAACGAGCCGTTCAAGAACCTGCTGACCCAGGGCATGGTGGTCGCCGAAACCTACTACCGCGTGGCCAGCAATGGCGGCAAGGACTGGTTCAACCCGGCCGATGTCGAGATCGAGCGCGATGCCAAGGCCAAGATCATCGGCGCCCGCCTGAAGACCGACGGCCTGCCGGTGGAAATCGGCGGCACCGAGAAGATGTCGAAGTCGAAGAACAACGGCGTCGATCCGCAATCGATGATCGAAGCCTACGGCGCCGACACCTGCCGCCTGTTCATGATGTTCGCCTCGCCGCCCGACATGAGCCTGGAGTGGTCCGACTCCGGCGTCGAGGGTGCCAGCCGCTTCCTGCGCCGTGTCTGGCGCCTGGCCCAGGCTCACGTCAGCCAAGGCCTGCCGGGCAAGCTGGATATCGCTGCCCTGGACGACGCACAGAAGGTCATCCGCCGCGCCATCCACGCAGCCATCAAGCAGGCCAGCACCGATGTAGGCCAGTTCCACAAGTTCAACACTGCCATCGCCCAGGTGATGACCGTGATGAACGTGCTGGAAAAGGCCCCTCAGGCCAGCGAACAGGACCGCGCCCTGCTGCAGGAAGGCCTGGAAGCCGTCACCCTGCTGCTGGCACCGATCACCCCGCACATTTCTCACGCGCTGTGGCAGCACCTCGGCCATGCAGGGTCGGTGATCGATGCCGCCTGGCCGAGCGTCGACGAACAGGCACTGGTGCAGGACACCGTTACCCTGGTGGTTCAGGTCAACGGTAAACTGCGCGGCCAGGTCGAGATGCCTGCCGCGGCCAGCCGCGAAGAAGTCGAAGCCGCCGCCCGCAGCAACGAGAATGTCCTGCGCTTCATCGATGGCCTCACCATCCGCAAGGTCATCGTGGTACCGGGCAAGCTGGTCAACATCGTCGCCAACTGATGAAAACGCCCACCCGCAGTGGCTGCGGGTGGGCGGAACAGGCCCACAAGGGAGCAACAACATGATCAAACGCAATTTGCTGGTAATCGGCCTGGCGGTCATGCTCAGCGCCTGCGGTTTCCAGCTGCGCGGCACCGGCTCTACCGAGCTGAGTGTGAAGGAAATGGATGTCAGTGCACGCAATGCCTACGGCCCGACCGTGGTCGAGCTGCGCAAGGTACTGGAGCGTAGCGGTGTCAACGTGCATGCTGGCGCGCCTTACCGCTTGGTGCTGACCAACGAGCAGGAGCGCGAGCGCTCGGCAACCTACAACAGCGGCAACCGTACCGCCGAGTACGAGCTGACCACCGATCTGAGCTACAGCATCCAGGGCCTGAACAACCTGGAGCTGCTGAGCGACAAGCTGCAGGTACGCAAGATCTACGTGCGTGACGGCTCGAACGTCACCGGTTCCGAGCAGGAAGCCAACCGCGCCCGTGAAGAAATGCGCCGCGACCTGGTCAACGCCATGGTTGTCCGCCTGCAGATGCTGAGCCCGTCCCAGCTGGACGAGCTGCAGCGCAAGGCCGACGAGCGTGCCAAGGCCGAAGCCGACGCACTGGAGGCCGCTCGCCGACAGCAGGCCGAAACGCCTCAGCAGTCGCCGCTAGAAGTGCCGGGCAACTAAGCCCGCGTGGGGCACCCTCGGGTGCCTCACCTGTTTCCCATGAAACTCGCCCCCGCCCAACTCAACAAGCACCTGCAAGGCGCCCTGGCACCGGTCTACGTGGTCAGCGGCGACGACCCGCTGCTGTGCCAGGAAGCCGCTGACGCCATCCGTAACGCGGCACGCCAGCAAGGCTTCGACGAACGCCAGGTATTCAGTGCCGACGCCAACTTCGACTGGGGCACCCTGCTCCAGGCTGGCGCCAGCCTGTCGCTGTTCGCCCAGCGCCGCCTGCTGGAACTGCGCCTGCCCTCGGGCAAGCCCGGTGACAAAGGCGCCGCTGCGCTCATCGAATACTGCGCCAACCCTGCCGAAGACACCTTGCTGCTGGTCAGCTTGCCCAAGCTGGACGGCAGTGCGCAGAAGACCAAGTGGGGCAAGGCCTTGATCGAGGGTGCGCACTGCCAGTTCATCCAGATCTGGCCGGTGGATGTGCACCAGCTGCCGCAGTGGATCAACCAGCGGCTGCAGCAAGCCGGCCTGTCGGCTCAACGTGACGCTGTCGACCTGATCGCTGCGCGCGTGGAAGGCAACCTGCTGGCCGCCGCGCAGGAAATCGAAAAGCTCAAGCTGCTCGCCGATGGCAACCCGATCACCGTGGAAACCGTGCAGGCCGCCGTCGCCGACAGCGCCCGCTTCGATGTCTTCGGCCTGGTCGACGCCATTCTCAATGGCGAAGCAGCACATGCCCTGCGCATGCTCGAGGGCTTGCGTGGTGAAGGCGTGGAACCGCCAGTGATCCTCTGGGCCCTGGCTCGCGAGTTGCGCCAACTGGCCGGGCTGGCCCAACAGTTCAGCCAGGGGGTGCCGCTGGACAAGGCCTTCAGCCAGGCCCGCCCGCCGATCTGGGACAAACGCCGACCGCTGGTCAGCAAAGCCCTGCAACGCTTGTCGGCGCGACGCTGGGCACAGTTGCTGCAGGATGCCCAGCGTATCGATGCGCAGATCAAGGGCCAGGCCGAGGGCTCGCCCTGGACGGGTCTTGCGCGCTTGTCGCTGTTGATGGCAGGCCAGCGCCTGGCGCTACCTCCGGAATAGCCGGGGCCGAGAAGCGGCCCTAACATCCCAGCCATAAACACAATCAATTGGCTCCCCCGCAGCCCAAGCCCTACAGTGCGCCCCGAAACCCCACCCAAACCGGGAACCCGCCATGAGCAAAAAGCCGAAAAAGCACGGCCCCAACAAGGCCAAGTCCATCGTTGCCCAACCCCTGTTCCGCTGCCGCCAGGAACGACCGGACAAGGGCAAAGGCAGCTACCGCCGCGAAGCCTTCCAATCAAGAGATTGGGAGGCTTCCTACTTTTTGGCAGCATGAAAGCATCGCAAGCGCAGGCATGGTATGGTCGTCACCTGACCTGCAATTCTGGATCTGTGCATGCTCTTCCGTCTTATCCCCCGTTGGGAAACCCGCCAGCTGATCGCGGCCTCCAGCTTCATCCTGCTTGTGGCCTGCGCGGAAAAGCCCACCGCTGCCGACGCACTGCCGCTGGCCCCTGCCCAACCCGCTCCAGTGGTGACTGTGCCCGGCACAACGCCCGACGTCAGCACTGAAATCCAGCCTCTGCAAACCTTCGCCCAGTGGCAGGCAGGCTTCCGCCAGCAAGCCCTGCAAGCCGGCATCTCGCCGAGCACGTTCGACAGTGCCTTCCTCGGCGTCACCCCCGACATGGACGTGATCAAGGCCGACCGCAGCCAGCCTGAGTTCACCCGCCCGGTGTGGGAATACCTCGACGGCGCCCTGTCGCCTCTGCGGGTACGCAACGGCAAGAAGCTGCTGGAGCAGAACGCCGAGCTGCTGACCCGCCTCGAACAACGCTATGGCGTGGATCGCCAGGTGCTGGTCGCGGTGTGGGGCATGGAAAGCAACTTTGGCCAGTTCCAGGGCAACAAGTCGGTGATTCGCTCGCTGGCCACGCTGGCCTATGAGGGCCGTCGCCCGCAGTTCGCCCAGGACCAGCTCATCGCCGCGCTGCAGATCATCCAGCATGGCGACATCCAGCCCGAGGCCATGCGTGGCTCGTGGGCCGGCGCCATGGGCCAGACCCAGTTCATCCCCACCACCTACAACACCCATGCCGTGGACTTCGACGGTGATGGCCGCCGCGACATCTGGAACAGCACACCGGATGCCCTGGCCTCGACGGCGCATTACCTGCAAAGCTCGGGCTGGAAGCGTGGTCAGCCATGGGGCTTCGAGGTACAAGTGCCAGCTGGTTTCGATTTCTGGCAAGCCGATGGCGCGCTGCGCAAACCGGTGAGCGAGTGGCTGGCAATGGGCGTGAAACTGCCTGCAGGCACGCAGTTGCCCGCCAACAGCAACCAGCTGTCAGCCGCCCTGCTGCTGCCGGCTGGCGCCCGCGGGCCGGCGTTTTTGGTACTGGACAACTTCCGCGCCATTCTGAAGTACAACAACTCTTCGTCCTACGCACTGGCGGTAAGCCTGCTGGGGGACCGCTTCAGCGGCTGGGGCTTCATTGCCGGCAGTTGGCCGAAAGAAGACCTGCCGTTGAGTCGCAGCGAGCGCATGGAGTTGCAGAACTTGTTGAACAGCCGTGGCCATGAGGCCGGGAATGCCGATGGCATCATCGGCGCCAATACCCGCAAGGCCATTCGCACTGCCCAGCAGGGGCTGGGGTGGCCAGCAGATGGCTACCCGACCCACAAGCTGCTTGAGAGCCTGCGTCAGCAATGAGAATGCTGGGGGCGCTCCTACAGCCAACCGCGTAACTGCAAGGTATCGCAATCCCCTGTAGGAGCGGCCTTGTGCCGCGATGGGCTGCAAAGCAGCCCCGACAACCTCAAACCTTGAACAGGTCCTGCTCCAGCACCAGGCTCTGCCGATCACTGTCCAGCCTGACCCGAGCCCCCAGCGGCAAGCACACATTCGGGTCGCAATGCCCACTGCGCCACCCCGCCAGCACCGGCACACCCAGCGGCGCGAAGGTCTCCTCCAGCAACGGCGCCAACGCCGCCGTGGTAATCCCGGCAAAGTCCCCCACCAGCACGCCTTTCACCCCCTCCAGCTTGCCCGCCAGGCGCAACTGGGTCAGCAGCCGGTCGACCCGGTACAACGGCTCGTTGACGTCCTCGATGAACAAGATGCAGCCCTGGGTCTCCAGCTCGGCAAGCGTCCCCATGGTCGCACCCAGCATCGACAGGTTGCCGCCCAGCAGCGGGCCGCTGGCCACACCCGGCAACACACTGCTCAAGGCATAGCCCGCCGGGTGCACAAGCTGCTCGCCTGCCCGTACGTGCCCGCCCAGCTGCGCCAGCAACGATGACTCGGTCGGCGGCAACTTGGCGCCCAGCAGGTCGGCATTGAGCATCCCCCCATGGAAGGTAACCAGCCCGCTATGCCGGTAGATCGCCGTGTGCAGCGCGGTAATGTCGCTGTAGCCGATCAACGGCTTGGGGTTGCGCCGAATCAGCTCGAAGTCGAGCTGGCCGAGCAAGCGCATGCTGCCGTAGCCGCCGCGCATGCAGAGGATGGCGTCGATGGCCGGGTCGGCAAACGCGTCATGCAGGTCCTGCAGGCGCTGTTGATCCGGTCCCGCCAAATAGCCCTGCGCCTGCAGGGCACCCGGGTAGATACGGCAACGGTAACCGCGGTCAGCGAACCACTGGCTGACCTTGTGCGTATCCAGACGCGCCGCGCCCGCCGGCGCGACAATGGCAAAGCAGGCGTTAGCCGGCAGCGCAGCTGGCAGGCTGGGTTGGAGGGTTTCGGCGCAATTCATCGCAGCTCCTAGCAGCGCGTGGGGCGCAAATAAAAATGCCGACGCCGCCTGTCGGCGTGCATCGGCATACGTGGCTCTGCTCTTTGGTTCAGAGCTTGATCTTGGCTTCGTGAGCTTGCTGGTCAGCATGGTACGAAGAACGCACCAACGGGCCAGAGGCGACGTTCTTGAAGCCCATCTTGTAACCTTCCTCGGCGAACCAGGCGAAGGTGTCCGGGTGAACGAAACGTTGCACCGGCAGGTGGCTACGCGATGGCTGCAAGTACTGGCCGAGGGTGAGCATGTCGATTTCATGCTCGCGCATGCGGTGCATGACCTCGATCACCTCTTCGTCAGTCTCACCCAGGCCAAGCATAAGCCCCGACTTGGTCGGTACGTGCGGTACCATCTGCTTGAATTTCTGCAGCAGGTCCAGCGACCAGTCGTAATCCGAACCCGGACGCGCGGCCTTGTACAGGCGCGGCACCGTCTCAAGGTTGTGGTTGAACACATCTGGCGGCTCTTGCGCAGTGATCGCCAACGCAACATCCATTCGCCCACGGTAGTCCGGCACCAGGGTTTCCAACTGCACACCCGGGGACAGCGCGCGAATTTCGCGGATGCAGTCGGCAAAGTGCTGGGCACCGCCGTCACGCAGGTCGTCGCGGTCTACCGAGGTGATCACCACGTACTTCAGGCGCAGGTCGGCAATGGCGACAGCCAGGTTCTTCGGCTCGTCCAGGTCCAGCGGTTTAGGTCGGCCATGGCCAACGTCGCAGAACGGGCAGCGGCGGGTGCAGATGTCACCCATGATCATGAAGGTGGCGGTACCACCGGAGAAGCACTCGCCCAGGTTCGGGCAGGAGGCCTCTTCGCATACGCTGTGCAGCTTGTGCTTGCGCAGCAGTTGCTTGATACGGTCTACCTCAGGCGACACCGGGATACGCACGCGGATCCAGTCAGGCTTTTTCGGCAGTTCGTCAGTAGGGATGATCTTTACCGGGATGCGCGCGACTTTGTCGGCGCCACGCAGTTTGACCCCAGCTTCCACCTTCTTCGGCGCTTGGCGCGGGGTGACATCCTGGGTAGATATCAGGTTCGGCACGGCTTCTTGCACAGTTGTCATATTCAGTCGATTCCGCCCGTGAGGGTCGTCTGCTCAGCGTAGTCGAGGTGCTTGACCAGCTGTCCGCGCAGCCTTGTCCTGACCTCGTCGAGTTCGATCGGACCTGCCAGATCGCGCAGCTGGGTCATGGCCAGCCCCGCATAGCCGCAGGGGTTGATTCGGCGGAATGGCGCAAGGTCCATGTCCACGTTCAGGGCAAGGCCGTGGAACGAACGGCCGTTGCGAATTCGCAGGCCGAGGGAGGCGATCTTCGCTCCATCGACATAGACGCCAGGAGCATCGGGCTTGGCCGATGCCTGCACGTCGTAACTGGCGAGCAGGCCGATCAAGGCCTGTTCGATACGGCTGACCAGCTCGCGTACGCCAAAGCCCAGCCGGCGCACGTCCAGCAGCAGGTAGGCCACCTGCTGACCGGGGCCATGGTAGGTCACCTGGCCACCGCGGTCGGTCTGCACCACCGGGATGTCGCCCGGTACCAGCAGGTGCTCGGCCTTGCCGGCCTGGCCCTGGGTGAAGACCGCGGGGTGCTCGACCAGCCAGATTTCATCCTGGCTGCACGGGCTGCGCTGCTCGGTAAAGCGACGCATGGCCTCCAGCACCGGTTCATAGGGCTGCAGGCCAAGCTCGCGAAAACCGAGACAGGCGGACATCAGAGCACCATTTTCACGATGCCGGTAGCGCGCAGGGCGCTGTTGATATCGTGCAGCTGATCTTCGCTGGTGGCAACGATGTGCAATTGCACGGTGGTGTACTTGCCTTCCTTGCTCTGGCGTTCAGCCAGCGTGGAAAGGTCGACCTTGGCGTGCTTGCTGAGAATCTCGATCACCGTGTCCTTGAAGCCGACAACAGTATCGCCGATTACCTTGATCGGGTAATCAGCGCAAGGGAATTCGATCTTGTGCGACTTGACGTCTGGTTCGCTCATGGCGGAAACGGCCTCGTAAGCCGTGGCAACAACAACGCCCCCGCTAGATACGCGGGGGCATGCAGGTCACGTATCAGTTGAACAACCCGAAGAAGAATAGACGGATGCTATCCCACATACGGCGGAAGAAACCACCTTCCTCGACGCCATCTAGGGCGATCAGGTCGGCGCTGTGAACCACTTTCTCGTCCAGTTTGACTTCCACTTTGCCGATCACGTCACCTTTGGCGATTGGCGCGGTGAGCTGCGGGTTCATGGTCATCGAAGCTTGCAGACGCTTCAATTGGCCTTTAGGCATAGTCATGGTCAGGTCGTCAGCCAGGCCAGCCTTGATCTGGCTGGTGGCGCCCTTCCAGACCGGGGCCTGGGTCAGCTCGGTGCCTTTCTGGTAGAAGGTCTGGGTTTCGAAGAAGCGGAAGCCGTAGGTCAGCAGCTTCTGGGTCTCGGCAGCACGGGACTGCTCGCTGTTGGTGCCAAACACCACGGCGATCAGGCGCTGGCCATCGCGTACAGCCGAAGCCACCATGCAGTAGCCCGCTTCGTCGGTGTGGCCGGTCTTCAGGCCATCGACGGTCTTGTCACGCCACAGCAGCAGGTTGCGGTTAGGCTGCTTGATGTTGTTCCAGAAGAACTCTTTCTGCGAGTAGATGGCGTAGTGGGCCGGATCGACGGTGATGATCGCACGGGCCAGGGTCGCCATGTCATGCGCCGACGAGTAATGCTCCGGGTTTGGCAGGCCGGTGGGGTTCATGAAGTGGCTGTTGCTCATGCCCAGGTCGGCAGCCGTTTTGTTCATCATGTCGGCGAAGGCATCTTCACTGCCTGCGATGTGCTCGGCCAAAGCGACCGAGGCGTCGTTGCCGGACTGGATGATGATGCCATGCAGCAGGTCGCTGACAGTCACCTGGCTACCGACTTTGATGAACATGCGCGAACCGCCAGTACGCCAGGCGTTTTCGCTGACGGTAACCGGGTCGTTCTCACCGATCTGGCCGCGGCGGATGTCCAGGGTGGCGATGTAGGCGGTCATCAGCTTGGTCAGGCTGGCTGGCGGCAGGCGCTCGTCACCGTTGTTCTCGACCAGCACGTTGCCGCTGGACGCGTCCATGAGTACGTAGGACTTGGCTGCCAGTTGCGGTGGCGCCGGCGTCATCTGCTCTGCCGCGAAGGCGGCAGGCGTGATCATCAGCAGTACAGGCAGGCAAAGTCGTTTGGCAAGGTTGGTGATGTTCATCCGTCTCTCGAAAATCGCTAATGGTCTGAGATGTTCCCTGGGCAAGATCATGTGCCCAGCGCCAGTCAGTCTAGTTTTATGGCCGTTGGCCTGGCCCGCGAACGTGCGGCTTTATGTCGCTGCGGGCAAAAGCCGTCATTGTACATGGCCGCGCCCGGCAATTCATGACAAAACCGACAGTTTGGTGTTGCCTTCTTCGCGGGCACGCCCGCGCCCACAGGGTGTCGCATACCCCTGTGGGCACGGGTGTGCCCGCGAAGAAGACGACGCGGTCAGTCTGCTGTGACCAGCTTGGCCTGCCCCAAGTTCGCCAGGCGGATGCTGTCTTGTGCTTGCTGGATCTCGCCCTGGCTGCCGATCGGCCCCAGGCGCACGCGGTGCAGGGTCTGCTGGTTACGCACGATCGAGCTGATGAACACCGGTGCATTGACCATGGTGCTGAGTTTGGAGCGCAGTAGCTCGGCGGCATCCGGGTTGGCGAAGGCGCCGACCTGAAGGAAGCTGCCACCCGCACCGCCAGGCACATTGTTGCCACCCACCTGCACCGGCACCACCGGCGCCGCATGCTGCTGTGCCGGCGGGGTCCATTGCTCGACACGTCCGGTACTGGCCGGGATCGCCTGGGTCTGGGCCACCTGCGGCTCTTTCAGCACCATCGGCGGCGTCTGCCCACGCTGGGCCCACCACTGCTGCGGGTCGATCCCCTCGACGCGCACATGCGCGGTGCCGGTCTCGGCATAGCCGAGCTTTTTCGCCGCCGCGTAGGACAGGTCGATAATACGGTCGGAATAGAACGGGCCACGGTCATTCACCCGCAGGATCACGCTACGGCCGTTGGCCAGGTTGGTCACCCGCACGTAGGCCGGCAGCGGCAGGGTCTTGTGCGCCGCGCTCATGCCATACAGGTCGTACAGCTCGCCGTTGGCAGTGTTCTGGCCGTGGAACTTGGTGCCGTACCACGATGCGGTGCCCTCGGCGCGGTAATTGCGCGAGTCCTGCATCGGGTAATACGTCTTGCCCAGCACCGTGTAGGGGTTGGCCTTGTAGTTGCCGGTGTGCACGGTCGGCGTGGCATCGGGGATCTTGTTCACATCCACGTCCCACCAGGGCGCGCCGTCCTTGTGGGCCCGGTTGATGTCCAGCCCCGGCTGGGTACGCACCACGTTGCCACTGCTTTGCGGGGTCGGGCGGCTGGATGAACAGCTGGCCAGCACCACGCCAACGGCGAGGCAGGTCAGCAGTTTGAAGGAGTTGGCAGAGATGATTGCGCGCATTACTTGACGCCCCGTGCTTGAACCAGCTGTTGCGCAAGCTGATGCACCGCCATGGCATACATCACGCTGCGGTTGTAGCGAGTGATCGCGTAGAAGTTCTTCAGGCCAACCCAGTACTCGGGACCATTGTCGCCCTCAAGGCGGAAGGCAGTAACCGGCAGATCATCGCGCAGCGAATCATGAACCGACCAGCCAAGCGCGCGCAACTCCCCTACCGTTTTCACCGGCTCGATACCGGTGGTCAGGCCTTGCTCGGCACCTGCACCGTCCACCCAGGCGCGACTGACCACGCCCCCGCCCGCCACCCAGCCATGGCGCTTGAAGTAGCTGGCGACGCTGCCGATGGCATCGTCCGGGTTATTCCAGATATTGATGTGGCCATCGCCGTCGAAGTCCACCGCGTAGTTGCGAAAACTGCTCGGCATGAACTGCGGCAGGCCCATGGCGCCGGCATAGGAGCCTTTGAGCGTCAGCGGGTCGAGCTGTTCATCACGGGCCAGCAGCAGGAACTCGCGCAGTTCCTTGCGGAAGAACTCGGCCCGCGGCGGGTAGTCGAAGCCCAGCGTCGACAGCGCGTCGATCACCCGGTAGTTGCCGGTGTTGCGACCAAAGAACGTTTCCACACCGATGATCGAAACAATGTACTGCGCCGGCACGCCGTATTCCTGCTCGGCACGGGCCAGCACGGCTTCGTGCTGGCGCCAGAAGTCCACACCACGGGCAATGCGCGCGTCGGTGAGGAACATCGGCCGGTAGTCCTTCCACGGCTTGACCTTTTCGGCCGGGCGCGAGATGGCGTCGAGGATCGACTGCTTGCGCTGCACTTCACGGAACACGCTCATCAACTGCTCCGGGGCAAAACCATAGTCGCGGCTCATTTCGCCAACGAACTCGGCCACCTGCGGTGAGCCTTGATAATCGCCGGCATGGGCCAGCTGTACAGCGCCGAACAGGCCCACCGCGCCAATCCACGGCGCACAACGGGCAGCCCAGTTACGCACTGCTTGCATGAAATTCTTCACCTTATTCAAACCTGTGCGATCCATTTGCGGTGCGTGTGGATCGACATCAAAACGCCAAACGCTGACAGCAGCGTCACCAACGATGTTCCGCCATAGCTGATGAAGGGTAGCGGCACACCCACCACAGGCAGAAGGCCGCTGACCATCCCGATATTGACGAACACGTACACAAAGAAAGTCATGGTCAGGCTGCCCGCGAGCAGCTTGCCGAACAGGGTCTGCGCCTGGGCGGTGATCATCAGGCCACGGCCGATCAGCAACAGGTAGACGATCAGCAACAGGCAGATGCCGACCAGGCCGAACTCCTCGCCCAGTACGGCGATGATGAAGTCAGTGTGGCTTTCCGGCAGAAAATCCAGGTGCGATTGGGTGCCGAGCAGCCAGCCCTTGCCGAACACCCCGCCCGAGCCGATCGCCGCCTTCGACTGGATGATGTTCCAGCCCGTGCCCAGCGGGTCGCTTTCCGGGTCGAGGAAGGTCAGTACCCGTTGCTTCTGGTAGTCGTGCATGACGAAAAACCACATCGCCACCGCGACCGGCACCGCCGCCGTCAGCACACTGAGGATCCAGCGCCAGCGCAGGCCCCCCATGAACAGCACAAAGGCGCCGGAGGCGAGAATCAGCAGCGCCGTGCCCAGGTCGGGCTGGCGCACGATCAGGATGAACGGCACGCCAATCAGCACCAGGCTGATCGCCACGTGCTTCAGGTGGGGCGGCAAGGTGCGCTTGGAGAGGTACCAGGCGATGGTCGCCGGCATGATGATCTTCATGAATTCCGAGGGCTGGAAGCGGATCACCCCGGGGATATTGATCCAGCGCGTGGCGCCCATGGCGTTGTGGCCCATCACGTCCACCACCACCAGCAACAGCACCCCGGTCAAGTACGCCAGCGGCACCCAGCGGGCCATGAAGCGCGGCTCCAGCTGGGCGATGACGAACATCGACACCAGGCCTATGCCGAACGAGGTGGCCTGCTTGAGCAGCAGGTCCCAGTTCTTGCCACTGGCCGAATACAGGACGAACAGGCTGCCGGCCGCAAGGGTCAGCAGAATGATCAGCAAGGGGCCGTCGACATGGATACGCTGCAGAAAGCTGGCGCGCCGACGCATCACATCCTCACTGGAGAGCATGCGATCGAAATTGTTCATCACAGGGCCGATTCCTGGGTAACGGTGGCAGGCGCGAACTCGGGCTTGAGCCGGCCATTTTCGTCGAGCAGCCAGGCGTCCATGATCTGGCGTACCACGGGCGCAGCGACACCCGAGCCGGACTCACCGTTCTCGACCATCACCGATACCACGATTTTCGGGGCTTCGGCCGGCGCAAAGGCGACGAACAGGGCGTGGTCGCGGTGGCGCTCCTGAAGCTTGTTGCGGTCGTACTTCTCGCCTTGCTTGATCGCCACCACCTGGGCGGTACCGCTCTTGCCGGCAATGCGGTACTGGGCGCCGGCGGCAGCCTTGCGCGCAGTGCCGCGGGCGCCGTGCATTACCTGCTCCATGCCATGGGTGACCTTGGCCCAGTCGGACTTGTCACGCAGCACGATGTTTTCCATAGGGTTGTCGTCCACAGGCTGCTGGCCTTCGATGGTCTTGGCCAGGTGCGGGCGGTTCCACACCCCCTTGTTGGCGATCAGCGCAGTGGCCTGGGCCAGTTGCAGCGGCGTGGCCTGCATATAGCCCTGGCCAATGCCGAGAATCAGTGTTTCACCGGGGAACCAGGCCTGACGGCGGGTGGCACGCTTCCATTCGCGCGACGGCATCAACCCGGCGGACTCCTCGAACATGTCGAGGGAAACCCGCTGGCCGATGCCGAACTTGTTCATATAGCTGGACAGCCGATCGATGCCCATCTTGTGCGCAAGGTCGTAGAAGTAGGTGTCGTTGGAACGCATGATCGCGGTGTCCAGGTCGACCCAGCCATCGCCGGAGCGGTTCCAGTTACGGTATTTGTGGTCATAGTTGGGCAGTTGGTAATAGCCCGGGTCGAACACCCGGCTGCTGGCATTGACCACGCCACTGTCCAGGCCGGCGATGGCCACCGCCGGCTTGATGGTCGAACCGGGCGGGTACAGGCCACGCAGCACGCGGTTGAACAACGGCCGGTCGATCGAATCGCGCAGTTCGGCATAGGCCTTGAAGCTGATGCCCGTGACGAACAGGTTGGGGTCGAAGCTGGGCTGACTGACCATCGCCAGCACCTCGCCAGTGCGTGGGTCGAGTGCTACCACTGCGCCACGCCGGCCACCCAGGGCGGCCTCGGCGGCTTCCTGCAGCTTGATGTCCAGGCTCAGCACAATGTCCTTGCCCGGTTTCGGGTCGGTGCGCTTGAGCACCCGCAGCACGCGGCCTCGGGCGTTGGTCTCGACTTCTTCGTAGCCGACCTGGCCGTGCAGGTCGTCTTCGTAGAAGCGCTCGATGCCGGTCTTGCCGATATGGTGGGTGCCGCTGTAGTTCACCGGGTCGAGCGTTTTCAGCTCTTTCTCGTTGATCCGCCCCACATAACCCACCGAATGGGCGAAATGCGCACCCTGCGGGTAATGCCGCACCAGTTGGGCCACCACTTCCACGCCTGGCAGGCGGAACTGGTTCACCGCCACCCGGGCGATCTGCTCTTCGTTGAGTTCGAACAAGATCGGCACCGGCTCGAACGGCCGACGGCCCTGGCGCATGCGCTTCTCGAACAGGGCCCGGTCGTCGGCCGTCAGGTCCAGTACTTCGACGATGGTATCCAGCACTTCCTGCCAGTTACCCGCACGTTCGCGGGTCATCGACAGGCTGAAGCTGGGCCGGTTGTCGGCAACGATTACCCCGTTGCGGTCGAAGATCAGCCCGCGGGTCGGCGGGATCGGCTGCACATGCACCCGGTTGTTCTCCGACAGCGTCGAGTGATAGTCGTACTGGATGATCTGCAGGTAGTACAGCCGCGCGATCAGCACGCAAATAAGCAGCATGATCGCCACCGCGCCGACCACGACGCGGTTGCGCACCAGGCGGGCGTCTTTCTCGTGGTCCTTGAGGCGGATCGGCTGCGACATCTGACTGCTTACAGGCTCATTTGTGGTATGGGTGCCCGGACAACACGGTCCAGGCGCGGTAGATCTGCTCGCCGATCAGTATCCTTACCAACGGGTGTGGCAGGGTCAGCGGCGACAGCGACCAGCGTTGCTCGGCGCGCGCGCAAACCTCAGGCGCCAGGCCTTCCGGGCCGCCCACCATCAAATTCACCGTTCGCGCATCCAGGCGCCAGCGGTCCAGCTCGGTCGCCAGCTGCTCGGTGCTCCAGGGCTTGCCATGGACCTCGAGGGTGACAATGCGTTCCCCAGGCTGAACCTTGCTCAGCATGGCTTCGCCCTCCTGACGGATCAGGCGGGCGACATCGGCATTCTTGCCACGGGTGTTCAGCGGGATTTCCACCAGCTCCAGCGACAGCTCGGCGGGCAGGCGCTTGGCATATTCATGCCAACCTTCCTCGACCCACTTCGGCATGCGCGAGCCGACCGCGATCAGGCGCAGACGCACGACGCTTCCTTATTCCCGGTCTTTGATCTTGTCATCGAAGTAGGCGCTGGCGTTTTCCGGGCTGTGATGCTTAGCATCAGCAGCACGGCTCTGCTCGGCACCCGCCCACAGACGCTCCAGGTCGTAGAACTGGCGGGCAGCGGCGGTCATCATGTGCACGATGACGTCGTTCAGGTCCAGCAGCACCCAGTCGCTGTCACCCTTGCCTTCTTCGCCCAGCGGCTGTGCGCCTTGTTTCTTGACCGCTTCACGGACCTTTTCCAGCATCGCGTTGATCTGGCGGTTGGAGGTACCGGTGGCAATGATCATGTAGTCGGTCAGGCTGTGCTTTTCGCGCACGTCGATGACCTGGATGTCCTGGGCTTTGACGTCTTCCAGAGCGCTAATGGTCAGTTTGACCAGTTCTTCGCCACTGATGCCATTGGTTTTCTGCTTGCTCATATAAAACTCGTTCAACTCGTTGGATGAGGCGCCAGAGGCACCGTCAGTTAGGCGCACGATACAGTTCGTGCGCCTCGATGTAGGCCAGTACGGCGTCCGGCACCAGGAACCTCACCGATTTGCCGCTGGCCAGCAGCTGTCGGATCTGTGTAGCCGACACCGCAAGCGGCGTCTGCCAGACGAACGAAATATTTCCCGCCGGGCCGGACATGGCGGCGGGATCGCTCTCCGAGCGCGCAGCCAGCAGGTTGCGCAGCTCGTCAGGGGGTTCTACGTCGGCATCCGGGCGTTGCAGCACCAGGATGTGACAGTGTTGCAGCAATTCTTCCCAGCGGTGCCAGCCCGGCAGACCACAGAAGGCATCCCAGCCCAGCACCAGGAACAGCTGGTCGTGGCCGGCCAGTTCGGCGCGGATCGATTCCAGCGTATCGATGGTGTAGGACGGTTTGTCCCGCTCAAGCTCGCGCGCATCGACGCTCAGGCAAGCCACGCCCTGCACCGCTTCGCGGACCATGGCCAGGCGATCCTGCGCGGCCACCCGCGGGGTGTCGCGGTGCGGCGGCCGGGCGTTGGGCAACAGGCGCAGTTCGTCCAACCCCATGAACTCGGCCACTTCCAGCGCGCTGCGCAGGTGGCCTATATGCACGGGGTCGAAGGTGCCACCTAGAATGCCGATGCGCCGGACTGCCTGGGCCGTGCTCAACTCAGCAGGACTCCTGACCGCGCAGCTGGCCGTCGCCGATCACTACGTACTTCTCGCAGGTCAGGCCTTCCAGGCCGACCGGGCCACGGGCATGCAGCTTGTCGGTGGAAATACCGATTTCCGCACCCAACCCGTACTCGAAACCGTCGGCAAAGCAGGTCGGGGTGTTGAGCATGACCGACGCCGAGTCCACCTCAGCCATGAACTGGCGGGCTTCACCCTGGTGTTCGCTGATGATCGAGTCGGTGTGGTGTGAGCCATAGTGGTTGATGTGCTCGATGGCCTGGTCCAGGCCATCGACGACGCGGATCGACAGGATCGCGTCCAGGTACTCGGTGTGCCAGTCGTCTTCAGTGGCCGGCTTGGCCTCGATGAGCGCGCGGGTACGCTCGCAGCCACGCAGTTCCACGCCCTTCTCCTGGAAGCGGCGGGTCATTTCCGGCAGGAAACGCTCGGCCACTTGCTGGTCGACCAGCAGGGTTTCCATGGCGCCGCAGATGCCATAACGGTAGGTCTTGGCGTTGAAGGCCACGTTCCAGGCCTTTTCCAGATCGGCATGCTGGCTGACGTAGATGTGGCAGATGCCGTCCAGGTGCTTGATGACCGGAACGCGGGCATCGCGGCTGATGCGCTCGATCAGGCCACGGCCGCCGCGCGGCACGATGACGTCTACAAATTGCGGCATGCTGATGAGCGCGCCCACGGCTTCGCGGTCGGTGGTCTCGACCACCTGCACCACGGCAGCCGGCAGGCCCGCGGCGGCCAGGCCACGCTGGATGCAGGTGGCGATAGCACGGTTGGAATGGATGGCTTCAGAGCCGCCACGCAGGATGGTCGCGTTACCTGACTTCAGGCACAGGCTGGCAGCATCGATGGTCACGTTCGGGCGCGACTCGTAGATGATCCCGATCACGCCCAGCGGTGCGCGCATCTTGCCAACCTGAATACCCGATGGGCGGTAGCTCATGTCGCGGATGGCACCAACCGGGTCCGGCAGGCTGGCGACCTGGCGCAGGCCGGTGATCATGCCATCGATACGTGCAGGGGTCAGCGCGAGGCGGTCGAGCAGTGCCGGCTCCAGGCCATTGGCGCGGCCGGCGGCCAGGTCCAGCTCGTTGGCGGCAGTCAGTTCCGCACGGGCAGCATCCAGCGCATCGGCAGCGGCTTGCAAGGCGCGGTTTTTCTGCGCGGTGCTGGCACGGCCGATTACCCGGGAAGCCTCACGGGCAGCGCGACCCAAACGGGTCATGTAGTCAAGAACGGACTCAGTCATGGGTTCGGTGTCTTGGCGAAGGGGAAATCGGCTGATTATAACTGCCGCGCAGGTGTACGCCCAGCGGCGGGTGGCGGATGGTAGAAAATGGGTGTTCGTCTCACGATTGTCTGCGCCTGTGAAATCGAGGGCCGCCCGCGCGGCGCTCGATTTCACAGGCACCAAACACATCAAGGCGAACCCCTGACAGCCGCTACCAATGAAACATATGGATACCAATCAATCGCCCCACAGGTTCAGCCAAGATTAAGCCATTCATTGCTATCATCCCCGCGTCCCCCGCCACGAACTGCCCGCATGCCAGCCCTGCCCGACAGCTTTTTCGACCGTGACGCCCAGACCGTGGCCAAGGCCCTGCTGGGCAAGGTAATCCGCCACCGCCACGGCGACCTGTGGCTGGCCGCACGCATCATCGAGACCGAGGCCTATTACCTCACCGACAAAGGCAGCCACGCCTCGCTCGGCTACACCGAAAAGCGCAAGGCGCTGTTCCTCGATGGCGGGCACATCTACATGTACTACGCCCGCGGCGGCGACTCGCTGAACTTCAGCGCCCACGGGCCGGGCAACGCGGTGCTGATCAAGTCTGCCTATCCTTGGCAGGACGACCTCTCGGGCCCCGACAGCCTGGCGCAGATGCAACTGAACAACCCCGACGCCTGCAGCAAGCTCCGCCCGGATGAACGCCTGTGCGCCGGCCAGACCCTGCTGTGCCGAGCCCTGGGCCTGAAAGTGCCAGTGTGGGACGCCCAGCGCTTCGACGCCGAGCGGCTGTATGTGGACGATTGCGGCAACGCCGTACCAAGGGTTATCCAGACTGCAAGGCTGGGCATCCCGCACGGGCGCGACGAGCACCTGCCCTACCGCTTCGTCGACGCCGAGTACGCCCGGTTCTGCACGCGGAACCCGTTACGTCGCGGCCAAGTCGAAGGCCGTGACTTCTTCATTCTCGAACAAGGAAGCTGAACATGGGCCAATGGCTCGACAGCCTGACCGGCTGGCTAAGCGCCAACCCGCAGTGGCTTGGCCTGGCGATTTTCCTGGTGGCCTGCATTGAGTGCCTGGCTATTGCCGGCATCATCGTGCCTGGCACTGTGCTGCTGTTTGCTGTCGCGGTACTGGCCGGCAGTGGCGCCTTCAGTCTGGGCGAAACGTTGCTGCTGGGCTTTCTTGGCGGCCTTTTGGGCGACGCCGTGTCGTACACACTGGGCAAGTACTTCCACCAGAACATTCGCCGCCTGCCGCTACTGCGCCACCACCCGGAGTGGATTGGCAGTGCAGAGACCTATTTTCAGCGCTACGGCATTGCCAGCCTGCTGGTAGGGCGGTTCATCGGGCCGCTGCGGCCCATGCTGCCAATGGTCGCGGGCATGTTCGACATGCCGTTGCCGCGCTTCATCGCAGTCAGCCTGGTGGCCGGCGCCGGCTGGTCGGTCGCCTACCTGCTGCCAGGCTGGGCTACCGGCGCGGCCATGCGCCTGCCGCTGCCGGAAGGTTTCTGGCTGGACGCCGGCATCATCGCCGGCACCCTGGCGGTCATCATCGGCCTTAGCCTGACCACCAGCATTCGCGACCAGCGCCATGGGACACGACTGATCGCCGGCATGAGCTTCGCTGCCTTGGCCGGGCTATTCCTCGGCTGGCCTTACCTGCACGAGTTCGACCAGGGCGTGATGACACTGGTGCAGGAGCATCGCAGCCAGGCCATCGACGGCGCCGTGGTACTGGTGACCCGGCTGGGCGATTTCCGCACGCAACTGTTTCTCGGCGCCCTGCTGACCGGCCTGCTGCTGCTTGCCCGCCAGTGGCGGCACGCGTTTTTTGCCGCTGGCGCGCTGATGGGCACAGCGATCGCCAACGGTACACTGAAATGGCTGTTTGCCCGGGCGCGGCCGGAAGTGCTGACCGACCCACTGACCAGCTACAGCATGCCCAGCGGGCACAGCTCGGCGTCGTTTGCGTTCTTTCTGGTCATGGCAGTGCTGGCAGGGCGCGGACAGCCGCCGCGCATGCGCCTGACCTGGGTGATGCTGGGTTGCATTCCGGCGCTGGCGATTGCCCTGTCACGGGTGTACCTGGGGGCGCACTGGCCAACCGACATCCTGGCCGGCGCCCTGCTGGCCTGCTGCGTATGCGCGCTTAGCCTGACTGTGGCGCAGCGCCAGCAGACACTGCCGGCCCTGCCGCTGCGGGTGTGGTGGCTGGTGTTGCCGGCATGTATCGCGCTGCTGGCGTTCTTTGCAATGCATGCGCTGCCGCAGGCTTTGCTCAGATACCAATATTGATGTCGCCCTTACTGGCCTCTTCGCGGGCTTGCCCGCGAAGAGGCCAGCCCAAGCAGCACAAAGAGATCAGGCGAAAAGCTCACCCTGAATCCGCTCCAGCAATTTCTGAATCTCCCCCAATCGCTGCTGCGGCGAGTCGAGGGTCAGCAGGTCCAGCTTGTCTTCTTCCATGAACGGCAGCAGGTACGCCAGCTGGTTGGCCAGCGCCTGGCGCCCGTCCACCGGGCGCGGCATGTCCAGCGCCTCGACCATCGGGTGCTCACCCAGCGCCACCAGCAGCGCCAGCAGGTCATCATCGGAATCGAGCAACGGGCTGTCCGCGTGCTCCGGCAGCCATTGCACCTGCCCCACCAGCAACTGGTCCTTCTGCACCTCGGTGCTTGCCAGACTGAAGCGCCGCACCCCTTCAACGCGAATACCCAGCAAGCCATTATCCTGCTGCGCAAAGTCGCGGATCACCGCTTCACAGCCAATCGAAGCGACCATCGGTGGCGCCTTGCCAACCTGTTCACCTTCCAGGATGCAGACCACCCCAAAGCCTTCGCCCTGCTTCATGCAGCGCCCGATCATGTCCAGGTAGCGCGCCTCGAAAATCTGCAAATCGAGAAAGCAGCCCGGGAACAGCACGGTATTGAGCGGAAACAGCGGTAGTGTCATCACAATTCCTCAAGCTACCAGGCTGACCGCCAGCGGCAGGAACACTGCCGTGGCTACCCCCATCAAGCTCATCGCCAACGCGGCAAAAGCGCCGCATTCGTCACCTTCCTGCAGGGCGACCGAGGTCCCCACCGCATGCGCCGTGACGCCCAGCGACATGCCGCGCGCCTCAGGGCTATGCACGCCGAAGCGGCTCAGCAGCGCCGGGCCGAAGATGGCGCCAATCACCCCGGTGATCAGTACGAACACTGCCGCCAGCGCCGCCACACCGCCAATCTGCTCTGCCACCAGCATGGCAATTGGCGAGGTCACCGACTTGGGTGCCATGGTCATCAGGATCATGTGTTCTGCACCGAACCACCAGCCTAGCAACAGGCAGCAGAGCGTGGCGAACAGGCCCCCGATTACCAGCGTAGTAAATGTGGGCCAGAACAGCTGCCGGATACGCCGCAGGTTGAGGTAGAGCGGCACGGCCAACGCCACAGTGGCGGGGCCCAGCAGGATGTTCATGATTTCGGTGCTCTTGCGATACTCGCTGTATTCAATGCCGCACAGCAGCAGCACGCCGATTACCAGCAACATCGATACCAGTACCGGCTGCAGGAAGATCCAGCGGGTTTTCTCGTAGGCCGCCAGCACCACCTGGTAGGCACCGAGCGTGATACCGATACCAAACAAAGGATGGTGCACCACTGCATCCAGCGCGCCTTGCCAATCGGGCATCATGGCCGCTCCTCGCGCTTGCCCTGGCGGTGAATGAGCGTTTGCATCAGCACACCCACAAAAACCAGCGTCACCAGGCAGGAGATCAGCAGGGCTCCGGCAATCGCCCAGAAGTCGGCGGCGATGTCTTTGGCATACACCATCACCCCCACTGCCGGCGGTACCAGCAACAGCGGCAGGTAGCGCAGCAGGCTGCTGGCCGCCTCGTTCAATGGCTTGCCCACCTCACCGCGGGCCATGAGGAAGCCCAACAGCAGCACCAGGCCGATGATCGGCCCCGGCAGAAACGGCACCAACAAGTGGTTGATCGCCGTCCCCAGCAGCTGGAACAGCACCAGCCAGGTCAAACCACGCAACAGCATAAGCATCTCCCTCGGGCACGGCCGCCATTATAAGCACGCACAGCGATATACCGATATTCGTCGAAAAACAGACAACTTGACTGAAACGGTTCGCCGTGCTGATCTTGCACTTTCGTACCAACTGACAACCTGGAGAGTCCGCGATGCCCTATGTGCCGGTTACAGAGCTTTCGCAGTATGTTGGTAAAGCGCTGGGCCACTCCGCCTGGCTGAAGATCGATCAGCAGCGCATCAACCTGTTCGCCGAGGCGACAGGCGATTTTCAGTTCATCCATGTCGACCCTGAAAAGGCGGCCGAAACCCCGTTTGGCGGCACCATCGCCCATGGTTTTCTGACATTGTCACTGATCCCCAAGCTGATCGAGGACATCCTGGTCCTGCCGCAAGGGCTGAAGATGGTGGTGAACTATGGGCTGGACAGCGTACGGTTCATCCAGCCGGTCAAGGTCAACAGCCAGGTGCGGCTGAAGGTGGACCTGGCCGAAGTGGTGCAGAAGAAGCCGGGGCAATGGCTGCTCAAGGCAATTGCTACGCTGGAAATCGAGGGTGAAGAGAAGCCTGCTTATATAGCTGAGTCGCTCTCGCTCTGTTTCGTCTGATGCGCCCCATTCGCAGCACAAGGCTGCTCCCGCAGGGGTATGCGAGCTCCTGAGCAGCCTTGTGCTGCGAATGGGCTGCAAAGCGGCCCCGATCCACAAATCTTCCGCACTCGCGTAGACTGCGAGCCTTCGCGCAGCCTAGGGCTGCCCCCGTCGATTTACCAAAGGTGCCCGCCATGCCCTGGCTGCAAGTACGCCTGGCCATCAGCCCGGAACAAGCCGAAACCTACGAAGATGCCCTGCTCGAAGTAGGCGCCGTCTCGGTCACGTTCATGGATGCCGAAGATCAACCGATCTTCGAGCCAGACCTCAACACCACCCCGCTGTGGTCGCACACCCACCTGCTGGCGCTGTTCGAGGCCGATGCCGAGCCCGAGCAGGTGTTTGCCCACCTGCGCCTGCTGACCGGCGCCGAGCTGCCACAGCACCAGGCCGAGGTAATCGAGGACCAGGACTGGGAGCGCAGCTGGATGGACAACTTCCAGCCTATGCGTTTCGGCCGCCGCCTGTGGATTGTGCCCAGCTGGCACGACGCCCCGGAAAAGGACGCAGTGAACCTGCTGCTGGACCCAGGCCTTGCCTTTGGCACTGGCACCCACCCCACCACTGCCCTGTGCCTGGAATGGCTCGACGGCCAGCAACTTGAAGGCACCCAGGTGCTGGACTTCGGCTGCGGCTCGGGCATTCTGGCCATCGCTTCGCTACTGCTGGGCGCCCGTGAAGCGGTCGGTACCGACATCGACGTGCAGGCCATCGAAGCTTCGCGCGATAACGCCCAGCGCAACGGCATTGCCGATGAGAAGCTGGCGCTGTACCTGCCCGAGCACATGCCGGCCATGCAGGCCGACGTGCTGGTCGCCAATATCCTCGCTGGCCCGCTGGTGTCGCTGGCTCCGCAGCTGTCGGGCCTGGTGCGCCCAGGTGGCCTGCTGGCGCTGTCCGGCATTCTGGCCGAACAGGGTGAGGACGTGGCTGCGGCCTACGCCGCCGACTTCGAGCTGGACCCGATCGTCGTTCGCGATGGCTGGGTGCGCATCAGTGGTCGCCGCCGCTAAGCGGGCCTAGAATATCCTTCTGCACAGCTCCCGGATTGCCGCATGACCGACAGTTTCGTCACCCAGTGCCCGCATTGCCAGACCAGCTTTCGCGTCACCCACCACCAGTTGAGCGTGGCCCGCGGCGTAGTCCGCTGCGGCCATTGCCTGCAGGTGTTCAATGCCGCCAAGCAACTGCTGGAGCAGAACCGTGCCAGCGCACCTGAGCTGCCGGTGCCAGTACCTGCACCTGTGCCTGTGCCAGCGGCGCCTGCCGAGCCCGTGCCCGCGCCGGCAATCACGCCCGAGCCTGTCCCCCGCGAGCGCAGCATTACCCCTGACGAGGACTGGGCCCTGACCGCCCAGGCGCTGGACGCACTTGACCTCGACCAGGAGCTCGCACGCCTGGAGCGGCGCGGCCAACCGACCCAGGCACGCCCCGCCAACATGGATGACGGGCTGCAGGCGCGGCGTGACGAACCGGGTCCGGACGAGCACGCGGACGACTTGTTCGGCAACGCCACCGGTGAGCCCTTCGAGCCAAAAACGCCCGCAGAGCCCGCCCCTGTGCTGGAGCCGCAGCCCCTGGAGCTGGACCTGGAGCCTGTACCCGGCGAACGCACCGAGCCGACACTGGGCAGTAACCTTGACCTGGACAACGATGACGAGCCGCCCGTACACCGCGCAGCCGGAATCGATGACCAGGCCGCATTCAGCGAACCGCTGCGCGCCAGCGATGACGAAACCCCGGAAAAAGGCCTGAGCGCCCGCGATGATGAACCGCTGGCCCTGCACCTGTCGGCACGCGACGATGACCCTGATGAGCCGCTGCCGGGTGAACGCCTGGAGCCGGCCCTTGCCAGCAAGCCCGAGCGCCCGCTGCGCAAGGAGCCGCTGGTCGATGTGGTCGACGACCCACTGCAACTGGGCTGGGAAAAACCCGCACCCAACTGGGGCAAACGCCTGCTGTGGGGCTTCCTGACCCTGCTGGCCGCTGGCCTGCTGGCATTCCAGTATGTGTGGTTCCACTTCGACGAGATGGCCCGCCAGGACCAGTACCGGCCGATCTTCCAGCAAATTTGCCCGATGGTCGGGTGCCAGGTACCGACCCGCGTCGATATCTCAAGAATCAAGAGCAGCAACCTGGTGGTGCGCAGCCACCCGGATTTCAAAGGCGCACTGATCGTCGATGCGATCATTTACAACCGTGCACCGTTCGCCCAACCGTTCCCGCTGCTGGAACTGCGTTTTGCCGACCTCAATGGCCAACTGATCGCCAGCCGGCGCTTCAAACCCAGCGAGTACCTGTCCGGCGAATTGGCCGGGCGTGGCGACATGCCAAGCCAGACGCCGATCCATATCGCCCTGGACATCCTCGACCCGGGGCCGAAGGCCGTGAACTACAGCCTCAGCTTCCGTTCGCCGGAATAGCCAGCAACCCTGTGGAGGCGGGGATGCCCGCTCCCAGAGGGTACGCGCGGTACCCGGATCTTGGCTCATACCAAAAGTCATAAGCCGACAACTGTTCAGATTTTATCCAAATCCATCTTTATCCGGTCACCGAGAGCGGGTATCATGCCCACCCTTTTTCGAACTCCAAGATTCGGCCCCACAACAGGGATCACCTATGTCGGCGGTACGCATCGGCCCATACACACTACGTAACAACCTGATCCTCGCGCCCATGGCCGGGGTCACGGACCAACCTTTCCGTACGCTTTGCAAGCGCCTGGGCGCAGGCATGGTGGTATCGGAGATGGTCTCCAGCGACATGAGCCTGTGGAACAGCCGCAAGTCGAGCCTGCGCCGCATCCATGAAGGCGATCCCGAGCCACGCTCGGTGCAGATCGCCGGTGGTGACGCGCAGATGATGGCTGCAGCAGCAAAGGCCAACGTCGAAGCGGGCGCCCAGATCATCGACATCAACATGGGCTGCCCGGCAAAAAAAGTCTGCAACAAAGCTGCAGGCTCTGCTTTATTGAGAGATGAAGCTTTGGTCAGCGAGATCCTCCACGCCGTGGTCGGCGCTGTGGACGTCCCGGTGACCCTGAAGATCCGCACCGGTTGGGACCGGGCGAACAAGAACGGCCTGAACGTGGCGAAAATTGCCGAACAGGCCGGCATCCAGGCGCTGGCGGTGCATGGCCGTACACGTGCCGATCTTTACACCGGCGAAGCCGAATACGACACCATCGCAGCCATCAAGCAAGCGGTGTCGATCCCGGTCTTTGCCAATGGCGATATCACCTCGCCAGAAAAGGCCCGGGCGGTGCTGGATGCCACCGGGGTCGACGGCTTGTTGATTGGCCGGGCAGCCCAAGGGCGGCCATGGATCTTTCGCGAGATCGAGCATTACCTGCGCACTGGCGAACACCTGCCAGCGCCGCAACTGGACGAAGTGGAACGCATCCTGCTGGAGCATCTGGCCGCGTTGCATGCCTTTTATGGCGATGTGATGGGCGTACGTATCGCCCGCAAGCACGTTGGCTGGTACCTGGCAACACGACCCGGCGGCAAGGAGTTTCGCTCCCGGTTCAACGCTTTGGAAGACACACAAGCGCAGTGCGCCAACGTTCGCGCGTTTTTCAGTGAACGTCGACAGAGCCTTGGGACAGAGGACGGACAAGGGGTGGCCGCATGACGATGATGACAGAGACATTTGTGAGTGGAACAACGCCCGTGAGCGACAACGCCAACCTGAAACAGCACCTCAACACGCCGAGCGAAGAGGGCCAGACCCTTCGCGACAGCGTCGAGAAGGCGCTGCACAACTACTTCGCCCACCTGGAAGGCGCGACCGTCACGGACGTGTACAACCTGGTGCTCTCCGAAGTGGAGGCGCCCCTGCTCGAAAGCGTGATGAATTACGTGAAGGGCAACCAGACCAAGGCCAGCGAGATGCTCGGGCTGAACCGAGGCACCCTGCGCAAGAAGCTCAAGCAGTACGACTTGCTGTAAGCCAGAATCCCAACCAGAAAAGGCGGCTCCCTGAACAGAGGCGCCTTTTTTGCAGACTCCACCGCGTTATTGGAACCCGAAATGACCGACCAGACTACCCGCCTGCCAGTCCGCCGCGCCCTGATCAGCGTCTCCGACAAGACCGGTATCCTCGAATTCGCCCGTGAGCTGCAGCAGCTCGGTGTCGAGATCCTGTCCACCGGCGGCACCTACAAGCTGCTCAAGGACAACGGCGTGAACGCGGTGGAAGTGGCCGACTACACCGGCTTCGCCGAAATGATGGATGGCCGGGTCAAGACCCTGCACCCGAAAATCCACGGTGGCATCCTGGGCCGTCGCGGCACCGACGACGCCATCATGAGCGAGCACGGTATCAAGCCGATCGACCTGGTTGCGGTCAACCTGTACCCGTTCGAAGCCACCATTTCCAAGCCTGGCTGTGACTTGCCAACCGCCATCGAGAACATCGACATCGGCGGCCCGACCATGGTCCGTTCGGCAGCCAAGAACCACAAAGATGTCGCCATCGTGGTCAACGCCAGCGACTACGCCGGCATTGTCGAAGGCCTGAAGGCCGGCGGCCTGACCTACGCCCAGCGCTTCGACCTGATGCTCAAGGCGTTCGAGCACACTGCCGCCTACGACGGCATGATCGCCAACTACATGGGCACCATCGACCAGGCCAAGGACACCCTTTCGACTTCCGCACGCAGCGAATTCCCGCGTACCTTCAACAGCCAGTTCGTCAAGGCCCAGGAAATGCGCTACGGCGAGAACCCGCACCAGAGCGCGGCGTTCTACGTAGAAGCCAAAAAAGGCGAAGCGAGCATTTCCACTGCCATCCAGCTGCAAGGCAAGGAGCTGTCGTTCAACAACGTGGCCGACACCGACGCCGCGCTGGAGTGCGTGAAGAGTTTCGTCAAGCCGGCCTGTGTCATCGTCAAGCATGCCAACCCGTGCGGCGTGGCTGTTGTGCCTGAAGACGAAGGCGGCATCCGCAAGGCCTACGACCTGGCCTACGCCACCGACACCGAATCGGCCTTCGGCGGCATCATTGCCTTCAACCGCGAACTGGACGGCGAAACTGCCAAGGCCATCGTCGAGCGCCAGTTCGTCGAAGTGATCATCGCGCCGAAAATTTCCCAGGCTGCCCGCGACGTGGTGGCTGCCAAGCAAAACGTACGCCTGCTGGAATGCGGCGAGTGGCCAGCCGAACGCGCTGCCGGCTGGGACTTCAAGCGCGTCAATGGCGGCCTGTTGGTACAAAGCCGCGACATCGGCATGATCACCGCCGATGACTTGAAGATCGTCACCAAACGGGCCCCGACCGAGCAAGAAATCCACGACCTGGTATTTGCCTGGAAAGTGGCCAAGTTCGTCAAGTCCAACGCCATTGTCTACGCCAAGCAGCGCCAGACCATCGGCGTGGGTGCAGGCCAGATGAGCCGCGTCAACTCCGCGCGTATTGCTGCAATCAAGGCCGAGCATGCTGGCCTGCAGGTGCAGGGCGCAGTCATGGCATCGGATGCGTTCTTCCCGTTCCGTGATGGCATCGACAATGCCGCTAAAGTGGGTATCAGCGCCGTGATCCAGCCGGGTGGCTCGATGCGTGATGCCGAAGTCATCGCTGCTGCTGACGAAGCCGGTATCGCGATGGTATTCACCGGTATGCGCCACTTCCGCCACTGATTTACGGCAATCGGCCGCACTGAAGCAGGCATCTGCTGCGTTGGGGCCGGTTCCGCTGATGCTCATTGCCAGAAGGCAACTCCGCTCATCGGAACCGGCCCCGCCTTGCATCTACCTGCTTCATTGCGACCTCGTACAGCGTGAGGCTTCGCCTTGCGCCCGAAAGAATTCGAGGTTTTGACATGAAAGTTTTGATCATCGGCAGCGGCGGCCGTGAGCACGCCCTGGCCTGGAAAGTTGCCCAGGACCCACGCGTGGAGAAAGTCTTCGTTGCCCCAGGCAACGCCGGCACCGCCATTGAAGCCAAGTGCGAGAACGTCGCCATCGACGTATGCGCCCTGGAACAACTGGCCGACTTTGCCGAGAAAAACGTCGACCTGACCATCGTCGGCCCGGAAGCACCACTGGTCATCGGGGTGGTCGACCTGTTCCGCAGCCGTGGCCTGGACTGCTTCGGCCCAACCAAGGGTGCAGCGCAGCTGGAAGGCTCCAAGGCCTTCACCAAGGACTTCCTGGCGCGTCACAAGATCCCGACCGCCGACTACCAGAATTTCACCGAAATCGAGCCGGCCCTGGCCTACCTGCAAGAAAAAGGCGCGCCGATCGTGATCAAGGCCGACGGCCTGGCTGCGGGCAAAGGCGTCATCGTCGCCATGACCCTCGAAGAAGCCGAAGCCGCCGTGCGTGACATGCTGGCCGGCAATGCCTTCGGTGAAGCCGGTTCGCGCGTGGTGATCGAAGAGTTCCTCGACGGCGAAGAAGCCAGCTTCATCGTCATGGTCGACGGCCACAACGTGCTGCCCATGGCCACCAGCCAGGACCACAAGCGCGTCGGCGACCAGGACACCGGCCCGAACACGGGCGGCATGGGTGCCTACTCCCCTGCCCCGGTCGTTACCGCCGACGTGCACCAGCGCGTGATGGACCAGGTGATCTGGCCAACCGTGCGCGGCATGGCCGAGGAAGGCAACGTCTACACCGGCTTCCTCTATGCTGGCCTGATGATCGACAAGGCGGGCAACCCCAAGGTCATCGAGTTCAACTGCCGCTTCGGCGACCCAGAGACCCAGCCGGTCATGCTGCGCCTGGAGTCGAGCCTGGTGCTGCTGATCGAAGCCGCCTTCGCCAAGGCGCTGGACAAGGTCGAAGCCCAGTGGGACCCACGCCCGAGCCTGGGCGTTGTGCTGGCGGCTGGCGGTTACCCGGGCGACTACGCCAAGGGCGACGTGATCAGCGGCCTGGACGCAGCAGCCAAGATCGAAGGCAAGGTGTTCCATGCCGGTACTTCGCTCAAGGACCGCCAAGTGGTCACCAACGGCGGGCGCGTGCTGTGCGCCACGGCAATGGGCAGCACGGTTGCCGATGCGCAGCAGCAGGCTTACCGCCTGGCCAGGGAAGTAAGCTGGAACGGCAGTTTCTACCGCACCGACATCGGCTACCGGGCCATCGCCCGCGAGCGCGGTGAACACCAGCAGTAAGCACTACCGGAACGCCGTGCCGCCCGGGGCTGTCAACCGCCCGGCGCACGGCATCCGGCTCGTCGACAAGGCCCGGCACGGGCCTTGCCTTCGACTTGGCGCGCCGCGCATAGTTAGTACCCGGCACATCGGCTAAGAAGGGATTTCGTAGTGCGTCGGCTTCGGATTGCCTCAGCTCTGATCGTCACCTTGCTGACCTTGCTCTTCATGTTACCGGCTGCAGCCGAGCATGACGGAGGCTGGACCGTTCTGCTCGACGAACAGGCCAACCTGCAACTTAGCGATGTACGCTCCGAGCGCTATCGCAACCAGTTCAGCCCGCTGGTACTTGCCGAACTGGATGCCGCTCCGCCGGAGCAGGCCTTGTGGCTGCACTACCGCCTGGAACCAGGCGACCAGGAGCAACTGCTTCGGGTATTCGCCCCCGACCTGTCTGGGCTTGACCTATACGCCCTCCAGGGCGACCAACTTCTGCGTCAGTTGCACCACGGGCGCCAGGCCGGCAATGCCAGCCCGACCCTGCGTGGCAGCGACCATGTACTGCCCCTGCCCAACAGCAGGCAACCACTGGACATCTACCTGCGCCTGGTCTCCGAGCACCAGCTGCGCCCGGCCATCAGCCTTGAACCTGCGGCCGTAGCCGCCTCGGACCATAGCCAGCCACTGCTGTTCGGCATGCTGTTCGGCGGCTTGGTCATGCTGATCCTGCATAACCTGATCCGCTTCCTCTACAGCCACTCCACCACCACCCTGATCCTGGCGCTCTACCACAGCCTGATGCTGCTCAGCGGCCTGATCCTGCTGAACCTCAGCGGCCCTTGGTGGCACGTGTGGCACAACGCGCAAACCCCGGCCGCCTACCTGACACTGGTACTGGCCGGCCTGGCGGGGCTGTATTTCACCCAGCACTTCTTCAACCCGTGCAACTCGCCGCGGATCAACCGCCTGCTGCAGGGCGAAATGCTGGTGGTCGGGGTCAGCGGGCTGGTGCTGCTGTTCGTCGACACCCTGCCCCTCAACCTGATGACCTACGCCTTGCTGGCGCTGGGCAGCGTGAGCATGCTGCTGGTCAGCAGCTACCACTGGTACCGGGGCTATGCACCCGGCCGGCTGTTCAGCCTGGCCATGGTGGTGTTCAACCTGGGTGGTTTGGTGCTGCTGCCGGCACTGCTGGGCCTGACCCGTACCGCTACGCCTTGGCTATTGTGCATTCTGCTGGGGCTGGCCGTGGCCAGCGGCCTGCTGCTCAACCTGGCAGTCAGCGAACGCCTGCGCCGCATGAGCGAAGAGCGCTTCAGCGCCAGCCGCGCCTTGGCCGCCAGCGATGCCGAAATGAACGCCAAGGCCGAGTTCCTGGCCAAGATCAGCCACGAAATCCGCACCCCCATGAACGGCGTGCTGGGCATGACGGAGTTGCTGCTGGGCACACCGCTGTCAGTCAAGCAACGCGACTATGTGCAGACCATCCACAGTGCCGGCAACGAGCTGCTGACACTGATCAACGAAATTCTCGACATTTCCAAACTGGAGTCCCGGCAGATCGAGCTGGATGACGTGCAGTTCGACCTCAATGCACTGATCGAGGATTGCCTGAACATCTTCCGCGCCAAGGCCGAGCAGCAGAACATCGAGCTGATCAGCTTCACACAGCCGCAGGTACCGCGAGTGATCAGTGGCGACCCGACACGCCTGCGCCAGGCCTTGTCGAGCCTATTGGAAAACGCCCTGAAAAACACCGATCAGGGCGAAATCCTGCTGGTAGTGGCACTGGACCAACGGGGTGAGCTACCGCGCCTGCGCATCGCTGTGCAGGACAGCGGCGAACCGTTGGCCGCCGCAGACCGTGAAGCCTTGTTGCAAGCCGAGCTGCACAGCCACCACTTCCTGTCCAGCAACAAGCTGGGCGGCCACCTTGGGCTGGTCATTGCCAAACAGCTGATCGGCCTGATGCAGGGCGAGTTCGGCATCAAGAGCAGCACCGGCATGGGCAACACCCTGTGGCTGACCCTGCCGCTGGACCCCTCTCGCCTGGAGCAGCCACCAACCGATCTCGACAGCCCGCTGCGCGATGCCCGCGTGCTGGTGGTGGACGACAATGACACCTGCCGCAAGGTGCTGGTGCAACAATGCAGCGCCTGGGGCATGAACGTCAGCGCGGTGCCTTCGGGCAAGGAAGCGCTGGCCCTGTTACGCACCAAGGCGCACCTGCGTGACTACTTCGACGCCGTGCTGCTGGACCAGAACATGCCGGGCATGACCGGCATGCAACTGGCCGCCAAGATCAAGGAAGACCCGAGCCTGAACCACGACATTCTGGTGGTAATGCTCACCGGTATCAGCAATGCACCGAGTAAGGTCATCGCACGCAACGCCGGGGTCAAACGGATACTTGCCAAGCCGGTGGCCGGCTACACACTCAAAACCACCCTGGCCGAAGAACTGGCTCAGCGCGGCCGCGATCAGGCGGTGCCGGCCAGCCTGCCCGGTATCCCGCAGGCACTGGACCTGCCAGGCGACTTCCGCGTGCTGGTCGCCGAGGACAACAGCATTTCGACCAAGGTAATACGCGGCATGCTCGGCAAGCTCAACCTTGAGCCCGACACCGCCTGCAATGGCGAGGAGGCCCTGCAGGCAATGAAAAACCAGCGCTATGACCTGGTGCTGATGGACTGCGAGATGCCCATTCTGGACGGTTTCTCGGCCACCCAGCAGCTGCGTGCGTGGGAAACCGCCAACCAGCGCCAGCGCACCCCGGTAGTGGCACTGACCGCGCACATTCTTACAGAACACAAGGAACGCGCCCGGCTGGCGGGCATGGACGGGCACATGGCCAAGCCGGTCGAGCTGTCGCAATTGCGCGAACTGATCCAGTACTGGGCCAATCACCGGGAAGCCAAGGTGGACCCGGCGCCTACTTCCTAGACTACGCTGTCGTGCAGTGAACACTGATCACCAGATCAATACGGCCCGCTCCCACAATAATTGCGCAACCTTTTTGAGTTTCCGAGGACCAGCGCTCATGCTCCATGAGTTGTTCAGCGTCTACCTGAAAATGCTCGTGCTCTACAGCCCGTTCTTCGTGCTGTCGTGCTTCATCAGCCTGACCCGCGGCCACTCCAGCAAGGAGCGCAAGCAACTGGCCTGGAAGGTCGCTTTCGCAGCCCTGGTCGCCAGCGTGCTGCTCTACCTGTTCGGTCGGGTGATCTTCGGTATTTTCGGCATTACCGCCGACGCCTTCCGCATCGGGGCCGGCAGCGTGCTGTTCATTTCGGCTTTGGGGATGGCGCAGGGCAAGCCGGCGGTACAGGCCGACAACGTGCAGCAGGACGTGACGATCGTGCCGCTGACCATTCCGCTGACGGTTGGCCCCGGTACCATCGGTGCCCTCTTGGTGATGGGTGTGAGCCAACCGCACTGGGACGACAAACTGCTGGCCATCGTCAGTATCGCGCTGGCCAGCTTTACCGTCGGCCTGGTGCTTTACCTGTCGCACGGTATCGAGCGGATCCTTGGCGACCAGGGCCTGCAGATCGTCAGCCGTCTGATGGGGCTGTTCGTCTGTGCCCTGGCGGCGCAGATCATTTTTACCGGGATCAAAGGGTATCTGGTGCCTTAGATGGCATAGTCATGAATGCGCGCCTGGGACACCTTGACGACGCTTTCCTGGACTTTTGGCAATACGCTGTTCTCAAAGGCCAGAATATTGAACCGTACCAGTTCCGCACGCACATTCTTGTGACTGCGCTTGCGGCTGATGAACCCTGCACTGAAAACAGACTGTTTGTCCGCTTCGTGGTAAACCACCATATCAACCCGGTTGTTGCCAGCCGGCGCGCAGGCCAACACTTGAAAGTGTTGCCTCTCGAATGCCTTTGTCTCAAGTTCCTTCAGCACCGAGGGCTTCTTCAGCAATGTTTGAATAGACACTTTCACCGATGTAGCAAAGCTGTCTCCGGCCGTTTTGGACAGCGTCTGCAGCAGTTGATCCGTCTGCTGCGTACGCGTCTTGTCCGGCCAATGGATCTGCTCGGCCGTTACGGCATCCCACCCCATGAATTTGAGCTGGTTACGGTAATAAGCGAACCAGTCTTTTATCAGCCCCTCCTTGTAAGCGGTATCGGTGGCTCGTTCGGCCATCGCCAGGGCCAGCTTCACCTTGTCTTTCTGCGCGGCATCAATGCCTGGCAAAAAGGAAACGATCCCGGCGCCGATCACGGCAGACGTGGCTTCACTCATGATGCTGCTCCTGTAGGTTGCGCGTAAGGGTCAAAGCGGTAAGCAGCTTGTGCGTCTTTGCTTTGCATCAAGGCTTGCAATTCACCACGCTGGTGCTGGAAGCGCCCTTCATCCAACGCCAGAGAGACGCCATTGAACTCGGCTTCGCCATCAAGCACGTGTTCGCTCGTAAATGTCTCCGTCGAGACCAGCGAGAGTGGCTGGTCGATTTGCATCGAGATGCTGCACAGGTCCAGTGTCGGTCCCGGCTTGAGTACGCCGAGTTCGATGACCAGCGTGGAGGACTGGGCCTGGTCGTGTGCGCTGAACTTCAGCAGGTGCCGCAAGCCCTCAGCAGATCGAGCGAGGCCCGACTTGATTCCCGCCAGCACGGCCTCATGGCGTAACGAGCGAATTTTCAGCCAGGCTTCAAGTGGCTGTATATGCGCGTTGCGCACGGGTCGCCCCAACTGCTTGAGGTCATGTGTGCTGGCCAGCTTGATCCAGCCCAATTGGCGGTAAGCCTCGCGATACGCGGCATACCAGCGTTCATAATTGTCGATGCGTGAACCGGCGTGCTTGTTGGCCACCAACTGTGCGTAAAGGATTGAATCAAAAGCGGCCTGGCGTTGTGCCTCGACCGTGCCCGGCGAATACAGCAATGCTGTTCCGCCAATCAACATCAATTGCTCAGCTGCTCTATCCATCGTGTTACCTCATCACAAAGAACCGAACAAGGCGGCGTTGCGACGACGCCGCCGAGCAATCAGATGTCGTACTCGAGAACGTTCTCGACGCTGCGCACGCCAAGTTTGTTTTCTACGGTTTCGCGCACTTTGTCGTAGACGAAGTTGTTGAGCGTGAGCACTGCCGTACCGGCGTAGTACGAGGTTTTGTCCAGCTTCCACTGGATACCCAGCACGTCGTCGTCCAGTTGCGGGGCAGAGGCCTGGATGCAGCTCACCACCATGACCACATCGTTGTTTTCGGTTTCAATGCAGGCCGCCATGCCGACCATGCCCCTGGCCTTGTTCTTGCGCTTGTGATCAAGCACCTTGGCATCGTTTTCGACAGTGGTCAGTTTGTCGAAGGCCAGCTTTGCCACTTCGCCCAACTTCGTGCCGCCCAGCATCGCATTGCCCACCACACCGATCGCGCGGATCGCCACGGCGCCGACGGTGACAGACAGTTCCGCCGAAGTTTCAAGTTCGAAGGTACGGCGTGGGATGGTGAAGCCAAGGTCACGCATGACGTCGATAAATTTGTCGTACCACTCCCGGCTCTGCTTTTCGGCGTTAAAGGCTTTGTCGGCGACCAGCGTGGCGAAGTGGAAGGCATTCTTCACATCGTGACGGCTTTGCGCAGACATGCCCGCGCCGCAGGCAAGCAGGTTGCCTTCTACCAGGATGGCAGCGTTGGTGGTGGTGACTTGTGTTGCATCGGACATTGGAAACTCCTTGATGGTTGCCCCTTGAGTCAGGGGCAACCACCTTAGCCAGCGCGTTGGCCACGAAGCGCGCTGAAGGGTTTCCGACGCAACTAGTTGGCGGTGGGGTACCAACGCGGCGTGTACGCCCACACCCCACCCGACAGGCGAGGGAATACACAGGTTGTAGAGGACCCGACCAAAACCATGGTGCGCATATCGACCATTTCCGGCAGCAGCTCGGCCAAGGTGACTACCTTCAGCGTCTGCCCCGGCCTACCGATGTCGCGGCCAAGGACTACAGGCGTGTTCCCCTCGCGGTGGCGACGCACAACCTCCAGTGCCACCCCGAGCTGGTGCGGCCTGGACTTGGAAATCGGGTTGTAGAAGGCCAGCACCAGGTCCGCCTGGGCCGCCAGGTCCAGGCGCTTTTCAATGATCGACCAGGGCTTGAGGTTGTCCGACAGCGACATCACACAGAAGTCATGCCCCAGCGGTGCACCCGCCTGCGCAGCGGTAGCGAGCGAGGCCGACACCCCAGGCAGGATCTCGAGGTCGACGCGATGCCAGGCGGGGTCACTGGACTCGTGCAGCGCTTCAAGCACTGCAGCGGCCATGGCGAACACGCCTGGGTCGCCCGACGAGACCACCACCACCGAACGGCCTTGTGCCGCCAGCTCGAAGGCATGCCGGGCGCGCTGCATCTCTTCACGGTTGTCGGTGCAGTGCATCACCTGGTCGTCACGGAACGGCCCGGCCATGCGCACGTAGGTTTCGTAGCCGAGGATATCCTCGGCGCGTGCCAGCTCGGCCTTGACCGCCGGCACCATAAGCTCGGCAGCGCCAGGGCCGAGGCCGATCACCGCCAGCCGGCCACGACGGCGGCCGACCTGCGCGGCATCCACCGGCGCCGGCGCCACTGCGATGACCACTTCGGCCTGTTCTATCAACTCTGCGCCTGGCAACGCTGCAGCCACCATGCTGGCCACATCGCCTGGCCTGGCAGCGAAGCGCAAGGCTACACCCAAAGCCTGCGCGGCCTCGTGCAAGGCACTGTCGGCCATGGTTTGCTCGTCCGCCAGCACGCAGGCTACGGATCGCTCAGCGATGCCGGCCTGCTGCAATGCAGCTCGAATACCGTTCAGGTTGCCACCTGCAACCCCCACTACCACCGAGCGGGGGTGGATCAGCAATTCGTCTCGGTTGGCCGGGCGCGCCTGATGCCCCACATGAATGGTTCGCCGTGCTGCATCGCTGGCAGGCAACTGCACCTGTTGCAGCCACGGCGCATCACCTTCGATGCGCACCGCCTCGCCAGCCAGCAAATCAGAGACAAAGCGCTTGCCTTGCTCGATGTCCGCCAGTGCATAACCCTGCGGCGGGTTCAGCAGGCAAGTGCCGAACCGCAGCTCGCCGCTGGTGGTGATCGCTGCAGCAACGCCCAGTGCGTCAGCGATTTCGCGCGCCATCACGTTCACGCCGCCCAAGCCACCGAGCAGCGGCACCACAGCGCTGCCATCCTCGGCCACGGCCAGCACCGGCGGCTCGGTGCCTTTCTCGCTGAGCAGGCTGGCCAGGCTGCGGATGACAATGCCGGCAGCACACAGGGCGATGATCGGCGTGTCCTGCTGGTACAACCCGCGCAGGGTCTCGCCGAACGAACGGTACGATTGGTCTGCACCCTCGACACGCCCCTCCAGACCATGGATCGTCGCCTGTGGATACCATTGCTGGATACGCTGCGCCGTCGCCAGGCTACCCGGGCCAAGCATGACGATTGCCGGGGCATTGTGCGTGCTCATCCCTGCCATTTTTCCCCCGGCACGATGATCAGCGAGAAGTACGGCGACGACTGAGGGTCGACCTGGTCCAGCGGCACGATCTTCTGGTTGGCCATGGTAGCCCGCTCCACATACAGCGCGCGCCCATCCAGGCCTAGCTCGGCCAGTACGTCGCGGACTTTGGGAAAGTTGCGCCCAAGTTTCATGATCACCGCCGCATCGGCGTCGGCCAGGCGGCGCTTGAGCTCCTCTGCGGGTAACACACCAGACAAAACCGACAGGCTCTGGTTGCGGTACACCAACGGCGCGCCCAGCACCGAGGCGCCACCGAGCATCGAGCAGACGCCCGGGATCACTTCGGCCTCATAGCGCTGCGCCAGGCGGTCGTGCAGGTACATGTAGGAACCGTAGAAGAACGGGTCACCTTCGCAGATCACCGCCACGTCGCGACCGGCATCCAGGTGCTCGGCCACCTGCACGCTGGCTTCGTCGTAGAAGTCGCTGATCACCTGCTCATAGGACAGCGGTGCCGGCAGGGCTTCGGTAGTTACCGGGTAGACCAGCGGCAACAGCGTCTGCTCCGCTTGCAGGTGCGCCTCGATGATGCCGAAGGCATTGCCACGCTTGCCCTTGGCCACGAAGTAGCCGACCACTGGCGCCTCGCGCAGCAGGCGCAGGGCCTTGACGGTGATCAGTTCAGGGTCACCCGGGCCAACGCCCAGGCCAAGCAGACGTCCACGCGGCGCCATCACTCCACCTCCGTAGCCAAGGCGTTGACTGCAGCGGCAGCCATCGCGCTACCGCCCAGGCGGCCTTGCATGATCACGAACGGCACGCCGCGGCTGTCGGCGGCCAGCATCGCCTTGGACTCGGCCGCACCGACGAAACCGACCGGGAAGCCTAGGATCAGCGCAGGCTTGGGTGCACCGGCGTCGATCATCTCCAGCAGGTAGAACAGGGCGGTGGGCGCGTTGCCGATCACCACCACGCTGCCTTCCAGGTACGGGCGCCACAGCTCCAGGGCTACCGCGGAACGGGTGTTGCCGGCGTCCTTGGCCAGGCCTGGCACGCTGGGGTCGCGCAGGGTGCAGATGACTTTGTTGTCGGCAGGCAGGCGGGCCCGGGTGATGCCTTCGGCGACCATGTGCGCATCGCACAGGATCGGCGCGCCGTTAAGCAGCGCCTCGCGCCCGGCCCGGCCGGCGCCTTCGGAGAACTGCAGGCCATCGATGGCATCGACCATGCCACAGGCGTGGATCACGCGCACGGCGAGCTTTTCGAGGTCTGCGGGGATCCGCTCGAGTCGGGCTTCCTCACGGATGATCCGGAAGGAATTGCGATAGATCTCCTGACCATCGCGGATGTAGTCAATCATCAAGGTGCTCCGTCGGCAGGTCGAGCATGGCGCCTGCTTCATTCAAGGTAAGGTCGGTGCCGCGCAGGGCGCCAAAGCCCGGTTGGCGCGCGTCACGCAGATAGAGGTCATATCGGCCCGGCGAGCGGGCCAGCAGGGTGGCCGGGGCAACATGGGCCACGGCGCAGGAACGGGGGCAGCCAGACAGGTGCACGCTGGCGGGCACGCCAGGGCCCAACAGCGCGGCCAAGGCAACGGCGTCGGCCTTTGTCTCGCCAAGCGCCTTGGCGCACCCGCTGGCACCGGTGCAGGCGCTGATGCGCGCCAGCGGTTCATGGTCGTGGCACAGCAGGCCCAGGGCGGACAGTTCGGCCTGGGCGGTGTCGATGTGGTGTGCTTGCAGGTTGGTCAGCACCAGGCTTTGCCAAGGGCTGAGCCGCAAGCTGCCATCGCCCCGTTCCCGGGCCACCCGCGCAGCCCCGCGCAGCATGGCCGGGGTCAGGCGGCCTTGCGGCGGGGCTACGCCAAGGGCAACGCCTTCTGCCTGCGGCAGCGTGCCCAGCCAGGAGGCGCGGTGCTGTTCACGGCGCCAGGCGAGCACGGCGGTATCACGGCGGATGTCCAGGCCGAGCCCATCGACGAAATCGCTTGCCGGGCACACCTCGAGCAACTGGCGCATGCGCGACTGCGTCAGGGTGGCCAGGTCGAGAAAGCGCTCCAGCACCGCACGCACCAACGCCAGGCCCTGCGCCAGCGGCACGGCGCCGAGCACCTGGCCGTCCGCCGGGCAGCCCGCCAGGCCAAACGCCAGCCAGGTCTGCTGCTCCAGACGCAGGGCCGATAGCCACAAATCGTGGGGGTGCTCGAGCATGGCGAGGCGCTCGCCGGCATCCAGCTGCACGGCAAACTTGGCCGACAATTGGTGAAAGCGCGGGGTGCCTTCCAGCAGGTCGAGGATCTGCCCTGCCAAAGGCCGTGCATCCAGCAGCATCGCCGGATCATGCCCGGCCAGCGGGCTGAGCATGAGGTTGCGCACATCGTCACCGGCCACATCGCGCGGCCCCAGGCCGGCTGCGAGCAGTGCCTCGACCAGGGCGCGATGTGCGTTGCCAATGCCGCGGATCTGCAGGTTGCCACGGTTGGTGGCCTCGATCACGCCGCCGGCAAAGCGCTCGGCTGCCGTCGCCACCGCGTCGGCCTGGTCGGCCAGCAGCAAGCCGCCTGGCAGTTTGATGCGGCAGATGCCGCCATCACGGGCACTGACAATACGCCACAACCCCGGGCAGGCCGAGGGGCGGGGCGAAACGTTGGGGGCATGGGCCTGCGTCAAAGGGGCGTCCGGCAATCTGTGAAAATGCGCTTGAGTGTAGAAGGCGCGGTATTATGCCTGCTTTGTCCGGCGGCATGAAAAGCCGGTGGTCGAGCATCCTCAGCGATTGAGGAGAAATTCAGGGCTGTGTCGCCCTCTTCGCGGGCACGCCCGCTCCCACAGGATCATCGCTTCCCTCAATGGCTGCGCTGTACCTGTGGGAGCGGGCGTGCCCGCGAAAGGGCGCGAAGCGGCCCCAAAAAATGGCGGAATGAAATACATGGCACCCTGGCTGACAGTAGTAGGCATCGGCGAAGACGGCTTCAGTGGCCTGGGCAAGCAGGCCCGGCGCGCGCTGCTGGGCGCTGCGCGGATCTTCGGCAGCCCGCGCCAGCTGGACTTGCTGCCGCGCTGCGTGCCCGGCGAACGGCTGGGCTGGCCAAGCCCGTTTTCCCTGGGCCCGGTGCTGGCCCTGCGCGGCGAGCCAGTGTGCGTGCTGGCCAGCGGCGACCCGATGTTCTTCGGTGTCGGCGCCAGCCTGGCGCGGCAGGTGCCTGCCAGTGAGATGCGTGTGCTGTCGATGCCCTCCTCCTGCGCCCTGGCCGCCGCCCGCCTGGGCTGGCCGCTGCAGGAGGTGCAGGTGGTGTCGCTGGTGGCCCGGCCACTGTCGGCGCTCAATGCCCACCTGCACAGCGGTGTGCGCCTGTTGGTGCTGAGCAACGATGGCGACAGCCCGGCGGCCATTGCCGCGCTGCTGCGCGAGCGTGGCTTCGGGCCAAGCCGCCTGCGGGTGCTGGAGCACCTGGGAGGCCAGCAAGAACGCGAACTGGCCGGCACCGCCCAGGACTGGCCGCACGCCGAGATCGCTGCGCTCAACCTGGTGGCCATCGAGTGCCTGGCCACGCCCGATGCCCCACGCCTGCACCGCCTGGCCGGGCTGCCGGACAGCGCCTTCCGGCACGACGGCCAGCTGACCAAACGCGATGTCCGCGCCATCACGCTGGCGCGCCTGGCGCCTCAGCCCGGCGAACTGCTGTGGGACGTGGGCGCGGGCTGCGGGTCGATCGGCATCGAATGGATGCGCGCCCACCCGGCCTGCCGCGCCTTGGCCATCGAGGCCGATGAAGGCCGGCAAGGCTTCATCGAACACAACCGTGACGCGCTGGGTGTACCCGGCCTGCAGCTGATCTGCGGCAAGGCGCCTGCAGCACTGCAAGGCCTGGAGCAGCCTGATGCAATCTTCATTGGTGGCGGCGTCACCCGCGAAGGCGTGCTGGACCTGTGCTGGGCAAACCTGCGCCCCGGCGGGCGGCTGGTAGCCAATGCAGTGACCTTGCAAAGCGAACTGGCCCTGGCGCATTTTCGCGAACAGCACGGTGGTGAGCTGACCCGCATCCATGTCGCCCATGCCCAGCCCTTGGGCGCGTTCGACACCTGGCGCCAGGCGCTGCCGATCACCCTGCTGGAAGTGGTGAAACCCGTCGATGCGTGAAGAAACCCGCGAACAGCCCGCGCCCCTGCGCAGCGGCCTGACCACCGGCAGCTGCGCCACCGCCACCAGCCTGGCAGCCGCTCGCTTGCTGCTGATCGGCGAAAGCAGCGACGCCGTCAGCATTACCCTGCCCAAGGGCAAGGTGGTGCAGATGCGCCTGGAATTCTGCCGCCTGATTGGCGAGCGTGCCGAAGCCGGCACCCTCAAGGATGCTGGCGACGACCCGGACGTGACCCACGGTGCCCTGCTCTACAGCCAGGTGCGCTTGCTGGGCGAGCCGGGCATCCGCTTTGTCGCCGGCACCGGCGTCGGCACCGTGACCCGCCCGGGGCTGGTGCTGGCGGTGGGTGAGCCGGCCATCAATCCGGTGCCACGGCGCATGATCACTGAACACCTGCAACGCCTGGCCGACGCGTGCGGCTACCTCGGTGGTTTCGAGGTCACGGTCAATGTGCAGGGCGGCGACCAACTCGCGCTCAAGACCATGAACCCGCGCCTGGGCATCCTCGGCGGGCTGTCGATCCTTGGCACCAGCGGCATCGTGCGGCCGTTCTCCTGTGCGGCCTATATCGCCTCGATCCACCAGGGTATCGATGTAGCCCACACCAACGGCTACACGCACATCGCCGCGTGCACCGGCAACGCCAGCGAAGACACCATGCGCCGGGTCTACGGGCTGCCGGAAATCGCCCTGATCGAGATGGGCGATTTTGTCGGTGCAGTGCTCAAGCACCTGCGCAAGGTGCCGGTGCCGCGCCTGACCCTGTGTGGCGGTTTCGGCAAGATCAGCAAACTGGCCGCCGGGCACATGGACCTGCACAGCCGCCACTCCAGCATCGACTTGCCGCAACTGGCCGGCTGGGCTGCCGACATTGGCGCTGACGAAACACTGCAGGCAGCCATCATCGGCGCCAACACCAGCCAGCAAGCGCTTGCACTGGCTCATGCGGCCGGCATTGCCTTGGGTGACGCGGTGTGCGCCCACGCCCTGGCCTTCGCCCGCAGCGTCGTGCCGGCGCTTGTGCAAGTGGAAGTGTTCGCCATCGACCGCCAGGGCGGCATCGTCGGCCGGGCAGGTGTGCAATGACTGCGCGCATCCTGCTACTGGGTGGTGTCGCCGAAGCCCTCGCCATCGCCCGCCGGCTCGGCCCTCAGCATGTCTATAGCCTGGCCGGTATCGGTCGTGTGCCGCAGGACCTGCAATGCCAGGTACGGGTCGGGGGCTTTGGCGGTGCCGAGGGCTTGGCCAACTACCTGCGCGAGGCAGGCATCACCCTGTTGATCGATGCCACCCATCCCTATGCCGCGCAGATCAGCCGCAATGCTGCCAGTGCTGCACGTAGCGCCGGCATCCCGTGCTGGGCCTTGCGCCGCCCGGCCTGGCAGGCGCAAGCGGGGGATGATTGGCGCGAAGTCGAGGACTGGGCAGGGCTGATCGAAGCACTCAAGCCGTTTCGCAGACCGCTGTTCACGTTGGGGCGTGAGCCACTACAGCATCTGGACGAGATTCCGCCAGAGCAGTTCTGGACCTTGCGGGCGCTGGAAGCGTGCCCTGGAAACGCGCGCTGCGAAGTGATTGGCGCGCGTGGGCCATTCAACATTGAAGATGAACGGGCACTGTTCCAACGCCGCAGTATCGATGTGCTGATCAGCAAGAACAGCGGCAGTGTGGCGACCGAGCCGAAGCTCGAGGTAGCGCGGGAACTTGGTCTGCCGGTGCTGATCCTCAAGCGCCCGGGGTTGCCGGATATTGACCGCGCATTCGAATCGCAGGCTGACATGGCAGCAGCACTCGACCTGCATCAACACATCTCGCAAGCACGCTAGAGATGACTGTGGGAGCGGGCAAGCCCGCGAACACCGGCGAAGCCGGTGCCATACATCGAGTCGTCTTCTGCGCGGGCACGCCCGCTCCCACAGAAGACCGTACCCGTCTTGAAACCTGTATATGACCGTTGCCCTACAGCCCTTTCGGATCTTTCTTTCAACCCCGCACGTGGCTCTGGGTCGTACTGCTGCCGTAAACTCAACGCCCCTCCCCCGGAAGGTTTCACCCATATGGAAATGCAATGGTGGATCTGGCTGGTCTTCGGCATCGCGCTGATCCTGCTCGAACTGGTCTTGCCAACGTTCTTCATCCTCTGGTTCGGCATCGGTGCCGTGCTGGTCTCTCTCATCTCGCTTGCCGCCCCCAGCCTGCAACTGGACATGCAGGGCCTGCTGTGGGTCGTGCTGTCATCGGCCACCACCGCGCTGTGGTTCAACGTGTTCCGGCGCAAGCAGCCAGACGTGCGCTGGACCGCCGACAGCGTGATCGGCGAGGTGGGCTTGCTGACCGCTGGTGTTTCGGAGTTCCAGAAAGGCCGCGTGCGTTTCCAGAAGCCGATCCTTGGCAGCGAAGAATGGACCTGCATCGCCGATAGCCAGATCGCCGCCGGCGAACGGGTGCGCCTGACCGCCATCGAGGGGAACATCGCCCGCGTCATCCGGGCCTGAATCCGCACTAAAAGGAATTTCGCATCATGACCAGCCTCATCGTCGTCGGCGCCATCGCCCTGTTCGTCCTGATCACCGTGTTCAAGGGGGTACGCATCGTGCCCCAGGGCGAGGAGTGGATCGTCGAGCGCCTGGGCCGCTACCACAGCACCCTCAAGCCCGGCCTGAACATCCTCATCCCGTACATGGATGTGGTCGCCTATCGCCTGCCGACCAAAGACATCATCCTCGATGTACAGCAGCAGGAAATCATCACCCGGGACAATGCCGTCATCGTTGCCAACGCCCTGTGCTTCGCCAAGGTGGTCGACCCGCAGAAGGCCTCCTATGGCGTGCAGAACTTCTCGTTCGCCGTCACCAGCCTGACCATGACGTCGCTACGCGCCATCGTCGGCGCCATGGACCTGGACGAAGCGCTGTCTAGCCGCGAGCAGATCAAGGCACGCCTGCGCGAGGCAATGTCGGAGCAGACCGAAGACTGGGGCGTAACCGTGCGCTCGGTGGAAATCCAGGACATCAAGCCTTCGGAAAACATGCAACTGGCCATGGAGCGCCAGGCGGCGGCCGAGCGTGAGCGCAAAGCCGATGTGACCCGCGCCGAAGGCGCCAAGCAGGCCGCGATCCTTGAAGCGGAAGCTCGCCTGCAGGCCGCCAGGCTGGATGCCGAAGCGCAGATCAGCCTGGCCGAGGCTTCGGCGCGGGCGATTTCGCTGGTCAAGGAGGCCGTGGGCAACGAAACCGTGCCGGCGATGTATTTGCTGGGTGAGCGCTATGTCGGGGCCATGGAGAACCTGGCGAGCAGCAACAACGCCAAGGTGGTGGTGTTGCCGGCGGATCTGCAGGAAACCGTCCGTGGCCTGATGGGCCGCAACAAGGCTTGAGATTGCCGGGGCCGCTCTGCGGCCATTCGCGGCACTAGGCCGCTCCCACAGGACAGCGCAGTATTCGAGGCTGCGGCACTTCTGCAGGAGCGGCCTTGTGCCGCGATGGGCTGCGCAGCAGCCCCCATACCCGACAGCCTGCGTCACTTCACCGCACCCTGCCTTTTTTACCTATACTGCGCCTTACAATAGCCACCACGATTCCTGACCGGATCTCTCCATGCCCCCACGTCGGCCCATCGCCTGGATAGCCTGCCTTGCAGTGCTGTTCAACCTGCTGGCCATGCCGCTGGCCTCTGCCGTGCCCAAGGGCCCGGCAGAGCAGCTGCTGTGGGGGGCTTTCTGTTCCAGCATGGCCAACAAAGCCAAGGTCGATGTCCAGGCCCTGGCCAAGATCGACCTTGGCCCGCAAAGCGACGACAGCGCCAGCATGATGAATTGCTGGTGCTGCTCCGGCGCAGCGCCGCTGCTGGCCCTGCCCGGCTACCCGCCGCAACTGCACAACCCGCCAACACTGTTTGCCGGCCTGCTGCCGCCCCCCGCCGACTACCAACCCACGCCGCGCCAGCTCTGGCCCGCGCTAAACCCCCGTGCCTCTCCGCTGGCCTGAGTTCATCACGCTGTCTGCCTGAACCTGAACACAACGGAGATTCACCATGCTCAAGCACGCCCTCGTCATGGCCGCCCTGCTGCTGCCCGGCGCCTTTGCCAATGCCCACGAATACAGCGTGGGCGACCTGCACATCGCCCACCCCTGGTCGCTGCAGTTGCCCCCCAACGCCCCCAATGTCGCCGCGTATTTCGTGGTGCACAACAATGGCCAGGCCGATGACCGCCTGCTGAGCGTCGACAGCCCCATCAGCGATGACGCGCAACTGCACGAGCATGCCATGAGCGCCAGCGGCGCCATGAAAATGCAGCAAGTGCCCAGCGTGGTGGTGCCTGCCGGCAAGGACCTGACCTTCGCCCCCAGCGCCTACCACGTGATGCTGATGCAGCCAAAAGACCGCAGCCTGCTCAGCGACGGCAAGCGCTTCCCGTTGACCCTGCATTTCGAAAAGGCCGGCGACATCACCGTCGAAGTGGCCGTGCAGAAGCAGGCGCCGGCGGACCAGCCGCAAGCCCACGAACACGCGCACTGACAACTGCTGACAGGCACTCGCCATGAGCCTGCCGCGCAACAGCATCAGCCGTACCACCCGCCCTGACCGCAGGCGCGCCGGTGGCGGATGGCTGAGCCTGTTCGCCATGTGGATGATTTTCATCGGCCCGCTGATTTCCCAGTCGATGCCGATGGACCACCACGCCGGTATGAGCATGCCGATGGACATGCCGATGGCGGCTGCCCATGAGCATGGCGGCGACGCCCATCACGGCCACGGCGGCGATGGCCAGCTGCATGTGATGTGGGAAAAGTGCGGTTATTGCAGCCTGTTGTTCAACTGCCCGGCCCTGCCCCAGGCCCTCAGCCCGCTCAGCGCCGGCAGCGTCGCCCCCACCACCCACCTGCTTGCACCAACGCACCAGGGCCATGCCCGGCAGGCTGTATTCCCCGGTGCGCGCAGCCGCGCCCCGCCTTCCTCGATCAGCGTCTGAACCCACATTTTTGTGCACGAAGCCAGGAGGCTTCGCGCTAATTCATGACTGATCGACTGGAATCATTATGTCCGGCTGCACCCCTGTTTTCGCCTTGTCCCTGCGTGGGACCCTCGCCGTCGTGTGCGGCTCGTTGCTCGCGCCCGTGGCCCTGGCCGCCGACCCTGGCCATGAAGGCCATGGGCACGATGCTCCCGAGCTGAGCCCCACGGTGATAACTGCCGTGGCCCCAAGTTCGCCACTGACCGTGGTCACCAACCCGAAAGACCCGCGCCAGCCAGTGCCGGCCAGCGACGGCGCCGACTACCTGAAGACCATCCCCGGCTTCTCGGCGATCCGTGCAGGCGGCACCAACGGCGACCCGGTGTTGCGCGGCATGTTTGGCTCGCGCCTGAACATCCTCACCAACGGCGGCCTGATGCTGGGCGCTTGCCCCAACCGCATGGACGCCCCCACCTCCTACATTTCACCGGAAACCTACGACCGCCTGACCGTGATCAAGGGCCCGCAAAGCGTGATCTGGGGGCCGGGCGGCTCGGCAGGCACCATCCTCTTCGAACGTGAACCGGAAAAGTTCGGCACCCTCGGCAGCCGCGTAAACGCCAGCCTGCTGGCAGGTTCCAATGGCCGCTTCGACAAGGTGCTGGACGCCGCCGCCGGCAACAGCCAGGCCTACGCCCGCTTCGTCGGCAACCAGTCACGGTCGGATGACTACCACGACGGCAACGACGACACCGTGCCGTCACGCTGGGAAAAATGGAACGGCGATGTTGCCCTCGGCTGGACGCCCGACCAGGACACCCTGCTGGAGCTCACCGCCGGCAAGGGCGATGGCGAGGCCCGCTATGCCGGGCGCGGCATGGACGGCTCGCAGTTCAAGCGTGAAAGCCTGGGCCTGCGGTTTGAAAAGTCCAACCTCGGCGAAGTGCTCGACAAGGTCGAGGCGCAGGTTTACTACAACTACGCCGATCATGTGATGGACAACTACAGCCTGCGTACCCCGTCCGGCAGCGGCATGATGGGCATGCCGATGGTCAGCAACGTCGATCGCCGCACCCTGGGTGCACGCATAAAGGCCACCTGGCGCTGGGCCGATGTGCAGCTGATCAGCGGCATCGACGCGCAAACCAACGAACATCGCCAACGTGGCGGCATGGGTGTGGACGCACACAAGGGCCAGGCCTGGACCAAGGACGCCGACTTCCACAACTACGGCGCCTTCAGCGAACTGACCTGGTACGTCAGCGGTGAGGACCGTTTGATCACCGGTGCCCGCCTGGACCGCGCCTCGGCCCGCGACTTCCGCCAAGGCAGCGCCACCGAAGGCGATACCCGCGCCGACACCCTGCCCAGCGGTTTTATCCGCTACGAGCACGATCTGGCAGCCATCCCGGCCACCACCTACATCGGCCTCGGCCATGCCCAGCGCTTCCCCGACTACTGGGAGCTGTTCTCGCCAAAGCTGGCGCCACCCGGTTCGGCCAATGCCTTCGACGGCATCAAGCCAGAGAAAACCACCCAGCTCGACTTCGGCATCCAGTACCGCACCGAACGCCTTGAAGCCTGGGCTTCGGGTTATGTGGGGCAGATCCGCGACTACATCCTGTTCGACTACCGCACCGGCATGATGGGCATGAGCACTTCCCAGGCGCAGAACATCGACGCCCGCATCATGGGTGGCGAACTGGGTGCGGCCTACCAGCTGACGGAAAACTGGAAGGCCGACGGCACGCTGGCCTATGCGTGGGGCAAGAACAGCAGTGACGGCAAAGCGTTACCGCAAATGCCGCCCCTGGAAAGCCGCCTGGGCCTGACCTACAGCCGCGATGTGTGGAGCGTCGGCGCACTGTGGCGGCTGGTGGCTGCGCAGAACCGCATCGCCGAGAACCAGGGCAACGTGGTCGGCAAGGACTATGACAAGAGCGCCGGCTTTGGCGTGTTCTCCCTGAACGGCGCCTACAAGGTGAACAACAACCTCAAGCTCAGCGCAGGGGTCGACAACCTGTTCGACAAAACCTACGCCGAGCACTTGAACCTGGCCGGGAACGCCGGGTTCGGCTACCCGGCTACAGACCCACAGCCGGTCAACGAGCCAGGCAGGACCTTCTGGACCAAGGTCGATTTCAGCTTCTGACAACAACCACGGGCGCAGCTTCGGTTGCGCCCCTCTGCTGGTCAAACAGGAGGTTCCCATGAGAGGAACACGCACCAATTTCTATAACCTGGCCTGGCGTTGGCACTTTTATGCGGGGCTGTTCGTGGCCCCGTTCATGATCCTGTTGGCGATTACCGGGATCATCTACCTGTTCAAGCCGCAGCTCGACCCGCTGCTGTACAGCGACCTGATGGTGGTCGAAGCCGGCCACCATCGGCAGGGCGCCGATGCGATGCTGGCCGAAGTGCGCCAGGCCTACCCCGAAGGCCACGTCGGCCAGTACCTGCCCCCGCTGAACGCCGAGCGCAGTGCGCAGTTCGTGGTGCATGACGGCGGGCGCGAACTGAACGTGTTCGTTGACCCGTACAGTGGCAAGATCCTCGGCGAGCAGGACGGCAAGCAGAACCTGCAGGCCATCGCCCGCGCCCTGCATGGCGAGCTGATGGTCGGCACGGTCGGTGACCGCCTGGTGGAACTGGCCGCAGGCTGGGGCATCGTGCTGGTGGTGTCGGGCCTGTACTTGTGGTGGCCACGCGGGCGCAATGGCGCTGGCGTGTTGTGGCCACGGCTGTCGGCACGCGGCCGGCTGTTCTGGCGCGACCTGCACGCGGTAACAGGCTTTTGGGGTTCGGCCCTGCTGTTGCTGATGCTGGTCAGCGGCATGACCTGGACCGGCCTATGGGGCAAGCAGTACGCCGATTTGTGGAACCGCTTCCCGGCGGCCATGTGGAACGACGTGCCAAAGTCGGACCAGCAGGCAGGCGAACTGAACAACGCACACCGCCAGACCGTGCCCTGGGCAATGGAAAACACACCGATGCCGCAGTCCGGCGCACACGCCGAGCACGCTGGGCACCACATGATGTCGGACAAGCCCGCAGCACCCCAGGTGAGCGTGCAGCAGGTCGAAGACATCGCCACCTCGCGCCAGGTCGAGCCTGGCTACAGCATCACCCTGCCGACTACGGCAGACGGCGTGTTCACCATTGCCGTGTTCGCCGACGACCCGCGCAACGACGGTACCCTGCATGTCGACCAGTACACCGGCAAGGTCCTGGCCGATGTGCGCTGGCAAGACTACAGCCCGGTCGCCCGCGCCACCGAGATGGGCGTAATGCTGCACGAGGGCAAGATGTTCGGGGCGTTCAACCAGATCATCATCCTGGGGGTGTGCCTGATGATTCTGCTCGGTTCGGTGAGCGGGCTGGTGATGTGGTGGAAGCGCCGGCCTGAAGGCGGGCTGGGCGTGCCACCGCTGCGCCATGACCTGCCGCGCTGGAAGGCGGCGGTGGGCGTGATGCTGGTGCTGGGGGTGATGTTCCCGTTGGTGGGGGTGTCGATGGTGGTGATGTGGGTGGTGGACAGCCTGGTGGTGCGCCGCCGCCGGGAGCTGGCCCGCGCCTGAGCCCTGCATAACCTGCACTGGCCTCTTCGCGGGCTTGCCCGCTCCCACAGGATCTCTGCCGCCCTCAGGCGTGGCGCGATACCTGTGGGAGCGGGCATGCCCGCGAAGAGGCCGGTGAAGGTCTCGAACTTTTCCTGCGAAAGCACGGCTGCCATCTGAAGATCGTGTCGATCTGTCGCGATCTCGAATTGGAACGCCCGTGTTAGCCTAGCCGGCGACTTTCAAGGGAATGCAGCTTATGACCGCAATTTCACCCAAACCACAAGAAGAGCAGCACCTGCAACGCAACCTGACCAACCGCCATATCCAGCTGATCGCCATCGGCGGCGCAATCGGGACCGGCCTGTTCATGGGCTCGGGCAAAACCATCAGCCTGGCGGGCCCGTCGATCATCTTCGTCTACATGATCATCGGCTTCATGCTGTTCTTCGTCATGCGCGCCATGGGCGAACTGCTGCTGTCGAACCTGAACTACAAATCGTTCATCGACTTCTCGGCCGACCTGCTCGGCCCCTGGGCAGGTTACTTCACCGGCTGGACTTACTGGTTCTGCTGGGTGGTCACCGGTATCGCCGACGTGGTCGCCATCGCAGCCTATACACAATTCTGGTTCCCCGACCTGCCGCAGTGGATACCGGCGCTGACCTGCGTAGGGCTGCTGCTGTCGCTGAACCTGGTGACGGTAAAAATGTTCGGCGAGATGGAATTCTGGTTCGCCCTGGTCAAGATCATCGCCATCCTCGGCCTGGTCGCTACCGGCCTGTACATGGTCATCACCGGCTTCACCTCGCCCAGCGGGCGCACTGCACAGCTGGCCAACCTGTGGAATGACGGCGGCATGTTCCCCCATGGCCTGATGGGCTTCTTCGCCGGGTTCCAGATTGCCGTGTTCGCCTTCGTCGGCATCGAGCTGGTGGGTACCACCGCCGCCGAAGCCAAGAACCCGGAGCGCACCCTGCCGCGGGCGATCAACTCGATCCCGATCCGCATCATCGTGTTCTACGTGCTGGCGCTGATCGCGATCATGGCCGTGACCCCATGGCGCGACGTGGTACCGGGCAAGAGCCCGTTCGTGGAGCTGTTCGTGCTGGCTGGCCTGCCTGCGGCGGCCAGCATCATCAACTTCGTGGTGCTGACCTCGGCGGCCTCGTCGGCCAACAGTGGCGTGTTCTCCACCAGCCGCATGCTCTACGGCCTGTCGCAAGAAGGTGACGCGCCCAAGGCATTCGAAAAACTGTCGAGCCGTTCGGTGCCGGCCAACGGCCTGTATTTCTCGTGCACCTGCCTGCTGCTGGGCGCGGTGCTGATCTATCTGGTGCCAAACGTGGTCGAGGCGTTCACCCTGGTGACCACGGTTTCGGCGGTGCTGTTCATGTTCGTCTGGACGCTGATCCTGCTGTCGTACCTGAAGTACCGCAAGAACCGCGCGGCGCTGCACCAGGCGTCGAAGTACAAGATGCCGGGCGGGCGCTTCATGTGCTTCGTGTGTTTGGCGTTCTTCGCCTTCATTCTGGTGTTGCTGAGCCTGGAGGCGGATACGCGCTCGGCGTTGGTGGTAACGCCGATCTGGTTCGTGCTGCTGGCGGTGACGTATCAGTTTGTACGCAGCAGGCGCCATCCGCGTTCGGCTGTGCGTAACGGCTGATGGCCTAGGGGGCTGCTTTGCAGCCCATCGCGACACAAGGCCGCTCCCACACGCCGTCAGATGTGGGAGCGGCCTTGTGTCGCGATGGGCCGCACAGCGGCCCCAATCCTGTGCACATCGATGTCCCAGGCACCAACCTGGGCCTCGCAAACGCCCCAACACCTCGCACAACCCCTCTATCACGCCCCTTGCGCCACTAGGCACACCCCTTGCAACGCCCTCCCCGCTTGGCCAAAACCAAAAAAACTCAGCGGAGAGAGCACATGAAGCGTCGCAGTCTGATCAAGGCCTTTACCCTCAGCGCATCGATTGCGGCGATGGGCCTGAGCTGGAGTATCCAGGCCGCCGAGACCATCAAGGTTGGCATCCTGCATTCGCTGTCGGGGACCATGGCCATTTCCGAGACCTCGCTCAAGGACATGGCGCTGATGACCATCGACGAGATCAACGCCAAAGGCGGGGTCAACGGCAAGATGCTCGAACCGGTGGTGGTCGACCCGGCCTCCAACTGGCCGCTGTTCGCCGAAAAGAGCCGCCAGCTGCTGACCCAGGACAAGGTCGCCGTGGTGTTCGGCTGCTGGACCTCGGTGTCGCGCAAGTCGGTGCTGCCGGTGTTCGAAGAACTCACCGGCCTGCTGTTCTACCCGGTGCAGTACGAGGGCGAGGAGATGTCGCCGAATGTGTTCTACACCGGCGCCGCCCCCAACCAGCAGGCTATTCCAGCCGTTGAATACCTGATGAGCGAAGATGGCGGCAGCGCCAAGCGCTTCTTCCTGCTGGGCACCGACTACGTCTACCCGCGCACCACCAACAAGATCCTGCGGGCCTTCCTGCACAGCAAAGGCGTGGCCGACAAGGACATCGAAGAGGTGTACACCCCGTTCGGCCACGCCGATTACCAGACCATCGTTGCCAACATCAAGAAGTTCTCCGCCGGCGGCAAGACCGCGGTCATCTCCACGGTCAACGGCGACTCCAACGTGCCGTTCTACAAGGAACTGGCCAACCAGGGCCTGAAGGCCACCGACGTACCGGTGGTGGCGTTCTCGGTGGGCGAAGAAGAATTGCGCGGTATCGACACCAAACCGCTGGTGGGCCACCTGGCTGCCTGGAACTACTTCGAGTCGGTGGATAACCCGGTGAACCAGAAATTCGTCGCCGACTGGAAGGCCTACGCCAAGGCCAAGGGCCTGCCAGGCGCTGACAAGGCGGTGACCAACGACCCGATGGAAGCCACCTACGTGGGCATCCACATGTGGGCGCAGGCCGCCGAGAAGGCCAAGTCCACCGATGTCGACAAAGTGCGTGAAGCACTGGCCGGGCAGAGCTTCAAGGCGCCGTCGGGCTTTACCCTGACCATGGACAAGACCAACCACCACCTGCACAAACCGGTAATGATCGGCGAGATCCAGGATGACGGGCAGTTCAGTGTGGTGTGGGAAACCGAGCAGCCGCTGCGGGCGCAGCCTTGGAGCCCGTTCATTCCAGGCAATGACAAGCGACCTGACTACGCAGTGAAAGGTAACTGAGTGCACTGGGGCCGCTATGCGGCCCATTCGCGGGCTTGCCCGCTCCCACAGGTCCCCACTGCCCTCTGGACCAGTGAAATACCTGTGGGAGCGGGCAAGCCCGCGAAGAATCCACCACTGTATTCCAGGATTGCCCGCATGCTCAGAATGCTGCTCACCCTGCTTCTGCTACTCCCCATGGCCACCCAGGCCAGCGAGGGCGAATTCTTCCTCACTGCCAAGCCCGCCGAGCAGGCTCGCCTGCTCGAAAGCTGGGCGGCGCAACCCGATGCCGCGCGCGTGCCGCTGCTGGACAACCTGCGCCAGGGCCGCATTGGCACTGACGACACCCGCAAGGTACGCCTGAACAACCGCCTGCGCGGCCTGATCGACAACGCCCTGGCCAGCCACCAGTTGCTCAGCGACAACAGCGAAACGCGCCTGGCCGCCGCCCAACAACTGCAAAAAAGCGCACAACCCGCGCAAATGGCCTTCCTCGACCGGCGCTTCGCCAGCGAGCCGGATGCCGCCGTACACGCCGCCATCGGCCTGGCCCTGGCCAACCTGCAACTGGGCGCCAGCGAACCGGCAGTACGCCTGGCCGCCGTGCGCCTGTTGGGCGAAACCGGTGACCCGGTGGCCCGCACCCGCCTTGAAGCGCTGCTGCAACCCGACGCAGAAGCCGACCCGGGCGTGCGTACTGCTGCCGAGACCAGCCTGGCCCAGGTCAAGCGCAAGCTGCTGGTCGGCGAACTGCTCGGCCAGGCGTTCAGTGGCCTGTCGCTGGGCTCGATCCTGCTGCTGGCGGCACTGGGCCTTGCGATCACCTTCGGCCTGCTCGGGGTGATCAACATGGCCCACGGCGAGATGCTGATGCTCGGCGCCTACAGCACCTACATGGTCCAGGTGCTGGTGCAGCGCTACGCCCCGGGCGCTATCGAGTTCTACCCGCTGATTGCCCTGCCGGTAGCCTTCGCGGTCAGTGCCGGCGTGGGCATGGCGCTGGAGCGCACGGTCATTCGCCACCTTTACGGCCGCCCATTGGAAACCCTGCTGGCCACCTGGGGCATCAGCCTGATCCTGATTCAGGCCATCCGCCTGCTGTTCGGCGCGCAAAACGTCGAGGTCAGCAACCCGGCGTGGCTGTCGGGCGGTATCCAGCTGCTGCCCAACCTGGTACTGCCCTACAACCGCCTGGTCATCATCGGCTTTGCCCTCGCCGTGGTGCTGCTCACCTGGCTGCTGCTCAACCGCACGCGGCTGGGCCTGAACGTGCGCGCGGTCACCCAGAACCGCAACATGGCCGCCTGCTGCGGCGTGTCCACCGGGCGCGTCGACATGCTCGCCTTCGGCTTGGGCTCTGGCATCGCCGGGCTCGGCGGCGTGGCACTGAGCCAGGTCGGCAACGTCGGCCCGGACCTGGGCCAGAGCTACATCATCGACTCGTTCCTGGTGGTGGTGCTGGGTGGCGTCGGGCAACTGGCCGGGAGCCTCTGGGCCGCATTCGGCCTTGGCATCGCCAACAAATTGCTGGAGCCGCAGATCGGTGCCGTGCTCGGCAAGATCCTCATCCTTGCGTTGATCATTCTGTTCATCCAGAAGCGCCCGCAAGGCCTGTTCGCCCTCAAGGGACGGGTAATCGACTGATGAACCAGCCACTGCTTGTCACCGCTACGCAAAAGGCCGGGCCACGCCTGACCCTGGCCATCGGCGCCATCGTCGTCCTGTTGTTGCTGGCCCTGCCGCTGCTGTCCCTGCTGCCGGCGGATCACGTGCTACAGGTGTCGGCCTACACCCTGACCCTGGTCGGCAAGATCCTCTGCTACGCCATCGTCGCCCTGGCCCTGGACCTGGTCTGGGGCTATGCCGGCCTGCTGTCGCTGGGTCACGGCCTGTTCTTCGCCTTGGGCGGCTACGCCATGGGCATGTACCTGATGCGCCAGGCGGCCGGTGATGGCCTGCCGGGGTTCATGACCTTCCTGTCATGGACCGAGCTGCCATGGTACTGGGCCGGTACCCAGCATTTCGCCTGGGCGCTGTGCCTGGTGGTGCTGGCGCCTGGGCTGCTGGCACTGGTGTTCGGCTGGTTCGCCTTCCGCTCGCGGATCAAGGGCGTGTACTTCTCGATCATGACCCAGGCCCTGACCTTCGCCGGCATGTTGCTGTTCTTCCGCAACGAAACCGGCTTTGGCGGCAACAACGGTTTCACCAGCTTCCGCACCATCCTGGGCTTCGACATTGCCGCCCAAGGGACCCGCGCGGTGCTGTTCCTGCTCACCGTCGGCCTGCTGCTGGCCAGCCTGTACCTGTGCTGGCGCCTGACCCGCAGCAAGTTCGGCCGCCTGCTCACCGCCGTGCGCGACGCCGAGAACCGCCTGATGTTCTGCGGTTACGACCCGCGCGGCTTCAAGTTGCTGGTGTGGGTGCTAAGCGCCGTACTCTGCGGCCTGGCGGGCGCGTTGTATGTGCCGCAGGTGGGCATCATCAACCCCAGCGAAATGTCGCCGACCAACTCCATCGAAGCCGCCGTGTGGGTGGCCTTGGGCGGGCGCGGCACGCTGATCGGCCCGCTGCTCGGCGCCGGCCTGGTCAATGGCATGAAGAGCTGGTTCACCGTGGCCTTCCCGGAGTTCTGGCTGTTCTTCCTGGGCGCGCTGTTCATCCTCGTCACCCTGTACCTGCCCAAGGGCGTGGTCGGCTTGTTGAAAAAAAGGAGTCAGCCATGAGAGGCGTGCCCCCTGCTCACCCCGAATTCATGCTTGAACCGATCTTCGACAACCTCGGGGCCGGCCGCGATGCCATTGGCCTGGGCAGCCGCCGCGAGGCGGGCCTGGACACCCGCCACGGCACGGTGCTGAGCCTGGAGGACATCAGCGTCAGCTTCGATGGTTTCAAGGCGCTCAACGGGCTGAACCTGTACATCGGCGTGGGCGAGCTGCGCTGCATCATCGGCCCCAACGGTGCCGGCAAGACCACGATGATGGACGTGATCACCGGCAAGACCCGCCCGGACACCGGTAGCGCCTTCTTTGGCGACACCCTCGACCTGGCGCGCATGAGCGAGTACCAGATCGCCCAGGCAGGTATTGGTCGCAAGTTCCAGAAGCCCACGGTGTTCGAGGCGTTGACGGTATACCAGAACCTGGAGCTGGCGCTGAAGACCGACAAGTCGGTATGGGCCAGCCTGGCGGCGCGCCTGGGCAGTGAGCAGCGCCAGCGCATCGAAGAAGTGCTGACCACCTTGCGCCTGCTGCCCCTGGCCCAGCGCCAGGCCGGCTTGCTGTCACACGGGCAAAAGCAGTTTCTGGAGATTGGCATGCTGCTGGTGCAGGAGCCGCAATTGCTGCTGCTGGATGAGCCGGTGGCCGGCATGACCGATGCCGAGACCGAGTTTACCGCCGAGCTGTTCAAAGGCCTGGCTGGCAAGCACTCGCTGATGGTGGTGGAGCATGACATGGGCTTTGTGGGGAGCATTGCCGATCATGTGACCGTGCTGCACCAGGGCAGCGTGCTGGCAGAAGGGTCGCTGGCGCAGGTGCAGGCGGATGAGCGGGTGGTCGAGGTGTATCTGGGCCGATGATTCAAGCAGCCTGCACCGGCCCTTTCGCGGGACAAGCCCGCTCCCACAGGGAAATCACCCATTCCAAAACTGTGGTGAACCTGTGGGAGCGGGCTAGTCCCGCGAAAGGGCCGGTGCAACCACAGCAAAAACACCAAGGACATGACATGCTGAAAATCGACACCCTGCACCAATACTACGGCGGCAGCCACATCCTGCGTGGCCTGTCGTTCGAAGCCAAGGTCGGCGAAGTCACCTGCCTGCTGGGCCGCAACGGCGTGGGCAAGACCACCCTGCTGCGCTGCCTGATGGGCCTGGTACCCGCCCGTGACGGCAGCATCGAATGGGAGGGCAAGCCCATTACAAGCCTCAAGCCCCAGCAACGGGTGCAGGCCGGCATCGCCTACGTGCCCCAGGGCCGCGAAATTTTCCCGCGCCTCACCGTCGAGGAAAACCTGCTGATGGGGCTGTCACGCTTCCCGGCCCGTGAGGCCCGCGAAGTCCCCGCGTTCATCTACGAACTGTTCCCGGTGCTGGAACAAATGAAACAGCGCCGTGGCGGCGATCTGTCTGGCGGCCAGCAGCAACAGCTGGCAATCGGCCGCGCCCTGGCCAGCCGCCCACGGCTGCTGATTCTCGACGAGCCGACCGAAGGCATCCAGCCCTCGGTAATCAAGGAAATCGGTGCCGTCATCCGCCGCCTGGCCGAGCGCGGCGACATGGCGATACTGCTGGTGGAGCAGTTCTACGACTTTGCCGAGGAACTGGCCGACCAGTACCTGGTCATGGCCCGTGGCGAGATCGTGCAGCACGGCCGCGGCGAAAACATGCAAGCCGAAGGTGTGCGTGGCCTGGTAACCATTTAATCTGCAAGCAACGACCCTGCGAGACCCTGTCATGAGTTACCAAATCCGCGACGCCCTGCCCACCGACGTGCCGGGCATCCTCGACATCTATAACGACGCAGTGCGCAATACCACGGCGATCTGGAACGAAACCCCGGTGGACCTCGGCAACCGTCAGGCCTGGTTTGAAGCACGGGCGCAGCAGGGATATCCGATACTGGTGGCGGTGGACGACAGTGGCGTGCTCGGTTATGCCTCGTTTGGCGACTGGCGGCCGTTCGAGGGCTTTCGCAACACCGTGGAGCACTCGGTGTATATCCGCGGCGACCAGCGTGGCAAAGGGCTGGGGCCGGTATTGATGGCAGCGCTGGTCGAGCGTGCGCGCGGGTGCGGCAAGCATGTGATGGTGGCAGCCATCGAGAGTGGCAACGCGGCGTCGGTGCGCCTGCATGAGCGGCTGGGCTTCGTGGTGACCGGGCAGATGCCGCAGGTGGGGGTGAAATTTGGCCGCTGGCTGGACCTGACCTTCATGCAACTGGTGCTGAACCCCGGAACCGAACCGACCTGAAATTGATGCCGGCTGAACCAGCCTCTTCGCGGGGCAAGCCCGCTCCCACAGATACCCCACTCGCTTGAGATTCAGCGGAGTACCTGTGGGAGCGGGCTTGTCCCGCGAAGAGGCTGGTGCAGGCAAACACACTCATATCTGGGTGAACCTGCCCAGCCGCTGGCGCAGCATGCTGTTTTCGCTGCGCAACTGCTGCACTTCCTGCAACAGCTCCAGCGCCAACGCCACCCCTTCCCACTCAAGCTCCAGCTCCTGGTGCAACTTCACCGCGCGTTTGGCCAACAACGGCGCCTGATCGTCGAACAACCAGTCCTCAGGCGTTCGCCCGGAGGGTTCGACAATGCCGTGTTCGACGATTTCGATCACGCAGTCAGCCGTGACATCGGCTTCCTGACACAGGGTACGCATGTCCAGTTGAACGATCAGGGTGCTGCTCATGATCACTTACTCCATTGTGTCCTCGGGTTGAACGCCGCTTTCTCGGAAAGCTTCGTCCACAGTTCGCGGGCAGCCTCATCGGAGGTCGGCGGCATGACCACTTTCAGTTGCGCGTATAGGTTGCCGCGCTCACCGCGCTTGTTCGCCAGGCCTTTGCCCGGCACGCGCAGGCGCTGACCGCTCTGGCTGTCGGGGCGGATGGTGAGGTTGATCTTGCCTTCCAGGGTCGGCACCGCCACCTTGGTGCCCAGGGCCGCTTCCCACGGTGCCAGCGGCACGGTAATGATCAGGTCATGGCCTTCGACATCGAACAGCGGGTGCGGTGCCATGCGGATGGTCAGGAACAGGTCGCCATTGGCCGCACCACCGCTGCCCGGCGCGCCCTGGCCCTTGAGGCGGATACGCTCGCCGTCGGTAACACCGGCCGGAATCTTCACGTTCAGGGTCTTGGTAGTGAAGCCGGTGCGTTGGCCCATGGCATTGGTTTGCGGCACCTGGAAGCTGATCTGCTTGGACTCCTTGCTCAGGGTCTCTTCAAGAAATACTGCCAGTTCCAGCTCCACATCCTGCCCTCGCCTGCCGGCACTGCGTTGCTGCTGCCGGGCGCCACCAAAGGGGTTGCCACCCCGCCCACCGAAGACCGAGCTGAAGAAGTCGGAGAAGTCGCCGCCCTCGAAGCCGCCGCCACCGCCGCGGCTCTCCCAGCCCGGTGGTGCCTGGAACGGTCGGCCATGTTGGCCGCCATACTTGCGAATTTCGTCGAACTCGGCACGTTTCTGCGCGTCGCCCAGCACTTCATAGGCCTCGTTGGCCTCTTTGAACTTGTCCTCGGCGTCGCGCTCCTTGCTGACATCGGGGTGATACTTGCGCGCCAGCTTGCGGTACGCGGCCTTGATCGCCTTTTCGTCCGCCGTGGGCTCTACGCCGAGTATCTTGTAATAGTCTTTGAAGTCCATTTGTGGATCACCAATGTGAATGTGCGTGTTGCAACAGAAGATAGGGGTCAAGCATAGCCTTTCAAGACCGACTTGGGTTTGCCTCAAGGCAGACGACTGGTCTTGATTCTGTAGCCAACTGGCATACACTGCGCGGCCGTTTTGCCTCCGGAAGCCCATTTCCCATGTCTGACGTATCCCCGGCCCGCGCCCTGGGCATCGACTTTGGCACCTCCAACTCCACGGTCGGCTGGCACCGCCCTGGCGTGGAGTCGCTGATTGCCCTGGAAGACGGCAAGATCACCTTGCCCTCGGTGGTGTTCTTCAATATCGAAGAGCGGCGCCCGGTGTATGGCCGCCTGGCACTGCACGAATACCTGGAAGGCTACGAAGGCCGCCTGATGCGCTCGCTGAAGAGCCTGCTGGGCTCCAAGCTGATCAAGCACGACACCAGCGTGCTGGGCAGCGCCCTGCCGTTCAAGGACCTGCTGGGCATGTTCATCGGCGAGCTGAAAAAGCGCGCCGAAACCGCCGCTGGCCGCGAGTTCGACCAGGTGGTTCTGGGCCGCCCGGTGTTCTTCGTCGACGAAGACCCGGCTGCCGACCAGGAAGCCGAGGACACCCTGGCCGACGTGGCGCGCAAGATCGGCTTCAAGGATGTGTCGTTCCAGTACGAGCCGATTGCCGCGGCCTTCGACTACGAGTCGGGCATCAGCCGTGAAGAACTGGTACTGATCGTCGACATCGGCGGCGGTACTTCGGACTTCACCCTGATCCGCCTGTCGCCCGAGCGCCACCTGGTCGCAGAGCGCCAAAGCGATATTCTCGCCACCGGCGGCGTGCACATCGGCGGTACCGACTTCGACAAGCAGCTAAGCCTGCAGGGCGTGATGCCGCTGTTCGGCTACGGTAGCCGCATGAAGAGCGGCGCACTGATGCCCACCAGCTACCACCTCAACCTGGCCACCTGGCACACCATCAACGCCCTGTACTCGCAGAAGTCGCAGTTGGCGCTGAGCAGCATGCGCTATGACATCGAGGACAGTTTCGGCATCGACCGCCTGTTCAAACTGATCGAGCAGCGCGCCGGGCACTGGCTGGCGATGGAAGTGGAAGCCAGCAAGATCGAGCTGACCGAACAGGACAGCCGCCACATCGACCTGCGCCGTGTCGAGCCCGAGCTGACTGCGCAGCTGACCCGAGCTTTGTTCGAAGACGCCATCGAAGGCCTGCTTGAGCGCGTACGCGGCAGCGTGACCGAACTGCTGGCCAAGGCTGGCGTGAGCGAGAGCCAGGTAGACACGGTGTTCTTCACGGGCGGCTCCAGCGGCATTCCGGCGCTGCGCAACAGTGTGTCTGCGATGTTGCCGAATGCGCGGCATGTGGAAGGCAACATCTTTGGCAGCATTGGTAGCGGGCTGGCCATCGAGGCCCGCAAGCGTTACGGCGCAGCCTGAGCTATTTTGGGGCCGCAACGCGGCCCCGACAATCTGTTAGACCAGCTCTTCGCGCTTAAGCTCACTCTTGAGGTAGGCATAGTATATCGGCCCCGCCACCACCCCCGGCAGCCCGAACGCCGCCTCGAACACAAGCATCGCCAGCAGCAGTTCCCATGCCTTGGCACTGATCTGCCCGCCAACAATCCGCGCGTTGAGGAAGTACTCGACCTTGTGGATAACGATCAGGTAACCCAGCGCCGCCGCCGCCACCCAGATCGACAACGACAAGCCGACGATGGTGATCAGGGTATTGGACATCAGGTTGCCGATCACCGGCAGCAAGCCCAGCAGGAAGGTCAGCACGATCAGTGTCTTGGTCAGCGGCAGGTGCACGCCGAACAGCGGCATCACCACCGCCAGGAAGATGCCGGTAAAGGCCGTGTTGAGCAGCGAGATCTTGATCTGCGCGAACACGATGTTGCGAAACGCCTTCACCAGCAGGTTCAGGCGCTCAAACAGCGCTGCCGCCAGGGGCTTGCGCCGGGAAACATCGGGAATACGCTGCAGGGCGATGATGGCGCCGAGAATCATGCCGATCAGCAGCGTCACGAACATGTGCGCCATGCCTTTGCCCACCAGCTGCAAATCGCTCAGGTGGCTTTTTATCCAGTCGCCGATGGCGACCTTGAACTCTGCGGCACTGGCGGGCAGGTAGCCCTCGATGAAGGGCGGCAGCTGACCGCGGGCACGCTCGACAAGGGCCATGAACTTGTCCAGCGAGGCGCCGGGGTTTTCCGCCTCGTGCAGCAAAAAGCTGAAGGCACCGGCAATGAGCAGCGTCAAGGTAATGACCACCAGCGTGCCAAGCAGCGCCACGGCCAGCCAGCGCGCACGCTGGCCGGCCAGCAGCGGCTGAAGGCGCGGGGTCAGCATGTTGACCAGTTCGAACACCAGCAGGCCAGCCAGCAGGCTGGGCAACAACTTAAGGGGCAAAGCCAGCAGCAGGCCGGCCATGACGATGAACAGGCTGGCCAGGGTGATCTGACGGGGGGTAAAGGTCATACAGCCTCGACGGCAGACAGCGGGAATGCCCGCAGTCTGCCAGCCTTGGCGGCGCAGGCATAGGCGCAGGTCATTTCTTCTTCAGGCAGTCGCTCATGTACGCCTTGCGCTCGTCACCCTTCAGGGCTTTGGTCGTGGCGTCGGCGTTGCAGGTCTTCATCTTCTCTTGCTGGGTGTGTGGCACGTCCTTCTTCAGGCAGGTGCTCATGAACGCTTTGCGCTCATCGCCCTTGAGGGCTTTGGTAGTAGCGTCGGCATTGCAGGTTTTCATTTTTTCCTGCTGCGCGGTATTGGCCGCGAAGCCTTGGGCACTGAACAACACTGCCAGCGCCAGTAATGGGATGTGCAGCACTTTCATGGAGTAGTCTCCTTGGCTCCGTGCCCGACGCACGGGGGTCGAGCTGAGTGTAGCCAAGATTTTTCAGCGCCCCGCCCGCGCCTGCCGGCGGTACTGCTCGGGCGTGCACTCGGCCTGGCGCTGGAACATGGCGATGAACGCCGAAGCGCTGCTGTAGCCAAGGTCGAAGGCAATGGCCTGAATGGGCAGGCCGGCCTCCAGCGCTTCGATGGCACGCAGAAAACGCAGGCGCAGGCGCCACTCGCCAAAACTGATGCCCAGTTCGCGCAGAAACTGGCGGGCCAGGGTGCGTTCGCTAACATGCACACGGGCGGCCCAGTCGGCCAGCGGGCGGTTGTCACCCGGCTCGGCACTGAGGGCGTCCAGTACCTGGCGCAGGCCATCGCTTTGGGCAAACGGCAGGTAGCAGGCCTGGGCGGGCGCCAGCAGCAACTGGTCGAGCAGTACCTGCACCAGGCGCTGGTCGCGCTCGTCCTCGGCCACCTTGAGGTCACGCCGGGCGAAGTCGCCGAGGATGGCCTTGAGGATATCGCTGATCATCAGGCTGCACGGTTGCGGTGGCAGGGCTGCGCACAGGCTGCGGTGTAGATAGATAGAGCGGTAGACGATGGCCTGGGGGTTGTAACAGCCATGCGCGGTATCGGGCGGTACCCAGACGGCGTAGTGCGGCGGAGACAGGAAACGCTGGCCGGCGACCTCCAGTTGCATCACGCCGTGGGCGGTGTAGTTCAGCTGGCCCCAGGCGTGTTTATGCACGGCGCTGTGGGTATCGGCAACGAACTCATCGTGTCGGAAGTACACCGGCGCCGGCAGTTGGGTGAATTGGGGTATATCGAGGTATTTGCGCGGCATGCTGTCTGCTTTGCGGGGTGGGTTGTCTGGATAAGAGTATAGGCTTGTGGACAGACACTCGATAATACAGGCCTATCGAGGGCCTGCCTTGCAGGCCTTCGCGGGCTTGCCCGCTCCCACAGGAACTGCGCCAGCCTCAAGGCCTGTGATATCCCTGTGGGAGCGGGCAAGCCCGCGAAGGGCTGCAAGGCAGCCCCAATCCAGGCCCCAATGAGTAACCCGCTACATGAATTACCTGTTCCCCCTCACCGCCATCCTCATCTGGGCCGGCAACACCGTGGTCACCAAGATGTCCGCCGGTGCCATCCACCCTGCCGAAATCGGCTTCTACCGCTGGCTGCTGGCCGGCTTGCTGTTCACGCCGTTCCTGCTGCCCGCCGTGTGGCGCAACCGCGCAGCCATCCGCCCACACCTGGGCAAAGTGTTCGTGCTGGGCGTGCTGGGCATGGCGATGTACCAGAGCCTGGCCTACTTTGCCGCCGGCATCACCAGCGCCACCAACATGGGGATCATCCTCTCGCTGATGCCACTGATGTCTCTGGCGCTGTCCATCGCCTGGCTGGGCCAGCGCCTGAGCTACGGTGCCCTGCTGGGTGCGGTGGTGTCATTCTTCGGCGTGCTGGAGGTGGTCAGTGCCGGTCACCCCGCGAGCCTGTTGCAGCAGGGCCTGAACAGCGGCGACTTGCTGATGCTGGTCGCCACCCTGGCCTATGCGCTGTACAGCTTCCTGTTGAAGAAATGGCAACTGCGCCTGCCACCCCTGCAGTTGCTGTATTTGCAGGTGCTGGTGGCAATCGTGGTGCTGCTGCCGCTGTTCCTGCTGTCGGACAAGACGGGCCTGAACAGCCGTAATATCGGCCTGGTGCTGTATGCCTGCGTGCTGGCCTCGATGATCGCGCCGCGGGTGTGGATGCAGGCCGTGCATCGCCTGGGGCCAAGCCGCACCACGCTATTCTTCAACCTGCTGCCCTTGGTCACCGCACTGATCGCCGCCGTGGTGCTCGATGAGCAACTGGCGCGCTATCACCTGGTCGGCGGCCTGCTGACCCTGGCCGGGGTAGTGCTGGCCGAGCGCTGGACCACCCCGATACGCCGCTAAAGCCCGGCAGCCTTCAGCCGGGCGGCATGTTCGGTGAACAACCGCACCGGCTCGGCGCCTTTGCCCACGGCGCCGAGAGACTGGTTGACGATATCCAGGTGATCGAGCGGGTAGTCGTCGCCGATCACCTGCCCCAGGTGCGAACTGAAACGCCCGACCATGCCGTCGCAATGCCCCTTTTCTTTGACGAAGCTGCGGGCAAACAGGCGGCAGAAGCGATTGCTGCCGTCAAAGCGGTTGCGACCCTGGTCGGTAAGGCCGGGCTGCAAGGTGCCAGACCACGAGTAATAACGCACACCATCGACTTCATAGGCCCCTTCCCCGCCCCAGGTCTGCGGCAGCCCTTGGGGATATGCCTGGTTGAACAGCGCCACCCCGGCAGTGGTCATCGACTGGTGCGAGGCGTGCAGGTCAACCGGCAGCGGGTCGCGGCGCCAGCCGGTTTCCAGCCACACCAGCAACACGGCAAGACCCTGCAACACAGCCTTGAGGATGCGCCCCTGGGGTGAATCGCCAGGCGCCGTGCGGTCCAGGTGGTCAGCCAGTTCCGAGCCGTGGTTGGGGCCGGCCACCGAGGTGACCGAAGCCACGCGCTCTGGCCGCCTGGCCGCTGCGTAGCGCGCGCTCAGGGCACCTTGGCTGTGGCCGATGAGGTTGACCTTTTCGGCACCGGTACGCGTGCAGATATCCTCGATGATCAGCAGCAACTGCTCGCCGCGCACCTCGCTGGAATGCAGCGGCGAAACCTGCACCGGGAACACCTGCGCCCCCCCCTTGCGCAAGGCTGGCACGATGCCGAACCAGTAGGGGTAGAGCATTAGCCGGACAAAACCGAGCATGCCCGGCACCAGCACCAACGGGTATCGCGTGGCCAATTCCTGTTGCATTGCACCAGCCCCTTTCCGTGGACGACCGGTCAACACTACAGCGCCAATCATGACCATCGCAATCGAACTCCCGGCCCGCGCTGTGGTTCCAAACCACACAGACCCTTTGCAAGGAGCGGGACCATGTACAAGCAGACCCTGGCAATCCTTCTGGCAAGCGCCACCCTGGCCGCCTGTGGCAGCCGCCCGGAAAACCCGGCGGACTATGTCACCTACCGCGACGAGCCGCTGGTCAAGCAGGTGGAGCACGGCATGACCATGCAGAAGGTCATCGCCATCGGTGGCAGCCCATCGAATGTGATCGACCTGCCGCACGGGGGCACCTGCAACGACTACATCCTCAACCGCGACGGCAAACAACAGCCCTACTACGTGCGCTTCGACGCCACTGGCCACGTCGATGCCAAAGGGTTCAAGACTTGTAAACAACGCCAAGAGGACAGCGACGCCGTCCCCGGCGCGTGAGCCTGCGTCCCCACCCTGACCCTGATATGCCTGGAGATAACCATGAGCAACGTTGAACTGACCGATGTGAAAACCCTGCGCGAACGTGCCCGCCAGCATGTGGAGCAAGGCGCGGTGACCGAGGGCTACCACGCCGACCGTCAGGAAATCCTGCGCCTGCTGAACGAGTCGCTGGCCACCGAGCTGGTCTGCGTACTGCGCTACAAGCGCCACTACTTCATGGCAAGCGGCATCAAAGCCAGTGTGGCTGCCCAGGAATTTCTGGAGCATGCGAACCAGGAAGCCGAACATGCCGACAAGCTGGCCGAGCGCATCGTGCAGCTGGGCGGCGAGCCGGACTTCAACCCCGACAACCTGACCAAGAACTCCCATGCCCAGTACGTGGCGGGTAATTCGCTGAAAGAAATGGTGCTGGAAGACCTGGTGGCTGAGCGGATTGCCATTGATAGCTACCGCGAGATCATCCAGTACATCGGTGATAAAGACCCGACCACCCGACGCATCTTCGAAGACATCCTGGCCCAGGAAGAAGAGCACGCGGACGACATGTCCGACCTGCTGCAAGGGCTGTAATCGCAAGGGGCTGCTTTGCAGCCCTTCGCGGCACAAGGCCGCTCCTACAGGGGAAAGCGATCCCTTGTAGGAGCGGCCTTGTGCCGCGATGGGCCGCAGAGCGGCCCCCTGCTATTTCCGACCTTTCACCACTGCCGGCGCCTTGCCCGCCTTCATCTGCTGCAACAGCGGCGTGCACTGGTTGGGATCATCCCCGCTGCTGGGCGCAATCAGCGCCAGCAACCCCGCCGCCGGCCCGGCCACCACACCCAGCGCCACCATCCCCGCACCACGCAGTGCCAGCGGAACTGCCTGCACCCCAGCACTCGGCGTGGCAAACGGCCCACGCACATACAGTGGCGAACGCAGCGAGAACAGCCGCAGGCCTTTCGATTCGGGGGTGATTTTCAAGTCCAGCTGCTCACTGCTGAAGTTGGCCGTACCGTTGATGTAGATGATCGCGTTCTCGGTATCGAAGATGAACAGACGGGTCGTTGCCAACCCCTCCTTGATACCCACATCGGCCGCCGCGCAATTGATCTTCACATCCTCATCACCGAACAGCTTGCCGATGACATAGTTGCCCACGTTCAAGCCGGCAATCTCCATCAGGCTGCGGCTGATCGCGCCATCGTTGACGAGCATGCGCAGGTCGCCATTGGCCGTACCCAACAGCGCCGCCACTGAATTACCACGGCCGCTGATGTCGGCATCGCCGTTCAACTCACCAAAGCTGGTCTGCATCGGCGCGAAAGTCGGGAACAGTTGCTTGAGCTTGAAGCCCCTGGCAGTCAGTTGGGCGCGGCCCTGCAAAGGCACGCTGCGACCGTCCAGGCGAATTCTGGAGGCCAGGTTGCCGCCAGCGACGCCGAAACGCAGGGGCTCCAGGCGCAACAGACCGTCTTCGAGAATCACGTGGGCCGAAAGGTCATTGAACGGCAGTTGCGTGCTGTGCACGATGCGCTTGCCGGCAAAGGTGACGTCGGCGTCCATCGCGCGCCAGCGCTCGGTGCGGAACTCTTCCACTGGCAGCACCTTGCCCGTTGGCTGCTTGCTGGCACCACCACGGGCCTTCTGCTCGGCGTTGGAATCGGCGCCGATCAGCGGCGCCAGGTCCTTGAACAGCAACTGGTTGGACACCAGGTTGCCGGACAGCTTGGGCCGTGGCTGGCTGGCAACGAAGGCCAGGTCACCGTGGATGTCGCTGTCACCGATCTTGCCATTGAAGCCCTGGTAGTTGAACGTCGCGCCTTGTGGCGCATGCAGGTTGGCGCTGAGGCGGCCGTCGGTCGAGTAGGCCGGGGTGTCCGGCAGGGTCACCCCGGTCAATGGGTAGAGGTTGCCCAGGCTGGCACCGGACAGGCGCAAGCGCAGGTCCAGGGCGCCGAGGTTGCGCGGGTCGGTCAGGGTGCCGGCGAGCACCACATGGGTGTCGGCGATGCGCACGTCGGCTTGCAGCGGAAACGGCTGGCGGGCGTCCTGCAGCGCCAGCAGGCCGCCGATCTTGCCGGTGCCGGACACCGGCTGATCCTTGTAGCGGCCTTGTGCCTTGAGCCCGAAGGCGTAGTCCTGTGCACCACCCGCCTTCTCGGCGCTGGCCTTGCCGACAATCTCGCTGAACGGGATCGGCTTGCCCAGCGGGTCAATCTGCACCTTCATGCTGGTTTTCAGGGTTTGATCGTCGAAGCTGACATTGCCCTGGTCGAAACCGATCGCACCAATATCCAGCTGCCATTTGGAAGGTTCGGCGTTTTCATCCTTGGGGCCGAAGTCGAACGTCCAGTTGGCACGGCCATCGGCCAGACGGGTAAGGCTGGCAGTGGGTTTGGTCAGGTCGATGCGCGGGATACTGATCTGCTGGAACACCAGCGGCAGAGGCGCCAGGCGGAACTCCACGCGCTCCAGGCCGACCATCTTCGGCTCCTTGAGCCACTCCGGGTTGCCCAGGGTCAGGTCCTCGGCAATGAAATGCGGCCATGGCACCCAGGCACGCCAGCCACCCTCTTCAGGCTCGGTGCGCCAGTGAACGGCAAGGTTGCCGTTGATAGCGAAGGGCCGGTGCAGGGCCTCGGACACCTTTTCGTTGAGCAGGGGCTTTACGCGGTTCCAGTCGAAGGTGGCAATCACCACCACCAGAATCGCCAGCAGGGTAAGGAGGGTGGCGAGGGCCCAGAGGAGGATTCTGGCGGGACGCGTCATTGCGTGATTCTCCTTGCGGTATGGCACAAAACGGGTGCAGCGATGGCAGTCAATATGTCGGACTGTGGAAAACCCGTGGGGTTTTATCGAGAGCGGCATCATAGCGAAGTTTTCCTGGCCTTTTGCTCAGCAATACGTCGCGTCAGGCGCTGCCCGCTACCCGGCATCAGGACCTTCACGTCATCCTGCGCAGACCTGTAAAGCGCTTTCCAGAGCGGTTGCCGACCTCTATCAATGCGGTCGATTGTTACCATTACCCGTATGAACTTCTCTCTGGCGTTACCGAGCGTAGCATTGGCTCCGTACCCACTTTCCAGCCCCCGAGAGGAGCACCGAAATCATGAAACGCCACCTGCTGACCCTGACCCTGTCCATCCTGGCTGCCAACGCTTTCGCCCTGCCAGCCGACGAACAGCACCTGACCGCCGAATCCCGCTCCAGCGCTGCCGAAATCGCCCAGCCGCTGAAAACCGTTGCCGAAGGGGGTTCTGACCGCCTGATCGAACGCGCTGGCCGCGTAGCCGAAGGTGGTTCTGATCGCCTGATCGAACGCTCTGGCCGCGTAGCCGAAGGTGGTTCTGATCGCCTGATCGAACGCTCTGGCCGTGTAGCTGAAGGTGGTTCTGATCGCCTGATCGAACGCAGTGGCCGCGTTGCTGAAGGTGGCTCGGATCGCCTGGTTGAATTCAGCCGTGTGAGCTGATCACCATGGCCGAAAAGAACAACCTCTGTCACATCGCTTGCTCCCCTCCAGGCCCGGTCCATTGACCGGGCTTTGTTTTTTTATCTAGAGTGCCCAGCCTTACCGTCACAGAAGCCCGCATCATGCTGCCGCGCGCCGAACAGAAGCTACAGACCCGCCAGGCCCTGCTCGATGCCGCCTGCCTGCTCATGGAGAGTGGCCGTGGTTTCGGCAGTGTCAGCCTGCGCGAAGTGGCGAAGACCGCAGGCATCGTGCCGACCGGCTTCTACCGGCATTTTCCCGACATGGACGCCCTGGGCCTGGCGCTTGTGGCCGAAATTGATACCACCTTCCGCCAGACCATCCGCCTGGTGCGCCAGAACGAATTCGAGCTGGGCGGCATCACCGATGCTTCGGTGCGCATCTTCCTCGACGTGGTCGCCGCTCACCGCGCGCAGTTCCTGTTTCTGGCCCGCGAACAGTACGGGGGCTCACAAGCCGTCCGCCAGGCCATTGCCCGGCTGCGCCAGGACATAAGCGACGACCTTGCCACCGACCTGGCGCGCATGAAGCGCTGGCAGCACCTGGACAGCGCCGCGTTGGCGGTAATGGCCGACCTGGTGGTGAAGACCGTGTTCGCTACCCTGCCCGAGCTTATCGACAGCCCCGACTCAAGTTATCCACAAGCACTGACGGCGCAGGAAAAGATCACTCAGCAATTGCGCTTCATCTTTGTTGGCGCCCGTCACTGGCAAGGGCTGGGCAACCCACAACCGTAGTTCTGCTACCATTGCGCCCTGCCCGACAGCGACGAGCGCCGAAATGTCTGACCCCCGCCCCACCCTGCCTGAACTGGCCCGCTTCAACCAGCACTTCGCCGAATGCATCGTGCCGTTGTGGCAAGGCCCGGGCTGGAATGCCGACATGGCCCTGCCCTACGAGGCCCTGGACGCCCACCACCAGCCGTTGCCTGTGCAGCGCTATCGGGCAATGGCCTGCGCACGCCAGCTGTACCTGTTCAGCAGCCGTATCGGGCAACCGGGCGCGGCCGAGCGCGCAGCAGCGTTGTTCCGCTCGCTGCAAAAGCACTTCCACGACGCCGAGCACGGTGGCTGGTTCTACAGCATCGACGCCCAAGGCAAACCGCTGGACCGCCGCAAGGACCTGTACACCCATGCGTTCATCGTCTTTGCCTGCGCGCACTACTGGGGCAAGGTGCGCGAAAGCCTGGTGGAGTCCACCTTGAATGCCGCGCTGGACATCATCGACCAGCAGTTCGCCCGTGACGACGGCCTGTACGAAGCCAGCCTGGGCGAAGACTGGGCAGACCTCGCCAGCGGCCCGCTGCAGAACCCGCAGATGCACCTGGCCGAGGCGTTCCTGCAGGTGTTGGCAGTGCGTGACGATAGCCATACCCAGCAGTCGCTGCTGCAGTTGTGTGAAGCGCTGCAGGTTCACTTCATTGAACCAGCCCATGGCCTGATGCTGGAAAAGCCACGCGGGGCTGTGGATAACTGGTTCGAGCCGGGGCACCAGTTCGAGTGGTTCTACCTGCTGCACACCTCACCGCTGCTGCGTGACACGCCGCTGCATGCGTCCATTGACCGGGCGTTCGGCTTTGCCGAGCAGTTCGGGGTGAAGAACGGGGCAGTGCTGGCGATGCTGGATGTGGATGGCCAGGTGCTGGATGCCACACAACGGGTATGGGCACAGGCGGAGTACCTGCGAGCGCTGGTGCTGCGTGCTGGCGGCGAGGCGAAGTTGCGGGAGCAGTTGCAGCTGCTGGAAGCGCAGTTCTTGCGGGAAGCGGGCTGGTATGAGTGCCGGGATGGTGAAGGCAACGTCAGCCGGCATGATATGCCTTCTACTACGCCCTATCATTTGGCGACCTGCCTGGAAGGGTTGCAGCGCCTGAGCTGACGCATTCGCGGGGCAAGCCCGCTCCCACAGGTACTGCACCGCCCTTAGGCTAGTGAATTACCTTGTGGGAGCGGGCTTGCCCCGCGAATGGGCCGCACAGCGGCCCCGGTGACTATTTTCAGCCCTTGACCGAACGGTCGATGGAGAACCCTGCCCAATCCTGGCTCACCGGCATCAGCTCCAGGCTGTTGATGTTGATATGCGCCGGCTGGTTGAGGATCCAGAAGATGGTCTCGGCAATGTCCTGCGGCTGGATCGGCTCGGCACCCGCGTAAGTGGCGTCGTACTTGGCCTGGTCGCCGCCGAAGCGCACCAGCGAAAACTCGCTCTCGCACAGCCCCGGCTCAATGTTGCTCACGCGCACGCCGGTCCCGCGCAAGTCGCAGCGCAGGCTCAGCGAGAACTGGCCGACGAAAGCCTTGGTGCCGCCATACACGTTGCTGCCCGGGTACGGGTAGTTGCCCGCCACAGAACCTACGTTGAGAATCGACGCGCCACGACCGTGGGCGATCAGCCGTGGCAACAGCAGGCGGGTGGTGTACATCAGGCCCTTGATGTTGGTGTCGACCATGGTCTCCCAGTCGTCCAGGCTGCAGTTCTGCGCCGCATCCACCCCCAGTGCCAGGCCGGCGTTGTTGACCAGGCCGCGAAGCTTCTCGAACCCGGTCGGCAAGCCGGCGATCGCCTGCTCCATGGCCTTGCGATCACGCACGTCAAGCACCAGGCCGTGCACCTCGGTCTTGGCCGACAGCTCAGCGCACAGGGCGTCCAGGCGCTCCTTGCGGCGGCCGGTGAGCACCAGCTTCCAGCCAGCGTCGGCAAAACGGCGGGCGGTGGCCTCGCCGAAACCGGAAGTGGCGCCAGTGATGAATACGGTGGACGTCATGCTCTGTTCCTCACGGTAGGTTGTCATCGGCAGCTTTGCAGCATGCCCGCGCCGCGCGCTGGCAGCAAGCCGTTCGGGGCGCTGTACATTTTTTGTTCATATCCGGCAAACCCTTGCGGCAGAAGGCTCGGCGCCAGCTATGCGCATGTTATCCACAAGGCTTTCCCCACGGATTGGGGGCAACTTGTCTACTGTGCGGAACCCTTTCAGCGATGCAGGGTCGGTGGATAGTTTTTTGGTGATGGTGCAAAGCTTTCAAACATGCTGCCTGCAGCAGTCTGTCCAAGGTTTTCCCACAGAGTTATCCACAGCCTTGATGCTGGTTTCGAGGTGCTTTCGGATCTGTGAAAAACCTTGAAAAATCATCCACAGGAAGGATGTGATCAAAAAATGATCGCATCGATGCAGGGCCTGATATCAAAGGGCTGGAGCGAGATGCCACCATGTTTTCCACAGGCAGTTCCACATTATCCGTGGACAAGATCAAGCCTGTGGAAACAAGGGGTTGCGAGAGACTATTAGCGTGGATCGAGAGTATCGCGGGGTAAGTTGTCCACATTGGAAATGGGACTGCTTTGCAGCCCCGAATGTAACTCAGTGCCCGCCCAGATAGGCGTTGCGCACTTCCTCGTTGACCAGCAGCTCCTGCCCGGTCCCGGTCATGCGGATCTCCCCGTTGACCATCACATAGGCCCGGTCGGAGAGCTTCAGCGCATGGTTGGCGTTCTGCTCCACCAAAAAAATGGTCATCCCGGTCTTTGCCAGCTCACGCAGGGTCGAGAAGATCTGCTTGACCACGATCGGTGCCAGCCCCAACGAAGGCTCATCCAGCAACAGCAACTTCGGTCGGCTCATCAGCGCCCGGGCAATCGCCAGCATCTGCTGCTCCCCCCCGGACATGGTCATGGCTCGCTGGTTACGCCGCTCCTTCAACCGCGGGAACAGCTCGTACATGCGCTGCATGTCTTCATCAGCATGCTTGTCACCGATGGGGATGGTACCCATCATCAGGTTCTCCTCGACGGTCATGTCGGGGAACACCCGGCGCCCTTCCGGCGACTGTGCAATGCCGTTGGAAGCAATGTAGTGCGACGATTTGCGGGTAATGTCGGTGCCGCGATAGACGATATGCCCGGACGCTGCCCGCGGCTGCCCGAAGATCGACATCAGCAGGGTCGACTTGCCAGCACCGTTGGCACCGATCAGGCTCACCGTCTCGCCCTCGTTGATGTGCATCGAAACCTTTTTCAGCGCCTGGATCGGCCCGTAGAACACGTCCAGGTCCTTCAGTTCGAGAATGGGTGCACTCATACCAGTTCCTCTTCATCTGCACCCAGGTAGGCGGCGATCACCGTCGGGTTGTGGCGGATTTCCTGCGGTGCGCCTTCGGCAATCACGTTGCCGTGGTCCAGCACCACGATATGGTCGGAAATGCTCATGACCATGCCCATGTCGTGCTCGATCAGCACCACAGTGATGTCATGCTCGTCACGCAGCACTCGAATCATGCGGCTGAGGGCTTCGGTTTCCTGCGGGTTCAGGCCGGCCGCCGGTTCGTCCAGGCAGATGATCTTTGGCCGCGTGCACATGGCCCGGGCAATTTCCAGGCGGCGCTGCTGGCCGTACGACAGCTCGCCGGCCAGGCGGTTGGCACAATCGACCAGGTCGACCACTTCCAGCCAGTAAAACGCGTGGTCCAGCGCATCGCTCTCGGCTTTGCGGTAGGCCTTGGTGTTGAGCACCCCGGCCAGCAGGTTGCGGTTGACCCACATGTGCTGGGCCACCAGCAGGTTCTCCACCACCGACATTTCCTTGAACAGGCGAATGTTCTGGAAGGTGCGCGCCAGGCCTGCGCGGTTGACCAGGTGGGTACCGCCGAACATCTTGTAGTACAGGCGGTTGGCAAAGCGCGCCGGCGACACGAAGTCCGCCGCCTGGAAGCGCTCGCCAAGCAACTGGATGACGTTGGTGTGGCTGCCGCGCACGTTCAGCTCGATGCGCCCGCCACTGGCCTTGTAGAAGCCTGTCAGGCAGTTGAACACCGTGGTCTTGCCGGCGCCGTTGGGGCCGATCAGGGCGAAGATCTGGTTGCGCCGTACCTTCAGGCTGACATCACTCAGCGCCTTGATGCCACCGAACTGCATCATCAGGTTGTCGACCGAGAGAATGATATCGTCGCTCATGGCGCCACTCCTTTACGCGGGGTCACACCGGTACGGCTGATGCGGATCAGCCCACGCGGTCGCCAGATCATCATCAGCACCATCAGCACCCCGAACAGCAGCACCCGGTATTCGGAGAAGCTGCGCAGCAGTTCGGGCGCCACAGTCAGCACGAACGCCGCAATCACCACGCCCACGGTCGAGCCCATGCCACCCAGTACCACAATGGCGAGGATCAGCGCCGACTCGAAGAACGTGAAAGACGACGGGTTGACGAAGCCCTGGTAGGTGGCAAAAAACACACCGGCCAGGCCCGCAGTGGACGCCCCCAGGGTAAACGCCGAAAGCTTGACCAGTACGTGGTTCAGGCCCATCGAACGGCAGGCGATCTCGTCTTCGCGCAGCGCTTCCCACGCCCGGCCTACCGGCATGCGGGTCAGGCGGTGCTTGATGTACAGCACGGCCAGCACCACCAGGAACAGCACCGCGTAGATGAACACGAACTTGAGGTTGGCGTTGTAATCGAAGCCGAAGAACTCGTGGATCGGCACCCCGCCATCCTTGGCCCGGCGGCCGAATTCCAGGCCGAAGAAGGTTGGCGAAGGCGCCGGCATGCCGTTGGGGCCACCGGTGAACGACAACCAGTTGTTCAGCACCAGACGGATGATCTCGCCAAAACCCAGGGTCACGATTGCCAGGTAGTCACCGTGCATTCGTAGCACCGGGAAGCCAAGTATGCACCCCGCCAGCGCTGCGGCGATGGCCGCCAAGGGCAGCACGCTCCAGAAGCCAAGGCCGAGGTACTGGTAACCCAAAGCAAGGCCGTAGGCGCCAATGGCATAGAACGCCACGTAGCCCAGGTCGAGCAGGCCGGCAAGGCCGACCACGATGTTCAGGCCAAGCCCCAGCAACACGTAGATCAGGCCGAGGATGACCACGGTCAGCAGGTACTTGTTAGCAAAGATCGGGAAGACGATGGCAATCACCACCAGCGCCGGGATGATGTAGCGCAGGCGCGACTTGTAGTCCGGCGCGTTCACATGCACGCCCGAGCCACCGCTGTCGAAGCCCTGGAGCATGCGCACGCCAGCGGCGCTCTGCAGGAACAGGCTGAGCAGGAAGCGCCCCACCATCACCCCGCCAACCAGCCAGGCTACGCGGCGCGGTTCGGCATTGAAGGTGTAGCCGTCGAGCACTACGCCCACGACCGGGCCAAACACAATGAGAGCCAGCAGGCCGGCGACAAGGGTCTCCAGCAGGCTGCGTTTAAGGTCGAAACCTTTGGTTTCGCTAACAGAGGCAGTTTTGGCAACGGACATGTTCACACCTTAGCCACGAGCGGGCGACCCAGCAGGCCTTGTGGGCGGAAGATAAGGATCATCACCAGCAGCGAGAAGCTGAACACGTCCTTGTAGTCGGAGTTGATCAGGCCAGAGAACAGCGACTCGGAAATCCCCAGGATGATGCCGCCGAGCATGGCGCCAGGCAGCGAGCCGATACCACCGAGCACTGCGGCGGTGAACGCCTTGATGCCGATGATGAAGCCAGCGTAGAAGTCGAAGGTGCCGTAGTTCATGGTGATCAGCACGCCCGCCAGAGCGGCCATGACTGCACCGATGACAAACACGTAGGAAATCACCCGGTCGGTGTTGATGCCCAGGATCGAAGCCATCTTGCGGTCTTGCTGGGTGGCACGGCACATGCGGCCGAGCTTGGTGTACTTGATCACGTAAGTGAGCAGGCCCATGCCCACGAAGGCAGCGATCAGGATGAATATCTTGGTGTAGGTCAGTTGCACGAAGCCGGTGCCGACTTCGACACGCAAGGCCCCTTCAAGCAAGGTCGGCACGCCTTGCTGGCGGGCACCCTGGCTGATCTGTGCGTAGTTCTGCAGGATTAGCGAGATGCCGATGGCACTGATCAACGGCGCCAGGCGGGTGGAGTTACGCAGGGGCTTGTAGGCGATGCGTTCGATGGTGAACCCATAAACGCCCGTGACGACGACGGTGAACAAGAGCGTGCCCAACATCAGTAGCGGGAACGACTCGACGCCGAAATAGGCCAGCAATGCCAGGCTGATTGCCGCGAGGTACGCGGAAATCATATACACCTCGCCGTGCGCGAAGTTGATCATGCCGATGATGCCATAGACCATTGTGTAGCCGATGGCGATCAGGCCATAGACCGACCCGAGGGTCAGGCCGTTGACCAGTTGCTGCAGGAAAATACCATCCATAACGCAATCTCACCTGATTGAGATTGCACGAGCGCCGACCACGGCGCGGGCCACCGGTGCGGGGCCCTCGCAGCGCAGAACTGTGCAGATCTACGAATAAAGACAGGTACCGCGGGGCTTGGGCCCGAGCATCAGCCCGGGCCATGGGCCGTTATTATTTTTGTTTTTCCAGCTGGTGGTATTTACCGTCTTTGTCCCATTGGTAGACCACGTAGTCGGACACGGTCAGGTCACCCTTTCTGTCCCACTTCTTCTCGCCCATGACGGTCTTGACGGAGTTGGCTTTCAGCCACTTGGCCGCGTCTTCGCCCTTGTTCGACTTGGCGCCGTTGAACGCAGCGGCCAAGGCTTCCAGCGAGGCGTAGGCGTAGAGGGTGTAGCCTTCAGGTTCGGTACCGGCCTTGCGGAACTCCTCCACCACCGCTTTGCTGTCTGGCAGCAGGCGCGGGTCGGCGCCAAAGGTCATGTACACGCCATCGACGTATTGCGCGCCGCCAGCGGTGGACACCAGTTCATCGGTGACGATGCCATCATCGGACATGAACTTGACGTCCTTCAGGCCCTGCTCGCGCAACTGGCGTACCAGCGGGCCAGCCTCTGGGTGCAGGCCGCCGAAGTAGACCACATCGGCACCGGTGGAGCGGATCTTGGTAACCACGGCGCTGAAGTCTTTTTCGCCACGGGTCAGGCCTTCGTACAGCACAGGCTTCACGCCGCGTTTCTCCAGCTGCGCCTTGGTCGCGTCGGCCAGGCCCTGGCCGTAAGTGTCCTTGTCGTGCAGCACCGCGACTTTCTTGCCCTTGAGCACATCGACGATGTAGTCGCCGGCGACAATGCCCTGCTGGTCGTCCCGGCCGCACATGCGGAACATGGCGCTGAGGCCGCGTTCGGTCACCTGTGGGTTGGTCGAGCCCGGGGTAATGGCGATGATGCCCGCTTCGTCATACACCTCAGACGCCGGAATGGTGTTGGAAGAACAGAAGTGGCCCACTACGCCGATCACCTTGTCCTGATCGGCCAGGCGGTTGGCCACAGCCACGGCCTGCTTAGGTTCGCAGGCGTCATCGCCCGCCACCAGTACGATTTTCTCGCCGTTGACGCCACCGGCTGCGTTGATCTTGTCGGCCGCTGCCTGCGCACCTTTCATGTACTGCTCGCCAAACGCCGCGTTAGCCCCGGTCATCGGGCCCGCTACACCGATCTTGACGTCGGCCTGAACATACGAAGAAACACCCAGGGCCGTAGCTACGGCCAGTGCCAGGAAACCTTTCTTGTAAAACGTCTGCGACATGAGGTGGTGCTCCTAGAGTTTTTTTTGGTTGGCACTACAACTTCTCAACCCTGTGCTCAGAGCAAGGGCCGTGCCATCGGTTTTGTCTTCCGGGAAAACACACTGCGCAGGTGCACTGCAGGCGACCGACGGCCTTTTCTTTATTGAGCGTGCAACCGTCTGCTGCGCGGCAGGCGCCACCACACGTACAGACAAGGAGCAACCGCCATGTGCCATCATTGCAACCCTGGCAAGTGTTTACGTGCAACCGCCCTGTAACAGCGGACGTCACCGAAGTGCACACCGCTGGTGCGCGACTGCTACAGGCGGCACCGTTTCAAGGCTAGCCGGTGCACGGAAAAACACCTCTGTTTTGGCAGATACGCAGCCCTTTGGGAGCCGGTTCACCCGCGAAGAGGCCAGCCCAGACACATCAAGGCCCAAAAGGCTGGCACAATGTCGGCCATTCGCCGCTTCCGGAGCCCCCTTGATGAGCGAAAGCGCATTCGCCGAGCGCATCGTGCACAACCTGCTCGACACCGACTTCTACAAACTCACCATGATGCAGGGCGTGCTGCACAATTACCCGGACGCCGACGTCGAATGGGAATTCCGCTGCCGCAACGGCGAGGACCTGCGCCCTTACCTGGGCGAGATCCGCAACCAGCTCGAACTGCTCAGCGACCTCACCCTGGATGATGGCCAACTGGCCTTTCTTGAACGCATCAGTTTCCTCAAGCCCGACTTCCTGCGTTTTCTGCGCCTGTTCCGCTTCAACCTGCGTTACGTGCGCGTCGGCGTTGAAAACGACCAGCTGTTCCTGCGCCTGAAAGGCCCATGGCTGCATGTGATCCTGTTCGAAGTGCCGCTGCTGGCCATCATCAGCGAAGTGCGCAACCGCCATCTGCACCCGCATATGCGCCTGGCCGAAGCGCGCGACCAGCTGTACCGCAAGTTCGACTGGCTGCGTGCGCATGCCAGTGATGACGAACTGGCCGAACTGCAGGTCGCCGACTTCGGCACCCGTCGGCGCTTTTCCAGCCGCGTGCAGGAAGAAGTGGTTCGCGTGCTGCGCGATGACTTCCCCGCCCGCTTCGTCGGCACCAGCAACGTCGACCTGGCATGGAAACTGGATGTCAAGCCGCTGGGCACCATGGCCCATGAATGGTTCATGGCCCACCAGCAGCTCGGCCCACGGCTGATCGACAGCCAGATCGCCGCACTGGACTGCTGGGTACGCGAGTACCGCGGCCTGCTTGGCATCGCCCTGACCGACTGCATCACCATGGATGCCTTCCTCGGCGATTTCGACCTGTACTTCGCCAAGCTGTTCGATGGCCTGCGCCACGATTCGGGCGAGCCAATCGCCTGGGCAGAAAAGGCCATAGCCCATTACCAGAAACTGGGGATCGACCCGATGACCAAGACCCTGGTGTTTTCCGACGGCCTCAACCTGACCCGCTCGCTGGAGATTTTCCGTGCCCTGCGCGGTCGCATCAACGTCAGCTTTGGCATTGGCACCAACCTGACATGCGACATACCGGGTGTGGCCCCAATGAGCATCGTGCTTAAAATGACCGACTGCAACGGCGCGCCAGTGGCCAAGATCTCGGATGAATCAGCCAAGACCCAGTGCCGTGACGAAAACTTCGTCGCCTACATGCGTCACGTATTCAAAGTCCCCAGCAAGGAGTAACCCATGCAAGCGGTTCAGCAAGAGATTGCCCAGGCACTGAAGGTACAGCCGCCGTTCGCCGACACCGCCGCGCTCGAGGCCGAAGTCGCCCGCCGCGTGGCCTTCATCAAGGACTGCCTGGCCAATGCCCGGCTCAAGACCCTGGTGCTGGGCATCAGCGGTGGTGTCGACTCGCTGACTGCCGCCTTGCTCGCCCAGCGCGCCGTGAATGAATTGCGCGCAGAAACCGGCGACAAGGCATACACCTTCATTGCCGTGCGCCTGCCCTACCAGGTGCAGCATGACGAGCATGACGCCCAGGCGTGCCTGGACGTGATCAAGGCCGATGAAGTGCACACCGTGGATATCGCCCCGGCGGTGCGGGCATTGGCCGCTGAAGTGGTGGAATTGAAGAACGGCTCGCCGACGCTTGTGGACTTCGTGGTGGGCAATGTCAAGGCACGTACCCGCATGGTTGCCCAGTACACCATCGCCGGGGCCCGCGCGGGCCTGGTGATCGGTACCGACCACGCCGCCGAGGCGGTAATGGGCTTCTTTACCAAGTTTGGTGATGGTGCCTGCGACCTGGCGCCCCTGAGCGGGCTGGTGAAGAACCAGGTACGGGCGATTGCGCGCAGCTTTGGCGCACCGGAGTCACTGGTGGAGAAGGTGCCGACGGCGGACCTTGAAGACCTGGAGCCGGGCAAGCCGGACGAAGCATCCCATGGCGTGACCTACCAGCAGATCGACGCCTTCCTGCATGGGTTGCCGGTTGATCAGGCGGCATTCGACATCATCGTCGCCACCTACCGCAAGACCCAGCACAAGCGCGAACTGCCGTTCGCCCCATAAAAGCTTCGCGGGCACGCCCGCTCCCACAGGATTTTCACCGCCCTTGAAGACAGTGCTTACCCTGTGGGAGCGGGCGTGCCCGCGAATAGGCCCGAGAGGCCTACACAGCTGTCATTACTTGACTACAACCTTGCCTTTCATCATCGAGATGTGGCCCGGGAAGGTGCAGAAGAAGCTGTAGTCACCACCGGCCTCCAGCTTGGAAGTGTCGAACTTCACTTCGGTCTCTTTTTCCGGTGCGCCGATCATCGCAGTGTGGGCGATGATGTTGGCGTTATCTTCCTTCAGGTAGCCTTTTTCGATGCCCTGAGTCATGCCTTCAGTGGCAATGCCCTGCATGTCGGCAGTCTTGCTGATCACCAGGTTGTGGCCCATGACGTTCTTAGGCAGGTTGCCGGAGTGGGTCAGTTTGACGGTGAATTCCTTGCAGCTCTTGTCGACGGTGAATTCTTTGCTGGTGTAGGACATCTGGTCCGTCGATTCAACAGTCACCGAGCATTCGGCTGCAAAGACAGAGGCGCTGGCGAGGGTCAGCAGGGATACCGCTACAGCTTTCGCAAACATCATGAATCTCCTTGGCAGGGTTTTATCAATTGCGAGACTGCCTGAAACCGTTCAGCCCCTTGCTGATATGGGTCAAGGGGGTGTCAACAGGCCAGCCAGTAGAATTGTTCAATGGATTGTATACAACCAATCTAAGAGCACATCATGCCCTTTTAATAGACGATGGGACAACCTCTCATTTAGGAGCAATACCAAATGCCCATCTCTGCATTTATCAACAGCCTGCTCGCCGCCTACGCCCATGGGGCCACCGGCGCCATCTGCGAATTCTCCCGCCCGGAATGAACGCGGCCTTGGAAGCGGCGGGCGTGCGCCGTACCCTGTTCACCTGAGTGACAGGAGATGAGCAATGCCCGTACGTTCCGTTTGTGTGTTCTGCGGCGCCAGCATCGGCGCCAACCCTGCCTACCGTGATGCTGCCATCGCGCTTGGCCAGGCCATCGCGCGTCGCGGCCTGACCCTGGTCTATGGCGGCGGTGCGGTCGGCCTGATGGGCACCGTTGCCGACGCGGCCATGGCGGCCGGTGGCGAAGTGATCGGGATCATCCCCGAAAGCCTGATGAACGCCGAAATCGGCCACAAGGGCCTCAGCCGCCTGGAAGTGGTCGACGGCATGCACGCACGCAAGGCACGCATGGCTGAGCTGAGCGATGCCTTCATCGCCCTGCCGGGCGGGCTGGGTACGCTGGAAGAATTGTTCGAAGTCTGGACCTGGGGGCAACTGGGCTATCACGCCAAGCCGCTGGGGCTGCTGGATGTGAACGGCTTCTATGCGAAGCTGGGCGGGTTCCTCGACCATATCGTCGAAGAAGGCTTTGTGCGGCCGCAACATCGGGCGATGTTGCTGCTGGGGCAAAAGCCAGACGCGCTGCTGGACGGGATGGACAGCTTTGTGGCGCCGGTGGTGCCGAAGTGGGTCGACAAGCAGCCTGATTAAAGCTGAGATTTTTGGGACCGCTTTGCGGTCCTTTCGCGGCACAAGGCCGCTCCTACAGGGAATCGCGGTTTCTTGTAGGAGCGGCCTTGTGCCGCGAAAGGGCTGCAAAGCAGCCCCAAATAGATCAATCAGCGCGGAATAACGGGCTGACGCGGCTTCTTGTTACCCTTGCCGCCCTTGGCTGCTTCCTTGCGTTCCTTGGCCGCCTGCTGGTTACGCGCAAACGCCTCGGCCTTGGCCTTCTCACGCTTGTCCCACGGCTTGCTGCCATCGCTGCCACGCGGTGGCAGGCCGGTGTGCTGGGTCAGGATCTTCTGCTCCTTGCCCACCTTGTGGCTGCCCGCTGGCGTCGAGTTCTTGCGACGCGCGCTCTGGTACGTGTCGGATTGCGGCTGGTGCAGCGGGATCAGCTGGTGCTTGCCCGGCCCAATCAGGTCGGCGCGGCCCATACGCTCCAGCGCTTCACGCAGCATCGGCCAGCCCTTCGGGTCGTGGTAGCGCAAGAACGCCTTGTGCAGGCGGCGTTGCTCGTCGCTCTTGACGATCTCCACCCCTTCACTCTTGTAGGTCACCTTGCGCAGCGGGTTCTTGCCCGAGTGGTACATGGCCGTGGCCGAGGCCATCGGCGACGGGTAAAACGCCTGGACCTGGTCGGCGCGGAAGCCGTTGCCCTTCAGCCACAAGGCCAGGTTCATCATGTCTTCGTCGGTGGTGCCCGGGTGCGCGGCGATGAAGTACGGGATCAGGTACTGCTCCTTGCCCGCCTCTTTCGAGTATTTCTCGAACATACGCTTGAAGCGGTCGTACGAGCCGATGCCCGGCTTCATCATCTTGTCCAGCGGGCCACGCTCGGTGTGCTCCGGGGCAATCTTCAGGTAGCCGCCAACGTGGTGGGTAACCAGTTCCTTGACGTACTCTGGCGACTCCACGGCCAGGTCATAGCGCAGGCCCGAGGCGATCAGGATCTTCTTCACACCTGGCAAGGCACGGGCCTTGCGGTACAGCTCGATCAGCGAGCTGTGGTCGGTGTTGAGGTTTTCGCAGATACCCGGGAACACGCACGACGGCTTGCGGCAGTGCTTCTCGATGTCATGGCTCTTGCAGGCGATGCGGTACATGTTGGCGGTCGGCCCGCCAAGGTCGGAGACCACGCCGGTGAAGCCCGGCACCTTGTCGCGCATTTCTTCGATCTCGTGCAGGATCGACTCGTGCGAGCGGTTCTGGATGATGCGGCCTTCGTGCTCGGTGATCGAGCAGAAGGTGCAGCCACCGAAGCAGCCACGCATGATGTTCACCGAGAAACGGATCATCTCGTAGGCCGGGATGCGCTCCTTGCCATAGGCCGGGTGCGGGACACGGGCGTAAGGCATGCCGAACACGTAGTCCATTTCTTCGGTGGTCATGGGGATGGGTGGCGGGTTGAACCACACATCCACTTCGCCATGCTTCTGCACCAGGGCGCGGGCGTTGCCCGGGTTGGTCTCCAGGTGCAGCACGCGGTTGGCGTGAGCATAGAGCACCGGGTCGTTACGTACCTTTTCGAACGATGGCAGGCGGATCACCGACTTTTCCCGGGTCACGGCCGGGCTTTCGAGAATCTGTACCACCTTGGCTTCGTTCGGGTCTTCCTGGTCGCCCTTGGCCTGCTCGATGGCGCAGGCCTGGGTGTCCTGGGTGTTGACGTACGGGTTGATGATCTTGTCGACGCGGCCTGGGCGGTCGATGCGGGTGGAGTCGATCTCGTACCATCCCTGCGGGGTATCACGGCGCACGAACGCGGTGCCGCGGATGTCAGTGATGCTCTCGATCGTCTCGCCACTGGCCAGGCGCTGAGCCACTTCCACCACGGCACGCTCGGCGTTGCCGAAGAGCAGGATGTCGGCGCTGGCGTCGATCAGGATCGAATGGCGGACCTTGTCCTGCCAGTAGTCGTAGTGGGCGATGCGGCGCAGCGAAGCCTCGATGCCGCCGAGTACGATCGGCACATGCTTGTAGGCTTCCTTGCAGCGCTGGCTGTACACCAGGCTGGCGCGGTCCGGTCGGCTGCCGGCCAGGCCACCAGGGGTGTAGGCGTCGTCGGAACGGATCTTCTTGTCGGCGGTGTAGCGGTTGATCATGGAGTCCATGTTGCCTGCGGCCACGCCGAAGAACAGGTTCGGCTCGCCAAGCTTCATGAAGTCGTCTTTCGACTGCCAGTTTGGCTGGGCAATGATGCCCACGCGAAAGCCCTGGGCTTCCAGCAGACGGCCGATGATGGCCATGCCGAACGACGGATGGTCGACGTAGGCGTCCCCGGTCACGATGATGATGTCGCAGGAATCCCAGCCGAGCAGATCCATCTCCTCCCTGCTCATCGGCAGGAAAGGTGCTGGCCCGAAGCATTCGGCCCAGTACTTGGGATAGTCGTAGAGTGGTTTGGCTGCTTGCATGTCAGTGACCGGTTCTGGTGTGCAGGGAAATCGCGGGCGCGGAATATAGCACAAATTTTGACCAAATCCGACTGTCTTCGTGGGGATTGGTGGGTTGGGCGACGGTTGGGTGTAGGCTGCCAGGTGCTGGGCTTGGGGCTTGTGATGAGGTCGCCAAGTGTTCGCCGCAGCAGTTTCAGCGCCTGTGAGATCGAGCGCCGCCCGCGCGGCGCTTCGCGGGGCAAGCCCGCTCCCACATTTGTTTCGGGCCAGTTATGCCTGAGCAATAGCCGCGCGCACCCCGGGTGCATGGCTGAAGATTGATTAAGAGCAGCGATGCAACCTTCAATATCGAAGGAAACAAACGAGGCGGCCAGCGGTGGACTCACAGAAGGGACTGGCCCGAAACAGATGTGGGAGCAGGCTTGCCCCGCGAAGCGCCGCGCGGGCGGCGCTCGATCTCATAGGCGCTGAAACTGCTGTGGCGAACACCTGTCAGCCCTCATGCGTCGCGGGCACGCCCGCTCCCACAGGTACTGTGCAAGCCTGAAAGCTGTGGTGTCTTGTGGGAGCGGGTTCACCCGCGAAAGGGCCCGGCCAGACGCACTATCAATCAAGCCTTACGGTGGGCATTCGGCCTGAATAGAGCTGTGTTCAAGGAGTGGGGATCGAGGGGTGGATCGGGGATAATTTTCAGCATGCTACAGCTCTCTGTAGATTCACACAGAGCCGCACTCATGACTTGCAGTGTGATGGGTGGCGGCCACGTACGGGTCTGCAAGACCGGACAGAGAACGAAAACCTCCCGCACGCAGCCACCATCAAGCGAGCCCGATGGCGCGTGCCATTGGCTTGCGGTGAACAACATTCGTTCCTGATCGGGCTTGTAGGCCCGGTCGCTGTTTTTACAACGACAGGGCCAGACTAGGCCGCCCAGAAAACCACCGCAATGGTGTAAAGGCTGTAGGAAGCTATTTCAGAAATGGCCTACGCGCAACGGGAAAAATCTGATCATGTCCTGCCAAACAGCGCCAGCCGGATACATTTCCAAACTCTTGGCAGGCAGACAACCAGCCGGACTTGTTGAAAGATACGCCCTTCCAGCAACACACCATTCCACAGCCTCTCTAGCCAATCAGGCCCGGCATCCACCTCCTGCAGAACGCACGCAAGGCATATGCATATCTATCGAGGAATCATCGCAGCTCTGAGCGCAACACTAGTGTTGAAAGTCGCGACCGTCGTACCAGCCCTGATCCTGGCTGACATTATCGACAACCTGTCCACATCGGCCTCGTCTTCATTCATTCTGCTCGGTGCCTTCATATGCCTTGTCGCGCTACAGGCCTCGTTGACCCCTTTGCAAGCCTGGTGCCTGGCGCGGCTCTGCCAAGAGCGCGTGAAGCAGCTTTCGATGCGCTGGCGCCGAGGGTTGCTGGACAAACGCTTCGAGGCTTATGGACAACTCCATGGCGGGACCTTGGTAAAGGTACTGGATAGAGGAATAACGGCCCAGGAACGATGGCTAGGCTTTCTGATTGGCTCAGCATGGCCGGTACTGGCCGAAGCGGTGGTGCTGGTCACACTGTTCGCATACCTCGGGGCTACTTCGGTATTAATCGGCCTCATCCCCTTGAGCTTGGCATATCTATGGGCCAACGATCGCCTGATACGCTGGCGTAGGCCTCATATCGAGGCCGTAAACTCGCGAGAGGATGAACTGGCGGAACAATGGGTGGATACCTTCGCCAGCGCGGCAACGGTCAAACTGGAAAGGGCTGAGGATGCGGCAATGCTCCCGGTCAACCAGACACTCTCGGACTATGCCGATTCAGCAGTGCGGGTAGCCCGCAGCGGGGGTTGGCTTCAGGGCTTGCGTACCCTGTTCATTGGCCTGGGCAGTGGTGGTGTGCTGTTGTGGGGCATCCATGATCAATCCCAGGCAACGCCGCATCTGAGCCTGGGCGAGCTTGTTGCCCTCATTACGCTGGTGACTGGGTTGCTCGCAAGCGTTGCACAACTGGCGGAAGCCTGGCGGGTACTCGACCAGTTCCGGCTCGACAAACGCAAGCTCGAACACTGGCTCCAACTCCCAGTGTTCGGCCCGACAGACTCCATGGAGGCAGAGCCCTTGGATGAAAACGCAGGGCTTCGCATCACACCCTGCCAACTCAGCGCTCGAAATGCGCTGCAACTGCTGATCAATGAGCCCTTGGTAATACGGGCAGGAGAACGAGTCGCGCTGGTCGGGCCCAGCGGGTGTGGTAAATCGACACTTCTGCATGCGCTCGCAGGAACGGTATTCCAGTTGCGCAAGCACGTTCACTTGTATGGCAGAAGCCTGGCTGCGCTCGAGGGGTGTGAGCAGTTCAGTCGTTTACGACTCTGCCCTCAGGATGCGCATTTCATACCCGGCCCCCTGTCCCGCGCAGTGCTGTTCGAACATGCTCATGATCGCGCTCAGATCGAACAATGGCTTGAGCGACTGGGCTTGAGCAAAGACTGGTACGAACTTGATCTGGATGCACGCGCAGAATCCATTTCGGGTGGCGAGGCGCGCAGGCTGACGTTGCTGCGGGTACTTAACCAGCCTGGCGATTTCAATTTCTTTGACGAGCCTACAAGCGGCCTAGATGCCGGATCGGCAGAGCAGACCTGGGATCTGCTGTTCGAAACACTCCACGGGAAGGGGCTGATCTGCGTTACTCATGATCAAAGTGCCCTGTCGCGATTTGATCGGGTAATCACGATGAGCGAAGGGCGGATTGTCAGTCAGTGCTAAAAGCCACGTTTCTTTAATCGGGGCCGCTTTGCGGCCCATCGCCGGCAAGCCAGACTCCCACGGGTACGGTGCAAAGCTTGAGATTTACGCCGTACCTGTGGGAGCCTGGCTTGCCGGCGATGGGCGGCGCAGCAGCACCAAAAGTCTTGAACCACTTATGACTTACTGGCGTTATTCGTCATCGTCGAAGTTGTACATGCCCGGCGCAAGGTTCTCGAAGCGGGTGTACTTGCCGATAAATGCCAGGCGTACGAAACCGATAGGGCCGTTACGCTGTTTACCGATGATGATTTCCGCAATCCCCTTGTGCTCGGTCTCGGGGTGATAAACCTCGTCCCGGTACACGAACATGATCACGTCGGCGTCCTGCTCGATTGCACCCGATTCACGCAAGTCGGAGTTCACCGGGCGTTTGTTGGGGCGCTGTTCCAGGGAGCGGTTCAGCTGCGACAGGGCGATGACCGGGCAGTTGAACTCCTTGGCCAGGGCCTTGAGCGAGCGGGAGATTTCGGAAATTTCGTTGGTGCGGTTGTCACCGGAAGAGCCCGGAATCTGCATCAACTGCAGGTAGTCGACCATGATCATGCCGATTTCGCCATGCTCACGTGCCAGACGACGCGTGCGCGCACGCATTTCCGACGGGCTGATGCCGGCAGTATCGTCGATGAACAGCTTGCGGTCGTTGAGCAGGTTGACTGCGGAGGTAAGCCGCGGCCAGTCGTCGTCGTCCAGTTGGCCTGAACGCACCTTGGTCTGGTCGATACGGCCCAACGACGACAGCATACGCATGATCAGCGATTCACCTGGCATCTCGAGGGAGAACACCAGCACCGCCTTTTCGCTGCGCAGAACGGCGTTTTCCACCAGGTTCATGGCGAAGGTGGTTTTACCCATCGACGGACGACCGGCGACAATGATCAAGTCGGCTGCCTGCAGGCCGCTGGTTTTCTCGTCCAGGTCGGTGTAGCCAGTAGAAATACCGGTGATATCACTGTCGGAGTTGAACAGCGTATCGATGCGGTCGATGGCCATGGTCAACAGCTCGTTGACGCCTACCGGGCCGCCGGTCTTTGGCCGTGCTTCGGCGATCTGGAAGATCTGCCGCTCGGCATCGTCGAGAATCTCTGCAGCGTTGCGCCCCTGCGGGTTGAACGCGTTGTCGGCGATGTCGGAACTGATGCTGATCAGCTGGCGCAGTGTGGCCCGTTCGCGAATGATCGCGGCGTAGGCCTTGATGTTGGCCACCGACGGGGTGTTCTTGGCCAGCTCGGCCAGGTAAGCCAGGCCGCCTACCTGCGAGGACAGGCCTTCCTTGTCCAACTGCTCGTGCAGGGTCACCACGTCAAATGGCTGGTTGGCATCGGCCAACTTGTGCACGGCGCGGAAGATCAGCCGGTGGTCATGCCGGTAGAAATCGCCGTCCGACACCTGGTCCAGCACCCGCTCCCAGGCCTCATTGTCCAGCATCAGGCCACCGAGCACGGCCTGTTCGGCCTCGATGGAATGCGGCGGCACCTTCAGGGCGGCGGTTTGCAGGTCAAGCTGTTCGGAGGTTGTGATCTCGTTCATGGCCACGAAAGAATTCTGGAGGATGAAAAAGACAAAGGGCACGGCCTGTATAAAACAGGACCGTGCCCGATGTTAACCGCCTGACTCGCAAGGAGCCAGCCAGTTAGCGCAGCTTAGGCAGCTACGACAACCACACGTACGGTGGCTTCAACGTCGCTGTGCAGGTGCACGGCTACGTCGTATTCGCCAACCTGACGGATGGTGCCGTTCGGCAGACGAACTTCAGCCTTGGCCACTTCAACGCCGGAGGCGGTCAGGGCGTCAGCGATGTCGTGGGTGCCGATCGAACCGAACAGCTTGCCTTCGTCGCCAGCGGTGGCAGTGATGGTCACTTCCAGCTCGGCCAGTTGGGCAGCGCGGCTTTCAGCCGACGATTTACGGTCAGCAGCTGCTTTTTCCAGCTCGGCGCGACGCTCTTCGAACGCAGCCAGGTTGGCGGCGTTGGCAACGGTGGCCTTGCCGAATGGCAGCAGGAAGTTACGGCCGTAACCAGCCTTAACTTTTACTTTGTCGCCCAGGTTGCCCAGGTTAGCGACTTTTTCCAGCAGGATCAGTTCCATTTGGTAAAACCTCTTAACTTTTAACCTTCACCGTTCGCGGAGTCATTCCCCTTGGGGGACTTGCGACCGCGAAAATCAATCAGGCTGTCGACAATGGCCAAAACCACCAGCAACGGATAAATCAGCTGCATGATCAGCGGCAACGTCACGTACATGCCCACCAGCCAGAAACCGGCCAGTCGGCCCTGTGCCACCAGCCCATGCATCAAAGCGATGCCGGCCAGTACCAGTACCAGGCTCGAAGCCGATGCCAGGATGATGAACTGCGGCCCGATAAACGGAGCCACCACCATCACTGCCACCAAGACCGCCATGGTCTGTTTTGGCAGCTTCAGCGCGCGAAACTCGCGACCGAAGCCTCCAGGGTTGTACAACGCTGCCTGCCAGTAGCGCGCCAGCACCAAGGCCAGCACACTGAACAATTGCACCGTCACTGCTGTGGAGGCGACCAGCACAGGGCGGATCAGCTCACCGGAGAGTACCGGCTGCCCCTCGATTTTCGGCATGGCTTCGGCAAACGCCTTGGCCAGCACATCGAAGGTTTGGGCCAGCGCCAGATCGAGCACGAGGCTGAAAGCCACGGCGAACACGGCACTGACCAGCAACACCCGGCTCCAGGGATGCTCGGCACGCAACATGGCGGCCAGGGCCAAGGCACCCGCAATCACCAGGAAGGTGATGGGATCACCCATGACCCACACGGCCAGACCCGCCAGCAGGCCGCCGGCGATGACCGTTGTAGCATCCTTGAACCCACGCCGCAGCAGCACAAGGCTGCAGGCAGCGGCACTCAACCAGAACAGCAGCGGCAGTACCGCGCTGATGACCACCACGAGGGTGGCCTGCACACGACCGCGCATGATGAAACTTGCTAACGCTCGCATGCTAATCCCTTACTGCTTGTCGACGACCCGGTCTCAGCGGCCGTGGCTGTCGGTGTAGGGCAGCAGGGCCAGGAAGCGGGCGCGCTTGATAGCGGTAGCCAGCTGACGCTGATAACGAGCTTTGGTACCGGTGATGCGGCTTGGAACGATCTTGCCGGTTTCGGATACGTAAGCTTTCAGGGTGTTGAGATCTTTGAAGTCGATCTCTTTCACGTCTTCAGCAGTGAAGCGGCAGAATTTACGACGACGGAAGAAACGTGCCATTTAATAGGCTCCTCTAAAGGTCCGTGGATTACTCGTCAGCGTTATCGCTGGAGTCGCTGTCATTGCTGTCGTCGCCTTCGGCGGAGTCAGCATGCTCAGGACGCTCACGACGCTCACGGCGCTCGCTGCGGTTTTCTTCAGCCTTCAGCATCTCGGACTGGCCGGTAACGGCTTCGTCGCGACGGATGACCAGGTTACGGATAACGGCATCGTTGTAGCGGAAGTTGTCTTCCAGCTCGGCCAGGGCCTTGCCGGTGCACTCAACGTTCAGCATCACGTAGTGAGCCTTGTGAACATTGTTGATTGCGTAGGCCAGTTGACGACGGCCCCAGTCTTCCAGGCGGTGGATTTTGCCACCGTCTTCTTCGATCAGCTTGGTGTAACGCTCAACCATGCCGCCGACTTGCTCGCTCTGGTCCGGGTGAACCAGGAAGATGATTTCGTAATGACGCATGAATGCTCCTTACGGGTTAGTAGTCTGCCAGCGAATCTGGTCAGACAAGGAGTGAATGACACTGTATGTCTTGCACGGAGGGGAGGCACATGTGCGCCTGCCAGCTCGGCAAGGGGCGCAATTGTAGAGAAGGCGTGGCGCACAAGCAAGGTAATTGGCGAATATTTGAACAGCCTGAAACATATTCACAGGCTACCGGCCCTTTCGCGGGTAAACCCGCTCCCACAGGGCCCCCACTGCTTGTAAGCCAGTGAAAATCCTGTGGGAGCGGGCGCGCCCGCGAATGGCCCGCAACAGGGGAAGATCAGCGCTTGGCCTGACGCTGACGCACAGCCTCGAACAGGCAAACCCCGGTGGCCACCGAAACGTTCAGGCTGCTGACGCTACCGCCCATCGGCAACTTCACCAGGAAGTCGCAATGCTCGCGGGTCAGCCGGCGCATGCCTTTGCCTTCTGCGCCCATGATCATCACCAGAGGCCCGGTCAGATCTTGCTGGTAGATCTCCTGCTCAGCCTCGCCGGCGGTACCCACCACCCACAAGCCACGCTGCTGCAGCTTTTCCAGCGTGCGCGCGAGGTTGGTCACGGCCACCAGCGGAATCACCTCTGCCGCGCCGCAGGCCACCTTGCGCACAACAGGCGTAAGGGTTGCAGACTTGTCCTTGGGCACGAGCACCGCCGTGGCACCGGCCGCATCGGCGGTGCGCAGGCACGCGCCAAGGTTGTGCGGGTCGGTGACACCGTCCAGCACCAGGATCAGCGGTGGCGTTTCGGTGCGCTCAAGCAGCTCCTCGAGCATCAATTCGCCCCACACCTGGCTTGGGCTCACCTCGGCGACAACACCCTGGTGAACGCCTTCGACCCAGGCATCCATCTCACGGCGCTCGGCCTGGCCAACCTGCACACGGTTTTCTGCAGCCAGCGCCAGCAGGGTCTGCAGGCGTGGCTCGCTGCGCCCTTCCGACAGCCAGATCTGCTTGACCCGCTTCGGATGGTGCTGCAGCAACGCCTGCACGGCGTGCACGCCGTAGATCTTTTCCAGCTGACTCATGACTTGCTCTTGCTCTTGCGTGGCGCACCGGACTTCGGCGGGCCTTTACGGTGCTTGGTCGGCTTGCCGGCGGGCTTGCCGCCTTTGTCCGACTTGCTGCTGGACGAGCTGCCGGTGCGGGCATCGCTCATCAGCGCCTTTTTCATTTCACGGCTTTTGCGCACTTCGGCGTTACGCTGCACGGCGTCTTTCGGGAAATACGCCTCGGAGGTTTCGCTCTTGCGGCTGCGCGGCTTCGGCGTGGCCCTGGCCTCGACCGGTGCTGGCTCGGGCTTGTCGGCTTTGTCGGCAGCCGACGCGGCGCCGCGCTGCTTGCGGCCGATTGGCGCAGCCAGCGTCTTGTCAGCCACTTCGAAGTCGATCTTGCGCTCGTCCAGGTCAACACGCATGACCTTGACTTCAATCGAGTCGCCCAGGCGGAAGCTGCGTCCGGTGCGCTCACCGGACAGGCGGTGATGGACCGGATCGAAGTGGTAGTAGTCGCCCGGCAGCGCACTGACGTGCACCAGGCCTTCCACATAGATGTCGGTCAGTTCGACGAACAGGCCGAAACCGGTCACCGCAGTAATCACACCGGGGAAGGTTTCGCCCACGCGATCCTTCATGTACTCGCACTTGAGCCAGTTGACCACGTCACGGGTGGCTTCATCAGCCCGGCGCTCGGTCATCGAGCACTGCTCGCCAAGCTGCTCGAGGGTGTTCTCGTCGTATGGGTAGATGCGCGCCTTTGGAATGCTCATGGCGCCGGCACGCTTGACGTGCGGGGTATCGACCTTGGAACGGATGATGCTGCGGATGGCGCGGTGCACCAGCAGGTCAGGGTAACGGCGGATCGGCGAGGTGAAGTGGGTGTACGCCTCGTAATTCAGCCCGAAGTGGCCGTTGTTCTCGGTGCTGTACACCGCCTGGCTCAGCGAGCGCAGCATGACTGTCTGGATCAGGTGGAAATCCGGGCGCCCGGCGATGCTCGCCAGCAGGGCCTGGTAATCCTTTGGCGACGGGTCCTTGCCCTTGTGCAGGCTCAGGCCCAGCTCGCCAAGGAAGGCACGCAGTTTTTCCAGGCGCTCCGGCGGCGGGCCGTCGTGCACGCGGTACAGTGCAGGCACGCCGTGCTTTTGCAGGAACTCGGCGGTGGCCACGTTGGCCGCCAGCATGCATTCCTCGATCAGCTTGTGGGCTTCGTTACGCACGGTCGGGCGAATTTCCGCAATTTTGCGCTCATCGCCGAAGATAATGCGGGTTTCCTGGGTTTCGAAGTCGATCGCACCCCGGGTGTGACGGGCATCCAACAGCACCTTGTACAGGTTGTACAGGTTCTTCAGGTCAGGCACGACCGCCTTGTACTCCTCGCGCAGCGCCTTGCCCTCACGGGTGCGGGCGTGCTCGAGCATGCTGCTGACCTTGTTGTAGGTCAGGCGGGCGTGGGAGTGGATGACACCTTCGTAGAACTGGTAGTCGACCATCTGGCCGGCTTTGTTCATGGTCATTTCACAGACCATGGCCAAGCGGTCGACGTGCGGGTTCAGCGAGCACAGGCCGTTGGACAGCTCTTCGGGGAGCATCGGCACCACACGCTCGGGGAAGTACACCGAGTTGCCGCGCTGCTGGGCCTCGACGTCCAGGGCCGAGCCCAGGCGCACGTAGCTGGACACGTCGGCGATGGCCACATACAGGCGCCAGCCACCGGAGAACAGGCGCAGTTTGCCCAGCGGCTCGCAATAGACAGCGTCATCGAAGTCGCGGGCGTCCTCACCGTCGATGGTGACGAATGGCAAATGACGCAGGTCGACACGCTTCTCTTTGTCTTTCTCTTCGACTTCAGAGCGGAACTTGCGCGCTTCCTTGACCACATCATCGGGCCAGACATGCGGGATGTCGTAGCTACGCAAGGCAACGTCGATTTCCATGCCCGGCGCCATGTAGTTGCCGATGACTTCTACCACATCGCCTTGCGGCTGGAAGCGCGGCGTTGGCCAGTGGGTGATCTTGATCTCGACGAACTGGCCGATCTTGGCACCACCGTTACGCCCGGCGGTCACCAGCACTTCTTGCTGGATCTTCGGGTTGTCCGGGGTTACGTAGCCGATGCCGCCTTCTTCAAAGTAACGGCCGACCACGCTTTCGTGGGCACGGGAAATGACCTCGACGATCACGCCTTCACGGCGCCCACGGCGGTCGGTACCCGACACGCGCGCCAGTGCGCGGTCGCCATCGAAGGCCAGGCGCATTTGCGACGGGCTGAGGAACAGGTCATCGCTGCCATCATCGGGGATGAGGAAACCAAACCCATCGCGGTGGCCGGAGATACGGCCGCAGATCAGGTCGAGCTTATCCACCGGGGCATAAGTGCCGCGCCGGGTATAGATAAGCTGGCCGTCGCGCTCCATGGCACGCAGACGGCGACGGAGGGCTTCGATCTGGTCTTCTTCATACAGACCAAACTCTTTCGCCAGTTCCTCGCGCGCAGCGGGCTCGCCACGGTCGGCAAGGCGTTGCAGGATCAGCTCACGGCTGGGAATGGGGTTGTCATATTTTTCCGCTTCGCGAGCGGCCTCGGGATCGAGGGATTGCCAATCGGCCATCAGAAGGGGTTCACCTTGGGGTATATAGATATGAATTCTGGCATAGGCCTATTGAAACCGGAAATGTCTGCCTTGGACAGCCCCCACTGCTGTGCATCCAGAGCAGTAATAGGCCTGTGGAATCAACAAGTTGAATTTTTTGAAATTTTTTTTGATTGGGGGGTTTACAGCCTTGGGGAGCGTCCGTATAGTGCGCACCACAACGACGGACAACCCCAACGTTGTAGTAGAGATGAACGGCGCTGTAAAGCATCTTTTAATCTCGAATGTGTGCCCAGGTGGCGGAATTGGTAGACGCGCTGGTTTCAGGTATCAGTGACCGCAAGGTCGTGGAAGTTCGAGTCTTCTCCTGGGCACCAAATATTTTCAAGTAACAGATGACCAAGGATCTGTTACTACTGTGTGAAGCGAACGATAGTCGCCTTCTACAGATGATGCAAAGCTTTGCCCAGGTGGCGGAATTGGTAGACGCGCTGGTTTCAGGTATCAGTGACCGCAAGGTCGTGGAAGTTCGAGTCTTCT
>NZ_JBWKXT010000011.1:0-56405 GCF_059423245.1 Pseudomonas sp. GW460-LB5
GGGCTGCGACAGCAGCCCCGACAATTTGTACTGGGGCGCAGATCCTGGGGCTGCGGCGCAGCCCATCGCGACACAAGGCCGCTCCTACAGGGGGCTGCGCACGACTCAAGATAGAGGGTAAAGCGCCTCATCGAACTGGGCCAGGCGTGGGAACACCAATGGCTGGTCGTCCGAGAGCTGCTCCAGGCGCTGCCGGTATTGCTGCAAAAAGTCCTGGCGCGCCTCATCGCTGATATACGGCACATGCCAGGCCACGAATGGCGGCAGCACTTCAAGCCCCACATAAGCCAGCGTGCCCCGCAGTATCGGCCGCAGCATGTCTTCCAGCGGCCCATGAATCGCCCCTTCGCCAAACATGTGCTCGCGCCCGCCCAGGGTCACGGTCACCAGCGCCTTCTTGCCCGCCAACCCGCCCTGGTCGTAGAAACGCTTGCCGCCATAGCACACCCCCGACACCAGCACCCGGTCGATCCAGCCCTTGAGCATGGCAGGTGCCGAGAACCAGAAGATCGGGAAGTTCAGCACCAGCAAGTCGGCCCACAACAACTTGTCCAGCTCCTGCTGGATATCCTTGGCAATAGCGCCGCGCTTGACCCCCTGGCGCTGCTCCAGGGCATACACCAGATAATCAGGGTTCTCACGCTGGGTGAAATCATCGGCGCTGGCCACCGGGTTCCAGCCCATGGCGTACAGGTCGCTGACCTGCACCTGGTGGCCCTGGGCGCGGAAGGTTTCCACGGCCTGGTCGCGCAGGGCAGCGGTGAACGATTGCGGCTCGGGGTGAGCGTGGACGATCAGTACATTCACAAACATTCTCCTTACACAAAACAGGTTGTCTTGCAGCGGTGGCTCAGCACTGTACGGCTTTCACCTCGACGAACTCCGCCAGGCCCTCTTCGCCCCACTCGCGGCCGTTGCCTGACTGCTTGTAGCCACCGAACGGCGCCTGGTAGTTGAACCCGCCCCCGTTGATGAAGCACTGCCCGGCCCGTATCTGCCGCGCCAAAGCCAGGCCATGCTCGCGGCTGCCCGCCCACACTGCGCTGGACAGGCCAAACGGCGAGTCATTGGCCAGCGCCAGCGCCTGGGCCTCGTCGGCGTAGGGGATCAGGCACAGCACCGGGCCGAAGATTTCTTCCTGGGCAATGCGCATGCGGTTGTCGACATCGGCGAACAACGTGGGCGCCACGTAGAACCCGCGCTCGAAGCCGCCGCTATCACCACCGCACAACAAGCGCGCGCCCTCCTCCTGGCCCTGGCGAATGTAGTCCAGCACCGTGCGCCGCTGGCCTGCCGAACACATCGGCCCGAGGAAGCTGGCCGGGTCACGCGGGTCGCCCATGACCAGTGCGCGGGTTTCGGCCTCGGCGATTTCCAGCGCCTCGGCGTAGCGGCTGGCCGGCAGCAGCATGCGGGTCAGTGCCGTGCAGGTCTGCCCCGAGTTGATCATCACGTCCTGCACGCCATGGCGCACCGCAGCGTGCAGGTCGGCATCGGCGGTAATCAGAAACGGTGATTTGCCACCCAGCTCCAGGCACACCCGCTTCACCGTCGGCGCGGCCGCCTGTGCCACCCGGACACCGGCACCGGTTGAACCGGTGAACGACACCATGTCCACCTGCGGGTGCCGGGCCAGGGCCTCACCCACCTTTGCCCCCGGGCCGCTGACCAGGTTGAACACCCCGGCCGGCAGGCCGATGGCGTCGATCATTTCGGCCAGTAAAAACGCGTGCAACGGCGTTTCCTGGCTGGGCTTGACCACCACCGTGCAGCCGGCGGCCAAGGCCGGCGCCAGCTTGCCGATCATCTGGTGCAGCGGGTAATTCCATGGGTTGATGAAAGCGCACACGCCAACGGCCTCACGGTACACCATCGAATTGCCGACTTCGCGCACCTCATCCATCAACCCGGTCAGTTCGGCGTACTGCGCAAGCCCCACAATCGGGCCTTCGACCTGCACCGCCTGGCACCACTGCACCGGCATGCCCAGTTCGTCGGTAATGGCCCCGGCCATTTCCGCCGCGTGGCATTTCAGCTGCACCACCAACGCCTGGATGTACCCTGCACGCACACTGGACGGCGTGCGCGACCAGCCAGCGAAAGCCCGCCGCGCCGCCATCACTGCCCGCTCGACATCCGCCTCGCCACCCAGTGGTACCCGGCCAATGGCCTGCTCGGTGGCCGGGTCGATCACCTCAGCCATACCCTGCCCACTCGGCACCTGCCAGGCGCCATCGATGTACAGCCGCGCATACTCACGCATGGCCGTACTCCCGTTTCAGCTCGTCGGCACAGCGGGCGATGCGCTGGCAGGCATCGACCAGCGCCGCATCGCCCAGCACCAGGCCCAGGCGGATATGCCCGGCAGCACTGGGGCCGAACGCTTCGCCGGCGAGTACCGACACGCCCTGGCGGTCCAGCAGGCGGTCGGCAAAGGCCTGGGCACTTACGCCGGTCTCACGGATATCAACCATCACGAACATGCCACCATCGGGCTTCAGTGCCTTCAGGCCCGGGCAGCCGGCCAGCTGTTCGCACACCAGGTCACGGCGCTGGCGGTAGGCCTCGCGCATGGCGGCCAGCTCGGGCAACGGCTGCTCCAGCGCCACCACAGCGGCGTCCTGAATGAAATCGGGCGAGCCATACAACATGCACAGGGCGAGGTTTTCCAGGTGGGCGGCCAGCTCGGCCGAACCCACTACCCAGCCTACCCGCCAGCCGGTCATGGCATGGGACTTCGACAGGCTGTTGAGGGTGGCGGTGCGTTCGGCCATGCCCGGCAGGCTGGCAGGGCTGACATGCTCGCCCTCGTACAGCAATTCGCTGTACACCTCGTCAGAGATCAGCCACAGGTCGTGGGCGATGCACAGTTCGGCCAGTGCTTCCCAGGTAGTACGGGGCAGGCTTGCCCCCGACGGGTTGTGCGGGCTGTTCAAGGCCAGCGCGCGGGTTTGCGGGGTGATGCGCTCGGCCACGTCTTGCGGGCATACCCGAAAGCCGTTTTCCGGCTTGACCGGCACCGGCACCACCTTGGCACCACAGGCACCGAACACCGCCTCATAGGTCACATACATCGGTTCGGCGACAAGCACCTCGTCGCCTGGGTCCAGTACGCACTGGGCCACGCAGTACAGCGCGCACTGGGCCCCTGCCAGCACCGTCACCTGGTCGGCGTCGACGGCCTGGCCGCTACGCTGCTGGTGGCGCCTGGCAATAGCCTGGCGCAGGGCCAGCTTGCCGCGTACATCGGCGTAATGGGTGTGACCCGCCCGCAGGCTGTCGATGGCCGCCTCGACAATCGGCGCAGGTGTGTCGAAGTCTGGGTCACCCACCGACAACAGCAGGATGTCCTTGCCCTCGGCCTGCAGCGCCAGGGCGCGGTAGTGGATGTCCCAGGCCGCAGCCCCGTCGCCGGCGATGCGTTGGGTGAGCTTGGCGTAGCGCATGGTAATCTCCCTTCTTTGGCGGTTTCAGTCGACGAGGATCTTCGGGTTGGAACTGCCCCACACGGTGTACAGGTCGGCCAGCAGCGCGCCGTTGATTTCTTCCATCTCGGCCTGGGTGATTTCGCCCCCGGCCTGCTTGCCGAACAGCACCACTTCGTTGCCGCCCTTCACGTCCGGGAAGTCGGTGACATCGACCATCAGCGTGTTCATCGACACCTTGCCCACCACCGGTATGCGGTGGCCGTTGATCAGCACATGGCCCTTGTTGGTGAACACCCGGCGATAGCCATCGGAATAACCGACGGTGATGTTGGCCAGGCGCGAATCACGGGCCAGGGTGAAGGTGCGGTCGTAGCCGACGGTGTTGCCGGCCGGGTAACTGTGCACCGCCGCCACGTGCGACTTGAACTGCATGGCGCGTTGGTACTCGGTGCGCGCCGGCACGGTGTCACCGAACAGCGCGCCGCCGGTGCGTACCATGTCCAGGCGCGCCTCCGGCACCTCCAGGGTAGCGAACGAGTTGGCGGCGTGCAGGGTGAGCTTGCTGCGGTCGAGCTTCGCGTGCTTGATCAACCAATCGGTCTGCTCGTTGAAGGCCGCCAGGCCCTTGCGGACATCGTCCTTGTCTTCGACGGCGAAGTGGGTCATCAGCGCAACCAGCTCGAGGTGCTTCTGATCGGTGATCTGCAGCGCTTCGCCACGGCCGGACCAGGTCGCCATCTCCACACCGTTGCGGCTCATGCCACTGGAGTTGAGCGCCATATGTATGCGCAGGGTCTTGCCGTGGCGTGCGGCGATGGCATCGACCTGGCGGGCAAATTCGGCGCTGCCGACCAGCTCTTCCATGTCGTACTGCAAGGCATCTTCCAGCTCGCTGAGGCTGGCCAGGCGTACCCGCACCAGTTGCCCGGTGAAGCCACTGGCGCGGACCACGCGGGCCTCCTCGTTGCTGGCCACCGCCACGCAGGGCACGCCCTGGGCAATGATAGACGGCATCACCAGGCCGATACCGTGGCCATAGGCGTCGGCCTTGAGCACGGCGCACAGCCTGGACTTGCCAGCCAGCTCGGCCTGCAGGGTGCGGATGTTGTGTTGCAGGGCGCTGGCGCTGACTTCGACCCAGGCGTTGCTGTTCTGCACGGTCAGGGCGTTGGTGCCATTGTCCATCGACAGCGGAGGTGCGGCATACAGGGGGGCTTGACCGGTGATCAGCAGGGCCAGGGATGCGGCCAGCAGGGTGCGGCGAAATGGCATGTCGGTTTCTCTTGTTCTTGTCGTTGTGCGCGTCTTAACAGACGCAGGTGTGTTTGAGTTCGATGAAAGTAACGCCGGGGGTGGCGAAACCACTGGCCAGGTCGGCCTGCAGCGCGTCCAGGTCACGCGGCTGGCGCACCGCGCAACCAAAGGCACGGGCCAGGCCGATGAAGTCCGGGTTACGTGGCAGCACGCCGACCGGCTCGATGTTCAGGCCGAGCATGTCATCGCGGATCTGGCCGAGGGCGTCGTTGTTCCACAGCAGCACCACCAAAGGCCGGTCCAGCTCCTCCACGGCAGTGGCGAGCTCCTGGGCGGTATAAAGAAAACCACCGTCGCCCACCAGCACCAGGCCCGGGCGGTGGCCGGTGGCAAGCATGCCGCCGATGCCGGCCGGCAGGCCGTAGCCAAGGGTGCCGTAGCCAGTGGGGTGCAGCCAGCTGCGCGGCGCCCGGCTGGCGAAAGCGTAGTTGCCGGTGTAGGCCAGTTGGGTCATGTCGCTGCTGATGAACGCCTCATCGGGCAGCACGGCGGCGATGCGGTCCAGAATGGCCTGATGCGTGGCCTGCAACGGTGCATGCCCGGTGCGGATGGCCTGGCGCAACTGGCTGACCGCTTCGCTGGCCTGAGCCGGGTCCCGGTCGAGTGCTGGCAGGTGTTCGAGCAAGCCGGCCAGGGTTTGCCGGGCATCTCCCTGCAAGGCAATGGCACAGGGGTAGAAGTCGTTGAACTTGCGTGGGTCGATGTCCACCCGCAGCAGCTCGCCAGTGATTGGCAGGCGCTCGCGCCAGAAGTCGGTGTCGGCCATTTCGGTGCCCACTGCCAGCACCACATCGGCTTGGCTGATCAACTGCCAACCAGGCTCCACGCACAGGCTGGAACCCGCATTCAATGGCGCCTGCGGCGGCAGCAGGCCCTTGCCGGCCACGCTGGTGAATACTGGTGCGGCCAGCCGGGTGCTCAACTGCGCCAGCTGTTCAGCCGCGTGCAGCGCACCGCCACCGGCGATGATCATTGGCCGCTTGGCCGCTGCCAGCTTCAGGGCAGCCTGGTCCAGGGTTTCGCGGCACGGCTGGCCACGCCAGGGGCGGCGTACCACCTCATCGCTCCAGTCACGGCTGACAGGCGCAGCCAGCACGTCCAGCGGCACCGAAATGTGCACCGGGCGCGGCCGTTCACTGTCGAAGACGGCCCAGGCACGGGCAATCAGCTCGGGCAGGTCATCGCCACGCAACGCCACCGCCGAAAATGCGGTGATCGGCGCGGTCATGGCGCGTTGGTCCTGGGTTTCGTGCAGGCAGCCCCAGCCCTTGCCCAGGCTGGCGGTATGGTTGACGCTGGAAATCACCAGCATCGGAATGGAATCGGCATAGGCCTGGCCGATGGCGGTGGCGGCGTTGGTCACCCCCGGGCCGGTGATGACAAAGCACACGCCCGGCTTGCCGCTCACCCGCGCATAGCCGTCTGCCATGAAACCGGCGCCCTGCTCGTGGCGGGTAAGCACATGGCGGATACCGCTGCCCGGCAGGCCGCGGTACAACTCCAGGGTGTGCACACCCGGGATACCGAACACGGTCTGCACGCCATAGTTGGCCAAAAGGCGCACCAGCGCCTGGCCGGCAGTCAGGGTAAGGTCATTCATGTCGTTCTCCTTGCGCCTGGCCGAGGCGGATCAGCGCGTCGACCGCGAGGGTGCCGTGGGCACCGACCATCAGTGGGTTCACATCCAGTTCCAGCAGTTGCCCGGCGTTTTCGCAGGCATAGTCGGCTACCGCGCGGATGGCTGCGACCAAGGCGTCCAGGTCGGCGGCCGGCCTGCCACGGAAACCTTGCAGCAGGCTGGCGCTGCGCAGGCTCAGCAACGCGGCGCGGATGGCGCTGTCGGTAGTGGGCAGCAACAGGCTGACACTGTCCTTGAGCAGTTCGACCAGCACGCCACCGGCGCCGATTACCAACGCCAGGGCAAAGTCGTGTTCACGTTTGATGCCCACTATCAGCTCGGCCAGTAGCGGCGCGGCCATGGGTTCGAGCAGTATCTGGTCGAACGCTACCTGTGGGGCATAGTCAGCGATACGCTGGCGCATCTGTACCAGTGCAGCCTCCAGGGCAGCGGCATCGCGCAGGTTAAGTGCCACCGCACCGGCTTCGGTCTTGTGCGGCAGTTGTGCGCTGACCGCCTTCAGTACCAGCGGGTAACCTACGCGGGCGGCATCCACCACAGCGCGCTCGGGCGTACTCAGCACACCTGCCGGCACCGGCAAACCGAAGGCGCGCAGGGCTTGCTTGGCTTGCCATTCGTCCAGCAAACGGCCTTCGCCCGTGACGGCTTGTGGGCACAGCGGTACCCGCCCAGCCTCGCCTTGCCCCAGCAACCGTTGACGGTTGCGTTGGTAAGCGACGATGCGGCCCCAGGCCGCCAGGCCGTCTTCCACACCCTGCAGGGCGGCGATGCCTCGGGCATGCAGGCGCTCACGCGCACTGGCAGGCAGCAGCTCCGGAAAGGCGGAGGTGACAAAACCGATCTTGCCGTGACGCTCCAGCGCGTCGCAGTAAAGCGCCAGCAGCAAGTCGCACTCCTTGCGCTCGCCAGTGAAGGCCGCCGGGTAGTCCAGCACCAGCATGGCGGCATCGGCCGCCCCGCTCAGGGTGCTGTCGAGCATACGTTGCAGGGCAGCTTCATCGCCCCAGATGGCAGTGGTGAAATCCAGTGGGTTGACCAGGTTGGCATAGGCCGGCAGCACTTCGGCCAGTGCTGTCACTTGGCCTTGTTCAAGCTTTGGCAGGTGCAGATGGTTGCGTTCGGCATAATCGGCAATCAGGCCCGCATCGCCGCCTGAACAGGCCAGCGCGATCAGTTCGCCCTCTGCCGGCAAGCGCCCGCAAGCGGCGGCCTTGAGCGTTTCGACAAAGCTCACCGGGCCGCTGACGCGGATCACGCCCAGGCGCTGGAACAGGCTGTCGTACAGAGCATCGGAGCCGGACAACGAGCTGGTGTGGCTGAGCGCCAGTTCAGCGCCGATCTGCGACACACCCGTCTTCAGGGCAATGATCGGCGTGCCCTGCTGCAATGCCTTGTAAGCGGCGCGTGCAAAACCCGGCACGTTCTTCACGCCTTCCAGGTGCAGCCCGATGGCCGTTACCCGTGGGTCGACGAGCAAGACGTCCATCAACTCGGCCACCCCCAGTTGCGCCTGGTTGCCGACCGAGGCCATGTAGGCCACCGGCAGCGAGCGGTCGCTCATGGACAGGTTGTAGGCGAAGTTGCCGCTCTGGGTGAGGATCGCCACGCCCTTCTCCACCGGCTTGCCGCCGTGGGCCACCGGCCACAGGGCGGCACCGTGCAGGTAATCGAGCAGGCCATAGCAGTTGGGGCCGAGCAGGGCCATGTTGCCGGCCGCAGCGAGCAGGCGCTGCTGCAACTGGCGGCCCTCTTCGCCGCTTTCGGCAAAGCCGGAGGCATAGCAGATGGCACCACCGGCGCCACGCGCGGCCAGCTCGGCAACGCACTGCAAGGTCAGTTCACGGTTGGTGGCGATGAACACTGCGTCCGGGGCATAGGGCAAGTCGCCCACGTGTGCCACGCAGGGGATGCCTTCGAGGCTTTCATGCTGAGGGTTGATCAGCCACAGCTCGCCGCCAAAGCCACCTTCGGCGCAGCGCTTGAGCGCCCGCGCCATGCTGCGCCCGCCAACGAAGGCCAGGTGCCGGGGCGCCAGCAGGCGCTTGAGGTTGTCACGAATCGATTGCGACATGGGTGTTCTCCTGGCGCTCAGCGCAACAGCGGGCGCAGCAGTTCGCGGGCGATGATGTGCCGCTGGATTTCCGAGGTGCCCTCCCAGATACGCTCGATACGCGCGTTGCGCCAGATGCGCTCGACCGGCCCTTCGTCCATCAGGCCCATGCCGCCGAAGATCTGCACGGCTTCGTCGGCCACCTTGCCCAGTACTTCGCTGGCAAACAGCTTGGCCATGCCGGCTTCACCGTCGGTCATGCTGCCCTGGTCCATCTTCCAGGCAGTGTGCAGGGTGAGCATTTCGGCCGCGCGAATCTGCGTGGCCATGTCGGCCAGCTTGAACGACACGCCCTGGTAGCTACCGATGGCCTGGCCGAACTGCTTGCGGTCGGCGGCCCACTGCAGCGACAGGTCCAGGGCACGCTGGGCCTGGCCCACGCAGTTGGCGGCGACCATGACCCGGCCCGCGGTCAGCCAGGCGTTGGCCACTTCCCAGCCCTTGCCGACTTCGCCCAGTACCTTGCTGGCCGGCACCCGGCAGTCGTCGAAGAACAGCTCGTAGGTGTGGTAGCCCCGGTTGCTCACGCACTTAGGCCCGCGGCGGATGGTCATGCCCGGTGTGCCGCGGTCGACCAGCAGCGCCGTGACCGCATTGCGCTTGCGCCCGTTGTGCTCGTAGGTGTCGGTGACCGCGAAGACAATGGCAAAATCGGCGTGGCCGGCGTGGCTGATGAAGTGTTTGCTGCCGTTGATGACAAAGTCATCGCCCTGGCGCACGGCGCGGGTCTTGATGGCATTGGCATCGGAGCCGGCGCCCGGTTCGGTGAGGGCGAAGCAATCGGTTTTTTCACCCTGCACGCAAGGCAGCAGGTAGTCGTTGATCTGCTCGTCCTTGCAGGCCATGAGGATTTTCGACGGGCGTGCGACAAACACGTGCAGCGCCCAGGACACCTTGGACAGCTCACGTTCGATCAGCGCCTGGGACAAGTAGTCCAGGCCACCGCCGCCGACTTCCTCGGGCATGTTGAAGGCATAGAACCCGGCGGCGATGGCCTTGCCACGGATGTGTGCGGCCAGCTCTGGCGACACGGCATCGGCGCGGTCCACCGCTTCCTCATGGGGCGCCAACTCCTTGGCAACAAAGCTGCGTACCGCTTCCACCAACATTTCTTGTTCTTGGGTCAGTTGGAAATTCATCTGCAAAGGTCCTGATCAGGGTCGGTATCGGGTTACTGGCCGATAAAACGGGGGGCGCGGCGTTCTACCGAGGCTTGCAGCGCCTCGGCGCCATCCTGGCTGCGGCCACACAGCAGGCCCGCCTGGCGCTCGGCTTCCAGCTGCTCGGCCAGGGTGCGCCGGGCGCCATCGCGGATCAGCTGCTTGGTCTGCGCGTAGGCGAAGGTCGGGCCATTGGCCAGGCGCCCGGCCAGCTCGGCAGCCACGGCGGGCAGTTGCTCGTCGGCGCAGACTTCGCTGACCAGCCCGGCCGCCAGGGCGCGCTCGGCGCCCCACAGTTCATCGAGAAACAACAAGCGCTTGGCCTGCTCGCTGCCGATCAACCGTGGCAGGTGCCAGCTGGCCCCGGCATCGGGGCTGTAGCCCATGCTGGTGTAGCCGGCCTTGAAGCGCGCAGAAGCGGCGGCGACACGCAGGTCGCAGCACAGGCTGAGGTCCATGCCACCGCCCACGGCAGTGCCGTTGATGGCGGCGATGGTGGGTTTGTCGAGGCTGTGCAGGCGCAACATCAGGGCGTGGGCGGTTTCGGTCCAGCCGTAGCTTTCCAGGGTGCCTGCGGCTTCGGCGGCAGCCCATTCGGCCAGGTCGGCACCGGCGCAGAAGGTGCGGCCGCTGCCAGTGAGCACCACCACGCGCACGGCCGGGTCGGCGTTATGGCTGTCGAGCAAGGCGTGCAGTTGCTTGAGGGTGGGGATGTCCAGCGCGTTGCGCTGCTCTGGGCGGTTGAGGGTGATCCAGGCAACGCCGGCTTCGACCTTGCTCAACAGTGACGATGACGGAATGGTCATGGGGGGCCTCGGTGTTGTTGTGATGGTTTTGGGAGGGCTTGATGAGGGAGATACTAAACGAGTGTTCAACAAGGCGGCAATTGGCGGAAAAATGGCCTGTAACATGACTCGAAAGCAACCTAACCTATTGTTTCAATAGTGATTTTTTTAAACTTGTGAGGGTTAAATCCGAGGTGGTTGTTACAACTTTGTACAACTGTGGGATTGCCGGGGGCGCTTTGCGCCCCTTTCGCGACACAAGGCCGCTCCCACAGGGTCTTTCACAGCGTTCAAGTCTGCGTAGTACCTGTGGGAGCGGCCTTGTGTCGCGATGGGCCGCAAAGCGGCCCCGGCAATCGTGAATCAAACGCCAGGCGCGCTGGGCTCGAAGGCGCCCTGCCGGCGGCGGTTGACGATGAAGTACGCCGCGTAGCACAGGGCAATGAAGCCAAAGCCCCAGTACAGCGACGGTCGCTGGGTTTCATCCAGCGCCAGGAACACGAACAGCGAGCTGCACAGGGTGATGCACAGCAGCGGCACCAGCGGGTACAGCGGCGCCTTGTACTTGAGGTCCTGCAGTTGCCCACCTTCACGCAGGTAGGCCTTGCGGAAGCGGTACTGCGCGAGGGCGATCACGATCCAGGTCACGGTGCCAGACATGCCGCTCACCGCCATCAGCACCATGAACAGGGTGTCGGCGGCAATGAAACTGGTCATCAGCGACACCAGGGCAAAGCACAGGGTGATGCTCAGCGCCCGCAGCGGTACGCCGCGCTTGCTCAGCGGTGCCAGGCTTTTCGGCGCCATGCCGCTCTTGGACATCGCCCAGAGAATGCGCGTAGAGGCATACAGCCCAGAGTTGCCCACCGACAGGATGGCGGTAAGGATGACGAAGTTCATCACGTCGGCAGCAAAGGGGATGCCGACCATGTCGAATACCTGCACGAACGGGCTTTCCATCAGGCCGGCCTGCTCGAACGGCACAATGGCCGACAGCACGGCAATCGCCAGCACGTAGAAAATCAGCACGCGGAACACCACGTTGCGCACCGCCCGCGGGATGCTTTTTTCCGGGTGCTCGGTCTCGCCGGCCGCCACGCCCATGATTTCGCAGCCCTGGAAGGCATAGACCACGGTCATCATCACCGCGAACACCGCCGACAGGCCGTGGGGGAACAGCGACTCGCCCACCAGGTTGTCCAGCATTGGCGCCGGTGCCCCGCTGCTCAGCGGGATGGCGCCGAATATCACCAGCAGGCCGATGATGATGAAGCCAAGGATGGTCGCCACCTTGATGCCCGAGAACCAGTACTCGGCCTCGCCAAACGCGCGAGTGGCCAAGGCGTTGAGGCCGAACAGCACCACCACGAACAATGCCGACCAGTACCAGATCGGCACTTCGGGGAACCAACGGGTCATCAGCATGCCGGCGGCGGTGAACTCCAGGCCCACAGTGGTGGCCCAGCTCATCCAGTACACCCAGCCAATCATGAAGCCGGTGGCCGGGCCGATGAACTTGGTGGCGTGGGCCTGAAAAGAACCGGACACCGGCATCTGCACCGACAGTTCGCCCAGGCACACCATCACCAGATACATCAGCAAGCCCGCCACCAGATACGCCAGGATCGCGCCCACCGGCCCGCCCTGGTTGATGGTCACGCCCGAGCCCATGAACAGGCCGGTGCCGATTACCCCGCCCAGCGACAGCATGAAAATGTGCCGGCTTTTCAGGGCGCGGGTGAGCTGGATTTTTTCGTGGTTGTCAGTCATGGCGCACCTCGCCATTGCGGCAGGTACGGGGGGCGGTACAAAGGAGGGGCTGAGCGCTACGGCATGTCATTATTCTTGTCTCCAATAAGCCTCATGGACCGCGTGCAACACGGTTGCCATGGATTATTGGAAACGGATGTAAGGTGCCGTTGTACGAACGGATCGAAGATGTAAAAAGTCGTAAGTTTTTTGTACGTCAGCTCTGGATCAACCGTTCCAGCGTGTCGCGGGCCTGGCCGAGCTGGTTTGCCAATGGCTCGGCGAGGGCGTTCAGCGCCTGCCCGTCATGCTGGCGGGCTGCATCCTCCAGGCGTCGCAACAGCGCAGCCAGGCCAGAAAAACCCAGGGAGTCGCAACTGCCGGCGAGGCGATGGGCCAGGTGCAGCACTTCGGTAAAGTCCTGGGCCGTCAGCGCCTCGGCCAACGCCGTGGCGTGCTGCTCCAGGGACTGGCGCAACACGTTCAACAGGCCCTGCAGCTTCTGTGCGCCCAGCAGGGAGCGGTGAGTGGCCAGCAGCGACCAGTCCATGTTCGCGTCATTACCGGCCTCTTCGGTCGGCGTTGCGTCGGCCAGCGCCTGGCGCAGGTTGGCCAGGCGCAGTGGCTTGGCCAATACACCTTGCATGCCGGCCTCCAGGTAAACTGGCACTTGCCCCGGTTGCACGCCCGCCGTCAGTGCCACGATCCGGCTGTGTTGGTTAGGCCCAGGGGTGGCGCGAAGCTGCCGGCACAGCTCCACCCCGCTCATGCCGGGCAGGTGAACGTCGAGCAGGATCAGGTCGAAGCGCTGCTGTGTGCACACTTGCAGGGCCTGCCCGGCATCTTCGGCAAAGCTCACCCGGTGGCCATCACGCACCAGCAAACCGCCGGCCACGTCCCGGTTCAGCGCGACGTCCTCGACCACCAGGATATCCAGGCTGGCGCTGGCCCCCTGGGCGGGGTCAAAGGGCGAAACCGGCTGCCCAAGGGCGATGTCGAGTTCGAACCAGAAGCAACTGCCCTGCCCTTGCACACTGTCCAGGCCAATACAGCCTCCCAGCTTTTCCACCAGGTGTTTGCAGATTGCCAGGCCCAGACCCGTGCCGCCGTAGCGCCGGGCCACAGCCTCGCTGGCCTGGACAAAGCGGTCGAAGATTTTCGCCTGTACGGCCGGCTCGATGCCGATGCCGTTGTCACTGACCGACAGCCGCAGGCGCTGCGCGGTCGCATCACTGGCCAGCACCTGCACCTTGAGCCGCACCTGGCCGTGCTCGGTGAATTTGATGGCATTGGCCAACAGGTTGCTGAGCACCTGACGCAGGTACTGTTCGGCGCCGTGCTGGTAGACGGCCAATTGCTCATCAACCTCCAGGTGCAACGTGTCGCCGTTGTCCACGGCCATGGGTTCGAGCAGCGCCAGCACCTCCTGGCACAATTGGCGCAGCGAAAAGCCGACCCGTTCGGCGCGGCTCTCACCTTCTTCTAGCCGGGCGAAATACAGCACTTCGTTGAGAATCGCCAACAGCCCCTCGCCGGCCTTGTACAAGGCCTCCACGCGCTGGCGATCGGCTGCTTCCAGCCGGCCACCGCGTAGCAGCTCGGCCATGCCCAGAATGCCGTTGAGCGGGGTGCGCAGCTCGTGGCTCATGGTCGCCAGGAAGCGCGACTTGGCCAGGTTGGCGGCCTCAGCGTCATCCTTGGCCCGGGCCAGGCTGGCTGTACGTCGTTCGACCATGGCCTGCAGTTCGTCGCGCTTGTCTTGCAACGCCAGGCGGTCGCGCTCGCGGCGCTCGATGTCGCTGAGGATGGCGCGGCGCATGTCGTCCAGGGCATGGGCCACGGTGTCAATTTCATCCGGCCGCGCCGAGCGGCGGCGCCCCAGCCGCAGCGGCTCCTGCCACTGCCCGGCGCCAATACGCCGGGCGAACTCGGCCATCACTTGCAGGTGGCGGGTAACCAGGCGATAGAACAGGCCCGACAGCGCTACCGCCAGGCCACACAGGAACACGCCCATCCACAGCAGGCTGGCAAGGCCCGTGGCGTACAGCCGACGGTGCACCGCACCCAGGTCGATACTGACCTCCAGCTCGCCCAGGTGCCTGGCCGGCCCCGTGGGGGGCTGATAGTCCAGGGGGAAGCGCTCGATGCGCAGCGGCCCTTTGGGTTCAGCCTCCCCACGTAGCAGCTGAAAATCGTCGCTGACCAGGCGCACCCGGGCCACATCGGAAAAATCCACCAGGCCGCGCAGTTGTGTGTCCAGCTGCGCCTCGTCCAGGTCCCACAGGCTGCGTTCCAGGCTGGCCAAGTAGCCGGCGCGGATCAACGCCATGCGGGCCTCGATGTCGCGCATTTCGCGGCGGTATTCGAAGTACAGCTGCACGCCACTGGCCAGCACGGTGAAGCACAGGCTGAACAGCAGGATGAACCGCAACAGACGGCGCAGCAGGCCATCGGTGTGCAGGCGTATCATCGGGCATCTGCCGGCAGGTTGATCATGTCGCGGTAGGTGACTTCGCTCTGCTCCAGCCAGCGCGCGATTTCGCCAGCCTGGTTCATGCGCCGCAGCTGCGCGTCGATTTCGTCCATGTGCTGGCTGAGAGGTGATTGCCTGGACACGGCAACGCGCAGGTAGTCCACGCTCAGTGCCCGGGGCAATACGCGGATGTCCTGCGCCCCGGGCAGGTGCTCGATAAACAGCTGGCCAGTGCGCCGCTCCTGGATGACGTAGTCGATGCGCCCGCGCATCAGCTTGCCAAAGTTCTGCTGGCTGGAAGACACCCGTTCGATGTTCTGGTGCCGGGCGACGAAGCGGTCGAATTCGGCGCCGTAGCTTTCGCCGTACAACAGGCCGCCACGGTAGCCGGCCAGGTCTTCCAGGCGCTGGAAACTGACCGGCCGCAGGCGGTTGTAGAATACCGCGACTTCTTCGCGTACCACCGGCTCCGTGGAAAAGCGCATGCGCTGGTCCCGCTGATCGCTGTTGTAGGCCAGTACCACGTCCACACGCCCGGCGGCGGCGTCCATCAGGCAACGCTTCCAGTTGCCCAGCACCACGGTCTGCACTGGGTAGCCCATGCGGGCGAACAGTTCGCGCACCACGGTTGGCGCCAGGCCACGCACCTGGTGGCCGTCGCTCCAGGACATCGGCGGGTACACCGGGTAATCGCAGTAGCGCACCGTCTGTGCTGCGCCGGCCGGCACGGCGAGCAACGCCAGCACCATCCCCCAGGCACGGCGGGCGCGGTGGATCATGCGGCCACGCTGGCAGTGAACAGGTAGCCGGTACCGTGAATGGTGATGATCAGTTGCGGCTCGGCCGGGTCATCGTGCAGCTTGCGCCGCAGGCGGCCGACCAGCACATCGATGGAGCGGTCGTTGGGCACCCACTCGCGGTTGCGAATCTGGTCCATCAACTGGTCGCGGCTCAGGGTATGGCCGCTGTTACGCAGGAACACGCTGAGCAACTGGAACTCACCGTGGGTGAGCAGGGTTTGCCCCCCGCGTGGATCGATCAGGCGACGGCGGTCGGTGTCCAGCGCCCAGTCGGCAAACTGCTTCAGCGACTGCGCGCAGGCCGGTGCCGGTTGCGCTTCGCGGGCATGGCGCACGCGGCGGATCAGGTTTTTGGCGCGCGATACCAGCTCACGGGGGTTGAGCGGTTTGATCACGTAGTCATCAGCACCACATTCCAGCCCGACAATGCGGTCGATGTCGTCGTTACGGCCGGTAATGAGGATGATGCCCACCTCCGAGCGCACGCGCAGTTCGCGGGTCAGGGTGAGGCCGTCCTTGCCAGGCAGGCGGATATCCAGCAACACCAGGTCGACGTCCTGGCTGCCGAGCAAGGCTTCGGCCTTTTCCGCCGTATCGGCGCAGTGCACGTCATAGCCTTCCTGGGACAGATAGGCCTGCAGCAAGTCACGAATAAGCGGATCGTCATCGACGATCAATACCCGAGGCGTCATTGCGTGTTGTCTCTTTTTTATTGGTGTTGTTCTACACACTCGCGCCAGCAGCGTACTCGTTACTGAACAGACGATCAACAGCCCTCGGGCAGGCTGAAGCGCCGCCGGCCGCCGGCCTGCAGGCCATCGACCCAGGCTTCGCAGATAATCACGCCTTGCTCGGGGGTGAAGGTGCCGGGGTTAAGCCCTGACTCCAGCCACAGGCCATCGAGCAGGGCACTGAGGCTGATGGCCGCGAGATCGGCATCGAAGCCCTGCCAGCCCTCCTGCGTGGCCAGCTCGGCCAGCAACCGGCTCAGTTCCTTGCGGTACTCGCCATAGGAATGGTCATGCACCTGGTTGATCGCGTCGGCTGTCTTCACCGCGCCCCAGAAGGCCAGCCAGGCGTCGAGCAGTTGCGGGTCGAGCAACTCTGCACAGAACGAGGCGCGGAAAAACGCCGACAACCGCTCGCGGGCATTGGGCGCAGCCTGCGCCATGGCGTCACGCAGCAGCCCCATCACCCGGCCGGTGACGGCCAGGTAGGCTTCGGCCACCAGTTCATCCTTGCCGGCGTAGTGGTGGCTGATCAGCCCCACCGAGACACCGGCCTCGGCCGAGATCTTGCGGATCGAAGCCCCCTGGAAACCATGGCGCTTGAGGCACACCAAGGTCGCTTCGACCAGGTTGGCCTTGCGTAATTCCGGCAGCATACGGTGGTAGCGGGCTTCCTGGCTCATCGGCAGTTCTCGGTTCCAGTGCGGGGCTGAACGACTGTACAACAAGCCGGACTGCGTGATAAACCCTTGGCACTCCCGCCCACAACAACAAAAACGGCTGCCATGAACGACCTGATCACACGCGAGCTGGACCAAGGCCTGCTGACCCTGGCCTTCAACCGCCCCGACAAGCTAAATGCCCTGAACACCGCCATGTACCAGCAACTGGGCGACTTGTTGCTGGCGGCGGGTGAAGACCCTGCTGTGGATGTCATCATCCTCACCGGAGGGCCGCACTGTTTCACGGCTGGCAACGACCTGCGCGACTTTCTCGACAACCCGCCCACTGACCTGGACAGCCCGGTGTTCCGCCTGATGCGGGTGGTCATGGGCCTGGACAAGCCGCTGATCGCGGCAGTCAGTGGCGCAGCAATCGGCATCGGCGCCACCTTGCTGTTGCATTGCGACCAGGTGCTGGTCAGCCGCTCGACCAAGTTGCGCATGCCTTTCGCACCGTTGGGGGTGTGCCCAGAGTTTGGCTCCAGCCTGCTACTGCCCCGCTTGCTTGGCCAGGCCCGCGCCGCCGGCCTGCTGCTGGGTAACGCGTTGCTGGATGGCGAACAGGCAGTGGCCTGGGGGCTGGCCAATGAGCTGCATGAAGATGGCGAACAGTGCCTGGCCGCAGCGCGCAAGCTGGCGCGGCAGCTGCAAAGTTACCCGCAGGCGGCATTGCGCATCAGCAAGCGGCTGATCAAGGACAGCCAGCGGGCGGAGCTGGAGGCCACGGTGGCGCGTGAAAGCCAGTTGTTCATCGAGTGCTTGCGCACCGACGAAGCACGCGCCGTGTTACGGCGGCTGATCAAAGACTGAAACGATGACGCGTCCCTTGTGGGAGCGGCCTTGCGTCGCGAAAGGGGTGCGCAGCGCCCCCGGGATTTGCGCCTCGCCGCAGAATTGCCGGGGCCGCTGTGCGGCCCTTTCGCGACACAAGGCCGCTCCCACAGGGTGGGTGCATGATCGCGGGAATGTGTTGCACTAGTAGCCTGTCATCTCCAGATACCCGCGCCCACCCGCACTCCCGCTCAACCGCACCGGTCCTTCCCAGTAAGGGAACCGCGTATCCATCCAGGCCCGTGGTTCCACCGCCTCGACCTGCACATCCACCCCCTGCGCCGGCACCTGCACCCGCCAGTGCGTCGGTACCTGCTTGCCATTCTTCTGCTCGGCCCAGGCCAAGGCCTGCAACTGAACCTGCGCGCCCAGCAGCGCGACCACTTCACCGTGCGGGCCAACCCACGTGCCGGCGCGGTAGGCATCGCCCTCAGCCTGACGCACCTGGAACACCATCAGCCTGGCACCATTGTCCAGGTGCAGGGAAAACCAGTCCCACCCCGTTTGCCCGGCCGCCAGCGGCTGGCTGCTCCACTCCCGGTCGAGCCAGGCCTGGCCGGTGACCGCGATGCACATGCCTTCACGTTCCACTTCCCCGCGCACCCGGTAAAACGGCTGGCTGTAATAGTACGAGGCCTGCCCCTTGCCGGATTTCTCGCTGTAACCCTGATCGCCATGCAGCACCAGGGGCCGATCACTGCGCAAACGCAAGTCGTAGCGAAAGCCTTCGCCACCGGCAACCATGTGCAGGCTTTCGATACCCCCCCTGCCCTGCAATGACCAATCATTGATCCACGCCCGGAACGGCTGGGCCTGCACACCAGCCTGGCCGATACCGCCACGCGCCAGGGTTTCGCCAGACTGGTGACCACCCGGCCCGGTCAGGGCCGCGTGCCCCATCCACAGGTTGGGGCTGTTCCAGTCGGTGGTTTCAGGGCCGGGGCGCAGGGCCGAGCGGAACAGGGTCCACTGGGCGCCCCAGTCACGCCCCTGGGCGTCCTTGAGGTTGGCGGTGACGTACCACCATTCGATGCGAAAGCCATCGTGTGCGCCATGGTCACGCGGGAATTCCAGGCGATGCGCGCGGACCACCTGGCTGAAACCGTCCGCCTGCTGCCCCAGCCCGGCATAGCTTTGTGGCGCCGGCGGGTCACAAGCGCATAGCAGGCCGCATAGCAACAGCAAGGTGTTACGCTTCATCGGCAAACGGCCTCAACAATTCACGGGGCTGGCGGCGCGCCAGTTGCCACAGCGGCCAGGCGCTGGCCAACAGGCTGGTGAACAAACCCAGCGCGGCCAGTTGCAGCAACTGCACGGGGAAAACGTAAAGCGGCAGGCGCCAGCCGAACGCCTGCACGTTGACCACCGCCACCAGGCCCCAGGCCAGCAACACCCCCAACGGGATTGCCAGCAGTACCGTGAAACTGCTCAGCATCAGGGTCTGCCCCAAGCTCAGCCACACCAGTTGCCTGCGCTGCACACCCAGTGCCCACAGGGGGGCCAGCTGGCTCAGCCGCGTCTGGCCCAACGTCAGCAAGTTGATGAACAGCGCCACGCCGGCCACGCCAAGCGTGAGGCTGTTGAGCGCGGCGGTGGCGGCGAAGGTGCGGTTGAACACTTCGGTGGACCAGCGTTTCAGGCTTGCCTGCTCCACCACGCGGCTGTCGTCCAAGGCGAAGTGCTGCTGCAACGCTGCCTTGATGACGGGCAATTGTTCAGCGGGCAGATCAACGCTCAACCCGGTCAGCGTTGCCTGCGGCCATTGCCTGCGCAACCAGCTGGCATTGACCAGTACGTGCCCCTTGGGGTTACCGTAATCGGCATAGATCCCCACCACCGTCATGGCCTCTGAAGGCAGCGCCAGGCGATCGCCCAGTTGCAGCTTCAGGCGCCTGGCCAGCTGTTCGCTGAGCATCACCGCATGCCCGCCGGCCAACGTTTCCCAGGCGTGAGGCTGCTGCTGCAGCAACGGCCAACGCTTGAGGTAGACCGGGTGATCGACGATGCCCTGAAGCTGCACTGGCCAGCCCTGCAACTGCGTTTCTACACGCCAGCCGGGCAGCACCACACTGGCTGCCGATTGCTGCCCTAGCCATTGCGCAATTTCCAGACCTTGGGCGGTATCCCGAGGGCTGACGTACAGGTCGGCAGACAGGCGCAGGTCCAGCCAGCCGACAAAAGTCTTGCGAAAGCCTTCGGTCATGCTGCCCACGCCGACACTGGCAGCCAACGCGAGCAACAGTGCCATCAACGCCAAACTCAGTGCCGGCAGTTGCTGGCGGCTATCGGCGACGAACCATTGCGCCAAAGGTCGCCGGCAATACGGCGTCAGCAAGGCCAGAGCCCGGTCGAGCAAGGCCGGCAACAACAGCGCCGCCGCCAGCAACAACCCAGCCAGCATGGCAAACGCGCTGGCCAGGCGGTTACCCAGCAGGCCGCAGCCCAAGGCCAGCAGCAACAGAACGCACGCTATGCAAGCCTGGCGCCTCAACCATGGCCCCTGCGCCAGCCGCCAGGCCTGAGGCTGCGCCAACGCCAGTAATGGCAACCGGGCAGCACGCAACACGCTGCCCAGCCCTGCCAGCAATGCCCCCAGCACGCTCACAAGCACCCCCACCAGCCACCACCACGCGGGCAGGCTCAGGGAACCGGCAACCTGGGCGCCGTACAGGCCGCGCAAACTGGCTGCCACATCGGGCAATAACCACGCCGCCAGCACATACCCGCTGGCCACGCCGGCCAGCCCGCCCAGGACGGCGAACAGTCCCAGCTCCAGCATCAAGGCGCACAGCAGGGTGTTCAAGCTGACGCCACAGGCGCGCAGATTGCGGATCAATCCACGCCGCTGTTCTAGCGCCAGACCGATTGCGGCATGGGCGATAAACAGGCCTACGACGAACGCCAGCAGGCCGAGAGCAGTCAGGTTGAGGTGAAAGCTCTCAGTCAGCCGCTGCAACCCGCCGTCGTCCTGTTGCGGTTGCAGTTCGAGGTAAACCGCAATATCAGCAGGCAGCGGCCCTGGCTTGCCGGCCACCAGCAATCGCGACAACTGCCCAGGCGCGTGCAGCAACCGCTGGGCATGGCCGATATCGACCACGATCACGCCGGGCGCCAATGCAGGCTGCAGGACCATGGGTGGCAACAGTTGCCCTTCGCTGTCGCGCACCGCTTCCCCACGCTCTGCGCCCAGTTGCCGCAAGGTGTCTGGCCCGGCCCACGCTTGCCCGGGCGTGCCGATGAACGCCTGCACATCGAATGCTTGCGGCTGGACACCGGCAATGCTGCTGGCTGGCGGCAGGCTCAAAGGGTCGATGCCCAGCAGGCGCACGCTGCGCGCGGGCTCCCCAGGCAAACGCAAGCGCCCTTCCAGCACGGGCATTACTGGCCAACCCTGCTTGCGCAATTGCACGTAAAGCCCTTGGTCGAAGCGCTCACCGTTGCGCGGCACTAGCTGCGCCTGCAGCGGCCCGGCCAGCACGGCACTGGCCCGGGCGTAATCGCTGCGTGCCTGGCTGTTCAGCGCCTGCACGCCCGTCCACAGCGCCGTGGCCAGCCACAGCCCGGTGAAGATGCTGAAAAACTGCACACGATGGCGCCGCCAATGGCTGAACAACGCCAACAGGGCCAGCGACAAAAGCCTCATCACCCCAACTCTGGCTGAACGCGGCCGGCCTGCAGCTGGCAACGCCGCTGCAAGCGTGCCGCCAGCCGGGGGCTGTGGGTCACCATCAACACACCGCTGCCGGCCTCGGCGACCAGTTCCAGCAACAGGCTCAGCACCTCATCGCTGCTGGCTTCGTCAAGGCTGCCGGTGGGTTCGTCAGCCAAAAGCCAGGCCGGGCGCCCAGCCAGCGCGCGGCCGATGGCGACCCGTTGCTGCTGGCCACCGGACAACTGCTCTGGGTAGCGCGCCAGCAAACCTGCCAAGCCCAACTGCTCTGCCAGGTAAGCCACCCATTGTGGGTCATGCCTGCCCGCCAGCCTGGCCTGAAAGGCCAGGTTCGCCGCCACGTCCAGGCTGCTGATCAGGTTGTATTGCTGGAACACCAGCCCAATCCCCTGCCGTCTCCACTGCGCCAGCGACGCCTCCGAACGGCCGTCGAGCGGGACGTCATCGATCAGGATACGGCCGCTGTCGGCACGGTCCAGGCCGGCAATCAGGTGCAGCAACGTGCTCTTGCCGCTGCCCGACTCGCCCATCAGCGCCAGGCTGCTGCCGCGTGCCAGGCGCAGGTCCACACCCTGCAGAACGGGGAGCGGGCCTTGGGGGGTGAGGAATGATTTGTGGAGCTGTTCGATGGCTAGCATCGACGGGCCTTGGTGATTTGGGGGTCCTTTCAGGAATAGCAGGTTCGGGGAGTTTCAGCCGAACACGTGTCTGAATTTTTCAGGGCGAATAACCAGTTGTCTTGGTAATTGGCGCATAAATCAACAGCTCAAAATAGCTAGCGACGCCACGCTTATCGGTGCAACCAACAGTCAAAATGAACAATCACCAACAAGCAACAACGAGACTTCCTAAAGATTATTCCTGGCTTTATAAACATTAACTTCTTGAAATTAAATCAATGGCCTGGAGCAAAAACTGTCGTCATTGTTTTGACGGGCGCCCAACAGTACAACTATTTCCAACTGCTTGAGTTGTTGTACCCCTTTGCAGGGTGATGACCTTGAGCAGCGTCCGCCCTCTCGTGAGACACGTCGCCACAGCCTGTTTTTCCTTGTCGCCGACGTGCTGCGTGCCGATAGAGCGGGAAGTGATCGCTACCGTAACCTTCCAACATAAGGCTGCCACCAAACCCATCAGCACATCCACTTCCACACCCCATGTTGTATTGAATGAGCCTCAATTTTTTCACACCTATTATATTTGCGAGCACTCTATTCATAAGCCGCTTGATGGCCCTGCCAAGGGCGTGCATTGCAACTAAGCGCAACGAGAGCTATCACGTAGAAATCATCTGGTCTTAAGCAGATCCTTTAGCTTACAAGATATCGAATAATGCTTAGATCACTTGTGTCATCTACATAACTCGCAACCAAATGACACGGGGGTCGCCCGTGTTAGCGGGCAAGCCTGCTCCTCCAGAGGGTGCGTCAGCCCTTGGCTCTTGGCCAAGGCACACGTCCACCTGCCTTCAAGACCTGCCGCTGAAACCGCCCCATCTGCTACCGAGAGTGGCCTAAGGGATTGGCATTAATGGATCCACTGATCGTTCGATAACCGCACATGACCAGCGAAATATACGCACAATGTGTTGACCTGCTTCTCATACCAGAGCTCTAATGGATCCATTAAATAAAAACAAAACCCTGGAGAGCCTTCCATGTACCCCAAAAACACCTGGTACGTCGCCTGCACCCCCGACGAGATAGCCACCAAGCCCCTGGGTCGACAGATCTGCGGCGAAAAGATCGTGTTCTACCGCGCCAAGGAGAACCAAGTGGCCGCTGTCGAGGACTTCTGCCCCCACCGCGGCGCACCGTTGTCGCTGGGCTATGTCGAGGACGGCAACCTGGTGTGCGGCTACCACGGCCTGGTCATGGGCTGCGACGGCAAGACTGTGTCGATGCCGGGCCAGCGGGTGCGTGGCTTCCCTTGCAACAAGACCTTTGCGGCCGTCGAGCGCTACGGCTTTATCTGGGTCTGGCCCGGCGACCAGGCGCAGGCCGACCCGGCGCTGATCCCGCATCTGGAATGGGCGGTGAATGATGAGTGGGCTTACGGCGGCGGGCTGTTCCACATCGGTTGCGACTACCGGCTGATGATCGACAATCTGATGGACCTCACCCACGAAACCTATGTGCATGCCTCCAGCATCGGCCAGAAGGAAATCGACGAGGCCCCGCCAGTCACCACCGTCACAGGAGACGAGGTGGTCACCGCCCGGCATATGGAAAACATCATGGCCCCGCCCTTCTGGCGCATGGCCCTGCGTGGCAACGGCCTGGCCGACGATGTGCCGGTGGATCGCTGGCAGATCTGCCGCTTCACCCCGCCCAGCCATGTGCTGATCGAAGTGGGCGTAGCCCATGCCGGCAAGGGTGGCTACCACGCCGAAGCGCAGCACAAGGCGTCGAGCATCGTGGTCGATTTCATCACCCCGGAAACCGATACCTCAATCTGGTACTTCTGGGGCATGGCGCGCAACTTCGCCGCGCACGACCAGGCCCTGACCGACAACATTCGTGAGGGCCAGGGCAAGATTTTCAGCGAAGACCTGGAGATGCTCGAGCGCCAGCAACAGAACCTGCTGGCCCACCCCGAGCGCAACCTGCTGAAGCTGAACATCGATGCTGGCGGCGTGCAGTCGCGCAAGGTGCTGGAGCGGATTATCGCCAAAGAACGTGCGCCGCAGCCGCAACTGATCGCCACCAGCGCCACCCCTGCCTGAGGAAGCCGACATGATCGATGCCGTAGTGGTATCCCGTAACGATGAAGCGCAGGGTATCTGCAGTTTCGAGTTGGCGGCGGCGGATGGCAGCCTGCTGCCGGCGTTCAGCGCCGGCGCGCATATCGACGTGCATTTGCCTGATGGGCTCGTGCGCCAGTATTCGCTGTGCAACCACCCCGAAGAACGCCACCGTTATCTGATTGGCGTCCTCAACGACCCAGCTTCGCGGGGCGGCTCACGCAGCTTGCATGAGCAGGTGCAGGCCGGCGCCCGGCTGCGCATCAGCGCGCCGCGCAACCTGTTCCCGCTGGCCGAGGGTGCGCGGCGCAGCCTTTTGTTTGCCGGTGGCATCGGCATTACCCCGATCCTGTGCATGGCCGAGCAGTTGTCCCACAGCGGCCACCCGTTCGAGCTGCACTACTGCGCCCGCTCCAGCGAGCGTGCGGCCTTTGTCGAGCGCATTCGCAACGCGCCATTCGCTGATCGCCTGGTCGTGCACTTTGACGAGCAACCGGAAACCGCACTGGATATCGCTCAGGTGCTGGGCAACCCGCAAGACGATGTGCACCTGTATGTATGCGGGCCCGGCGGGTTCATGCAGCATGTGCTGGCCAGCGCCAAGGGGCTGGGCTGGCAAGAGGCCAACCTGCACCGCGAGTACTTTGCCGCAGCGCCCGTGGATGCCAGCAACGACGGTAGTTTTTCGGTGCAGGTGAGCAGCACGGGGCAAGTGTTCGAGGTGCCAGCCGACCAGACCGTGGTGCAGGTGCTGGAACGCAACGGTATCGAGATCGCCATGTCATGCGAGCAGGGTATTTGCGGCACCTGCCTGACGCGGGTGCTGCAAGGCACGCCGGACCATCGCGACATGTTCCTCACCGAAGAGGAGCAGGCGCTGAACGATCAGTTCACGCCCTGCTGCTCGCGCTCGAAGTCGCCGCTGCTGGTGCTGGATATCTGAACCAGTTTTACGACAAGGGCAGGATGACTTTCATGCTCGCGTCCGCCGTTGCGCCGCCAAAGGTCTCGGCGTAGCGCAAAGTGGCATTGGCGTGCTCGCGCATGATCGCTTCGGCGCGGGCACCCTGACGGTTGGTCAGGGCGTCGAACACCGCGTGGTGCTGCATATGGGCGAAGTTGAAGCGCCGGTACTCGCGGGCCAGGTCATGGCGGTCCACGGCCAGTGCGGTGACCGAGGCGAACGGCAGGTGGTCGTTGCGTGCCAGGGCATCGGCGATGGCCGGGTTGTGGCTGGCTTCGATGATCACCTGGTGAAAGCGCATGTTCAGGTCGTGATAGGCCTGCAGGTCCTCTTCGGTGACGAAGCCCTTGTCGAACAACTGATCGCCCTCGACCAGGCACTGTTGCAGCGCCGCGCGCGCTTGCGCCGACAAGCCACGCTCTGCAGCCTGGCGAGCGGCCAACCCCTCCAGCACGCCGCGGACCTCCACCGCACCTGCGATGTCATCGGCGCTGACCGAGCGCACCTGAAAACCCCGGCCGCCAAAACGCACCAGCAGGCCTTCCTGCTCGAGGGTACGAAACGCCATGCGCACCGGCATGCGGGAGACGCCGAACAGTTCGGCAGTGGGGACTTCCATCAAGCGCTCGCCGGCCGCCAGCTCGCCCGAGGCGATCATCTTGCGCAGCGCAACCAGCACCATTTGACCGGGTTTGCTCATCCAGGCTACTTCCAGGGACATGAGCGGGCATCTTAGCGCAAGCCGAGGGGATGCTGCAGGCCTGTTCGGAGCGCACCACACAAGGCTCGAGACAGGTGTGTGCGTGTGGGTTCACCCGCGAAGCAGGCAACGCGGTACCTGGCACCGGCTTTGCCGGTGTTCGCGGGACAAGCCCGCTCCTACAGAAACCGCGCTAGATTCCGGATATTGAGCAACACAATGGCCCCCACAGTTGTCGCGCCAGCTTTCAGGTGTGGTGCAAGACAGTTGCCCCTACAGGTACTGCATAAGCCTGAACCCTGCGCGATACAAGGAGCGTGTTCACTGGGCATATTGCCGCTTAAAGCGTCAGCGGGTAGCTGACGATCAGTCGCGTCTGGTCGAAATCGCTGTTGAAGCTGCGCCGGTTGGTGGCGTTGTTCAGGCGGATGTTGAGGTTCTTCAACGCTCCGCTCTGGAACGTGTAGTTCACCTCGGTATCACGCTCCCACCCCTTGCCATTGCTGCCTGCCGCCGTGGTGGCATTTTCGCTATGCCCGTAACGCACCATGGCCAACAGTCCCGGCACACCCAGCGCGGCAAAGTTGTAGTCGTAGCGCACTTGCCACGAGCGCTCGTCGGCGTTACTGAAGTTGCCGTTGAACATGTCGTTACCCAAGGTGCGGCCGCTGCTGCCGTACACCGACATCCACTGGCTGTCGCCACTGACTTTCTGCAACCCCAGGTACAGCGTGTGGCCACTGTGCGAAGCTGACAGCAGAGCGTAACCAGTGCGGCTCTTGATATCGCCAATGCGCGCCTGGCCGTCATCCCGGTCGATGAAGTAACCCAGGTTGGCCCCCAGCGTCCACTCGCCCACTCGCTGGCTATGCAGCAGGTTGAAGTAGCTTTGCTGGTAGATATCCTCCAGCTGCGAATGCCAGGCGCCAATCAGCGTGCGCTGCTGGTTGAAGCGGTATTCTGCGCCGGCGTAGTTGAAGCCGTCCGAGGTAACCCCGGGGGCGGCCCAGGCAGAAAGGTCCTGCATATCGGACGAGTTGCGCAGGCTGACCTCGCGGTACTGGCCGGCTTGCAGGCTCAGGCCTTCGATTTCCCGCGAGTCGAGCATGGCGCCACGGAAGGTCTGCGGCAGCAGGCGGCCATCGTCGTAGCGCAGCAGCGGAATATCCGGCAGCAACTCACCCACCTTCAGCTCGGTCGATGAAATACGCAGCTTGGCCGCCAGCCCGGCGCGGCCATACTCGTCGGCCGCACGCCCGTCATCGTGCACTGGCAGCAGTTCGGAGCCGCTGGTACCGCGGCCACTGTCCAGCTTCATGCCGAACATCGCGATGCCGTCCAGGCCAACACCGATCAGCCCCGGGGTGTAGCCAGAGCTGAACTTGAAGATGAAGCCCTGGGCCCATTCTTCGACATTGCTCTTGGCCGCTCCTGGGTCGCGGAAATCGCGGTTGAAGTAGTAGTTGCGCAGTGTCAGCCCGGCCTTGGCATCTTCAAAAAAGCCCCCCTCCTCGGCCCAAGCCGGCATACCCAGGCCAAGCGCCAGCGAAACCACCGAGGCCGAACGGGCCAGGGTGCAGGTTATGTGCATCATTATTATTGTTCTCCGCTTTCAATAGGCGCAGCCGAACGCCCCAGGCCAACTTGGCCCAGGGCAGCACGCTGCATTCAGGTACCCGGCCAGGCCGGGTTGCGCTCAGTGGCTCAGTGCATCTGCCGGCTGCGCAGGCGCCGGCTTGGTCATTGGGCGCAGCAACAGCAGGCAACCCGCGGCAAGCACGAATACGCTGGCAAACACCCCGTACAGGTGCAGTGGCTGCCAGCCGCCATCGAGCAACACGCCGGCCACGGTCGGCGACAAGATGGCGCCCATGCGGCCGATGCCAATACCCCAACCCACGCCGGTAGCGCGCACCGAGGCGTCATAGACCACCGGCGACAGGGCATACAGGCCGGCTACGCAGCCATTGGAGAACAGCCCGATCAGCAGCCCCAAGGCCAAGGCTGCACTGACCGACGCGCCATTGACCACAAATAGCACCAGCAACGCCGCCGTGATCAGCATGAACAGCGCCAGCACGCGGGTGAGTGGCCAGCGCGACGCCAGGCCACCGATCAGCGCCGCGCCGAGGATGCCGCCGACACTCAACAGCACCCCGCCGGTGATGCCCTGCTGTGCCGACAGGCCGGCGGCGACCAGCAGTTTCGGCGTCCAGCTCATGACGAAGTAGAACCCGAACATGACCAGGAAGAACAGTAACCAGATCACCAGCGTGGTGCGGCGCATGGACGGCGCCAGCAGTTGCCGGAAGCCGCGGGCGGCGCCCGGCTCCCTTGCTACGGGTGTTGGCAGGTGTGCCAGCGCCGGCTGGCCAAGGCGCATGGCCAGGCGGTTGACCCGTGCCAGCGCATTGGCCGGTCGACGCGCCAGCAGAAAATCCAGCGACTCCGGCAGCCACAACAGCACCAGCGGGATTACCAGCACGGTGACAATGCTGCCAAACAAAAACACCGAGCGCCAACCCCAATGCCCCAGCAGCCATACCGCCAGCAAACCGCCCAGCGTCGCGCCCAGGGCGTAGCCGGTTGACTGCAGGCTCACCGCCAGGCCGCGCCAGCGTTTGCTGGCGTACTCACTGGCAATCACATTGCTGCTGGCCAGGATGCCGCCAATGCCCAGCCCGGTCAGGCCACGCAGCATCGCCAGTTGCAACGGGCTCTGGCTCATTGCCGAGAGCAACATGCCAATACCGGAAAGCGCCAGGCACAGCAGGATCAGCGGGCGGCGGCCAAAGCGGTCGGCCCAAGGCGCGATGAACAACGAACCGGCCGCCATGCCGAACAGGCCGGCACTGAGCAGCAGCCCCACCTGCGCCCCGTTAAGGCCCCATTCGGCGGACACCGAGGCAGCGGTGAAGGCCATCACCAGGACGTCGAAGCCATCGATCATGTTGAGGACGATACAAATACCGATGGCCAGGTACTGAAAGCGGCCCATCGGGTCGTTGTCCAGCCGTTGCTTGAGATCGGCATTCATAGGGTCACCTGCCGGCCTGGGTTGGCCACAAGTGAGAGGACAGATGTGCAGACGCAGGCGAAGCGGTAGGAACCATGACGGTTCCGTGGCCGTGAGAAGCCATTCATGACTTGGACCCTTTTTGTAATTGTTATCGCATACGGCAGGAGGGCTCCTGCCGCTGTCAGGCGCTCAATCAACCAGATAATGGATCCACAAACAATGAGCAAGGCTTAGTCCCCCCAGTTAAACCGTTCATGAAAAAGACAAAATCATCAAAGAAAATTGTGTTTATCTATATTAATCAGGCATTTACAGATTTAATGCTGGATAAAAATTTTGTTCGTTTATCGAACGCTACAATTTTGTGGATCCATAAAAGAAGCCCAAATCCATGCCTGAGCGCTCAAGAGGCAGCAGCGATGAACAAATCTTCATGTTCCCCGCCAGCGCCCTGATTCCGGGGTGGGCAGACATTAACCGCCCACCGTCAGTCGCCACTCGCCTTGAGGGCGCGGTGGGTGTTGCGTAGCATCCCCGGCCCGATCGCGCGCCCGTACAGCCACCGCGATACCTGCAGACAAGAGCTACTGATGCCACAACCCATCCCCCTCAAGGACCACGAAAAGGAAAAGCACCTGGTCAATCGCCGGCTCCTGGCCTGCGCCATCCTGGTCTTCAGCCTGGTCGCCGTGCTGGTGGGGCGGCTGTATGTCTTGCAGGTGCTGCAGCACGACCAGCAGACCGCCGTGTCGGAAAACAACCGTGTGCACGTGCTGCCCATCGCCCCCGAACGCGGGCTGATCTACGACCGCAACGGCGTGGTGCTGGCCGACAACAAACCCAGCTTCGACCTGACCATGACCCGCGAGCGGGCCGGCGGCGACTCGGCCAAGGTGCTCGACACCCTCACCCAGGTGCTAGGCCTGACCGAAGACGACCGCAAGCAGTTCGACAAAGACCTGCGCCGTGGCCGCAAGCCGTTCGAACCGGTAACCCTGATGGTGGGCCTGAGCGAAGAGCAGATCGCCCTGGTGGCGGTGAACCAGTTCCGCCTGCCGGGCCTGGAAGTAGAGCCACAGTTCATCCGCGAATACCCCTTGGCCGAACATTTCGCCCACTCGGTGGGTTATGTGGGGCGCATCAACGAGAAAGAGGCCAAGGTTCTCGACAGCACCGAGTACCGTGGCACCCAGTCAATCGGCAAGACCGGTATCGAACACTTCTACGAAAGCCAGCTGCACGGGCATGTGGGCTACGAGGAGGTCGAGACCAACGCCCAGGGCCGGGTGATGCGCGTGCTCAACCACAAGGCCCCGACCCCGGGACAAGACATCGTCCTGACCCTGGACGCCCACTTGCAGGTGGCCGCAGAAAAGGCGTTGGGCGACCGCCGTGGCTCGGTGGTGGTACTGGACCCGGCCAATGGCGACGTGCTGGCAATGGTCAGCAACCCCAGCTTCGACCCCAACCTGTTCGTCAAGGGCATCAGCTTCAAGCAGTACGCCGAACTGCGCGATTCCATCGACCGACCGCTGTTCAACCGTGTGCTGCGCGGCCTGTATGCCCCAGGCTCGACGGTGAAACCGGAAGTGGCCATCGCCGGCCTCGACAGCGGCGTGATCACCCCAGGCAGCCGGGTGTTCGACCCGGGCTATTACGAGCTGCCCAACTATGACCACAAGTACCGCAACTGGAACCGCAGCGGCGACGGCTGGGTGGACATGTACACCGCCATCATGCGGTCCAACGACACCTATTTCTACGACCTGGCGCACAAGCTGGGCATCGACCGCCTGCATGACTACATGGCCGAATTCGGCCTGGGCCAGAAGGTGTCGCTGGACATGTTCGAAGAGGCCTCCGGGCTGATGCCGTCGGCCCAGTGGAAGCGTGCCACCCGGCGCCAGGCCTGGTTCCCGGGCGAAACGCTGATTCTTGGCATTGGTCAAGGCTACATGCAGGTCACCCCGCTGCAGCTGGCCCAGGCCACCAGCCTGCTGGCGAGCAAGGGCGTGTGGCATCGCCCGCACCTGGCCATGACCGTGGGTGGCGATGCGCCGGTGGACCCCAACCCGATGCCCAACATCGTGCTGCACGACAAGCATGCCTGGGACCAGGTCAGCCAGGGCATGCAGATGGTCATGCACGACCCGCGCGGTATTGCCCGCGCCGCTGCGGCAGGCGCGCAATACCGGATCGCCGGCAAGAGTGGTACCGCGCAGGTGGTGGCGATCAAGCAGGGTGAGCGTTACAACCGCAACAAGACCCTGGAGCGCCACCGCGACAACGCCCTGTTTGTCGGCTTTGCACCGGCCGACCACCCGAGTGTGGTGGTGGCGGTGATGATCGAGAACGGTGAGGCTGGGGGCCGGGTGGCGGGGCCGGTGGTGCGCGAGGTGATGGATGCTTACCTGCTGGATGAGCAAGGGCACCTGAAGCCTGAGTATGCGGGCGGTGCAAGTGGCCGTAACGTGCCACACATCTGAGAATTCGGGGCTGCTTCGCGCCCAATGGCTGCGGTGCGGTGCTGGGCTCGGGGAACCTGCCTGGGAGGAAATCGGCCATGGGCCTACTAGCCTCTTCGCGGGCACGCCCGCGCCCACAAGTACTGCACAGATCCTGAGGCCTGTGAGATTCCTGTGGGAGCGGGCGTGCCCGCGAAGAGGCCAGCAAGACAAACACTCAACCCCAGGGCAAATCCTCTTGTCATTGTGATTGGATCATTCGCCCAGGTAGGCCTTCTTCACCTGGTCGTCATGCAACAAGGTCTTGGCACAGCCTTCCAGGCTGATACGGCCGCCATCGATCACGTAGGCGCGCTGACAGGTCTGCAGCGCCAGGCGGGCGTTCTGCTCCACCAGCAGTAGCGTTACCCCGCCCTTGACCACTTCGACGATGGTTTCGAAAATCTTCTGCACGATGATCGGCGCCAACCCCATGGAGGGCTCGTCCAGCAACAATAGCTTGGGCCGCCCCATCAGTGCCCGTGAAATGGCCAGCATCTGCTGCTCGCCACCCGACATGGTGCCGGCCAGCTGAAAGGCACGTTCTTTCAAACGCGGAAAGATACCGTACATGCGTTCGATGTCAGCACCGATGGCGTCCTTGCCGTCGCGCCGACTGAAGGCCCCCATCTCGAGGTTTTCGTGCACCGTCAGCTTGGGGAAAATGCCCCGCCCTTCCGGCACCAGCGCCAGCCCCTCGCGGATCAGGTCATGGCCCTTGATCGCCGCGTGCGCCTTGCCATCGAAGGTGATGCTGCCGGCGCTGGGCTTCAGCAAGCCGGCCAAGGTTTTCAGGGTGGTGGTCTTGCCGGCGCCATTGGCGCCGATCAGCGCCACCATCTCACCCTCGCCCACCGTCAGGTCGATGCCCTTGATGGCCTGGATAGCCCCGTAGCTGACCTTCAGGTCACTCACTTGCAGGATGTTTTTCATGCCACTGCCTCTGCACCCAGGTAGGCCTCGATCACGCGTGGATCCTTGCGCACGTCGGCCGGCAGGCCGTCGGCGATCTTGCGGCCGAATTCCAGTACGGTGATGTGGTCGCAAAGGCCCATCACCAGCTTCACGTCGTGCTCGATCAACAACACTGTCTTGCCATCCGCCTTCATCTTGCACATCAGCTGGCGCAAGCCTTCGGTTTCCGAAGCGTTCATCCCCGCCGCCGGTTCGTCGAGCGCAATCAGCTTTGGCTCGGTGGCCAGCGCCCGAGCGATTTCCAGGCGGCGCTGGTCGCCGTAGGACAGGCTCTTGGCCAGTTCACCGGCCAAGTGGCCGATGCCGACGTAGTTCAGCCAGTAACGCGCGGCCTGGCGGATTTCCCGCTCTTCACGCACACAGGCCGGGGTACGCAGAATTGCGCCGAACACACCACTGCGGGTGCGTACGTGGCGGCCGATCATCACGTTTTCCAGGGCGGTCATGTTGTGGAACAGGCGGATGTTCTGGAAGGTGCGGGAGATGCCTGCCTCCACCACCTTGTGCGGTTTGCTGATGCGCAGTGGCTTGCCGTCGAACATCACCCTGCCCTGCTCGGCCCGATACAGCCCAGTGAGCACGTTGAACAGCGTGGTCTTGCCGGCGCCATTGGGGCCCAGCAGGCCGCGGATCTCGCCGCGACGGATGCTCAGGTCAATGCCATGCAGGGCCTGCAGGCCACCGAAGAACTTGCTCACCTGATGCAGCTCGAGAAGGAAATCGCTCATGCCTTGTCCGCCTGTTTGATCGGGAGTTCGAAGGAGGCTTCGCTGGCCGGTCCATTGATTGCAGTGCTGAGCACCGCAGGCGCCGGCTCGGCTTCAGGGTCGTCATCGTGCAGTTCGGCACGGCGGCGACTGGACGGCCAGAGTCCTTCGGGGCGAAAACGCATCACCAGGATCAGCGCCAGGCCGAATACCAGCATGCGCAGGGTTGAGGCATCCAGCACGTTGCGCAGGATATCGCGACTGATGAAGGTGACGTTGTCCATCACCCACGGCTGGACCCAGTTGACCAGGTCGCGGAACAGTTCGGGCATCACCGACAGGATCAGCGCCCCCAGCACCACGCCCCGGATCGAGCCCATGCCGCCGAGCACCACCATGGCCAGGACCATGATCGACTCCATCAGGGTGAACGATTCGGGGCTGACGAAACCCTGGTAGCTGGAGAACAGCACACCGGACACCCCGCCAAAGGTCGCCCCCATGGCAAAGGCCAGCAGCTTGAGGTTGCGCTTGTTCAGGCCCATGGCCTCGGCCGCCACTTCGTCTTCGCGCAGGGCCATCCAGGCGCGGCCGATACGCGACACTTCCAGGCGCTTGGACAGCACGATGCAGAGGATGACGACGAACAGGAAGAACAGGTAGTAGCTGATCACCGGCGACACGGGCAGGCCGAACAGGCTCCAGCTTTGCTGCAGCGACAGCACCGGCGTTGTCCCGGCACCTGGCGCGTGCGCCCATGCCCCGAAGTCGACGTGCAGCGGGGCAATGTTGCTGATGCCCTGGGGACCGTTGGTGAGGTTCACCGGCTGGTCCAGGTTGTTCATGAAGATGCGAATGATCTCGCCGAAGCCCAGGGTGACGATGGCCAGGTAATCGCCGCGCAACTTGAGTACCGGCGCACCGATCAGCACCCCGCAAATGGCCGCAGCCACGGCAGCCAACGGGATGATCACCGACACCGGCCAGTCCAGCACAGCCTCAAGCAGGCCGGCCATTTGCAGGTGGGGCGAAGCCAGCAGTGCATACAGGTAGGCACCAATGGCGTAGAAGCCGATGTAGCCCATGTCGAGCAGGCCGGCATAACCGATGACAATGTTCAGTCCCAACGCCAGCAGCACGTAGAGCATGGCAAAGCCAAGAATGCGCACCCAGGTAGCGCCCAGCATGGGAATGGCCTCGACCAGGAACGGCAAGGCGATGAAGCCGAGAATCAACAACAGGTACTGGGTCTTGAGGTTTTTCATGACTGCCTCCTCACGCCCGGTCAGCCTGGCGTTCGCCAAGCAGCCCATTGGGCCGGAACAGCAACACCAGGATCAGCACCGCAAAGGCGAAGATGTCCTGGTAGTTGGCCCCCAGGAAGCCGCCCGTCAACTGCCCGGTGTAGCCTGCCGCCAGCGATTCGATCAGCCCCAGCAACAGGCCACCGGCCATGGCCCCGAACAGGTTGCCGATACCACCAAGCACCGCTGCGGAGAATGCTTTCAGGCCCAGCAGCAGGCCCATGTAGGCATCGGCCTGGCCGTAGTTGATGGCGCGCATTACCCCGGCGATGGCACCCAGGCTGGCGCCAATCAGGAAGGTGGCGCTGATCACCCGATTGATGTTGATGCCCATCAGCCCGGCCACTTCCTGATTCTGCGCGGTGGCGCGCATGGCTTTGCCCAGGCGAGTCTTGTCCACCAATAGCCACAAGCCAAGCATGATCACCACGGCAACCAGCATGATCGAGAGCTGCACGTTGGTGACAATGGCGCCGAACACGTCCACGGGCCGCGTCTCTACCACTTCAGGGAAGGTCTTGTAGCCGCGCCCCCAGATCATCATCGCCAGGTTCTGCAAGGCGATGGAGATGCCGATGGCAAGGATCAGCGGGGTCAGCCGCGGGGCTTTGCGCAAGGGCCGATAGGCGTACTTTTCCATGCCCTGGGCCAGCAGCATGCACACCACCGCAGCAGCCATGATTGCCAGCAGCAACGTGATGACGCCAGGGGCAAAGCCGGCGCCAGCGAGCATTGTCAGTACCGAAATGGTGACCATGGCGCCGATCATCACCACCTCGCCGTGGGCGAAGTTGATCAGGCCGATGATGCCGTAGACCATGGTGTAGCCCAAGGCTACCAGGGCATAGATGCTGCCCAGCACCAGGCCGTTAAGGACCTGTTGCAACAAGATATCGAAATTACCGTCCACGCGCTGAATCCTCGAAACTGCGTTGTCGTCGGCGCGCGGCGGCTCAGCGCCACACGCCGACTGGCCTGGCAGGTGGGAAAAGTCTTCTTGTTATGTCGCAGGCGTGCGCCCGCTTGTTATGGGGTGAAACTCAGTCGCGCTCGACCGACAAGGTTTTCCAGCCACCTTCGGCGAACTGGAACACGGTGGCAGCCGGGTTCTTCAGGTTGCCCTTGTCATCGAAGGCGATGGTGCCGGTGACGCCGTCATAGCTCTGGCTCTTGAGCACTGGCAGATACACTTTGGGGTCGTCGGAGCCGGCCTTGACCATGGCGTTGATCGCGGCCCAGGTGGCGTCATACGCAGCGGGCGACGACTGCACCACACCCACGCCGAACTTGTCCTTGAGCTTCTGTTCGAAGGCTGCCCCTTTGGGCATGTCCAGCAGCGGCGTGCCATAGTTCCAGGCATAGGTACCTTCGGCGGCGCTGCCAGCCATCTGCTTGAACGAGTCATTGGGCAGGTTGCCGATGTTCATGAAGCGCGCCTTCAGGCCCAGGTTTTTCATCTGCTTGGCCATGGGTGCGGCCTGGTAGTCGAGTGCCGCGAAGAACACCGCGTCGGCCTTTTGCGCCTTGGCAGTGGTGAGGATGGCGTTGAAATCGGTGGACTTGTCGTTGGTGTACTCACGCACCACCACATTGCCGCCAGCCGCCTTGACCGCCCTGGTCACCTCGTCGGCCAGGCCTTGGCCATAGGCGGTGCGGTCATCGAAGATGGCGATGCGCTGGGCCTTGAGCTGGCTGACCAGGTAGTTGCCGGCGTAGCGGCCCAGGGTGGCGTCGTCGTTGACCGTGCGAAACACCGAAGGGATGCCCTGCTGGGTCAAGGTGGGGTTGGTGGCCGAGGGCGAGATCTGCGGGATGCCGGCGGCGGCGTAGATCTTCGAAGCCGGGATGCTGGTGCCGGAGTTGTAGTGGCCGATCACCACCGCCACTTTCGAGTCCACCAGGCGTTGCGCCACCGCCGTGCCCGTGCGTGGGTCGGCGACATCGTCCTCGGAGACCAGTTTGAACTGGGCCACCTTGTCACCGATTTTCAGTTGCTGCTGGTTGGCCTCTTCTACGGCAATCTGAATGCCATGCTCGACGTCCTGTCCCTGGTGCGCCGAAGGGCCGGTCAGGGGGCCGGCGAAGCCGATCCTGACAACTTCACTGTCTGCTGCGTTTGCCGTCCCCATGGCCATCAGCAATGTTACCGCGGTCGCGAGGGCTGTACGCCCTCCCTTGTTGTTATTCATGCTCAGCTCCCAGTAGTGATTGGACGAACCTCGACATCGCTTACCGCATGCGAAATGGCCGGAACGCCATCGCACTTGTAAGATAACAGTCAGCAGGCAACTGTCAATGGGTGTATGCTACGCGAGCAGGTAAAATAATTTTCACGGCGACGAGATCTGCGTGGTCAAGAAGTGGGGCATCAGACGAGCTAGTAAGATGTTTGATAACATATGCCGACAACATCACCGCTGGTTGGCTACGGATCCCGCCGCAAGGGGCATGAGGGCTGCGCGCAACCTGCCGGAGAATCAACCGTGATGAGCCAATCAGTTTCAGGAGCAACCCTTCTATGAATGCGTCGTTAGGCACGCGTCGCGCCAATCTGGCGGAAATCGTGATCCAGGAGCTTTCCAGCCGGATCGACACTGGCACCTACGGCCCGGGCGACAAGCTGCCGTCCGAACAAGCGCTGTGCAAAGAGTTCAACGTCAGCCGCCCGGTCATCCGCGAAGCGGTGGCCTCGCTGCGCCTGGGCGGGCGCCTGGTTGCCCGTCAAGGTGTGGGCGTATTCGTGGTCGAGCAGGATGTGAAACGCATCGGCTTTGCCATCGACAGCGTGGTCGATGACGTACGCGCTGCGGCGCAGATCCTTGAATTGCGCCTGGGGATCGAGGCGGAATCGGTGGCCCGCGCCGCCGAGCGCCGCAGCCCGGCCAGCATGGCGGCGATCACCGAGGCGTTCGACCGCTTCAACTCGCTGGACGGTGCCACGCAGGAAGAGGAAGCCAAGGCCGACTTCGAATTCCACCTGGCGATTGCACGGGCCACCAACAACCCGCATTTCACGCAATTGCTGGAAGCGCTGGGGCCGGACATCATCCTTGACCTGAACCTCAAACATGGCCAAGTAACCGGCAAGAACCGCCAGGCACACATCAAGAAAATTGCCCGCGAGCACGGGGCAATCCTGTCAGCGATCAGCATGGGCGATGTGGCCAGCGCACGTACGGCGCTGCGCAAGCACCTGGAAGAAAGCCTGTCGCGCTACCAGCGGCTGCTCGACAGCAAGGCCTGATCGTAACCCTGTGTCGGCCTCTTCGCGGGTAAACCCGCTCCCACAGTGACCGCACGGCCTTCAAATCATGCGCCGTACCTGTGGGAAATTTCCACAGGTGCCATGCAGATCTTGAGAGCTGTGCAGTACCTGTGGGAGCGGGTTTGCCCGCAAAGAGGCCGGTACAGGCAACCTCAGAGCCTCAGGAATGCCTTAAAGCCCAAGGCACACATACTTGAGTTCCAGGTAATCCTCGATCCCGTAGCGTGACCCCTCCCTGCCCAACCCCGAGGCCTTCACCCCGCCAAACGGCGCCACTTCAGTCGCCACCACGCCGACGTTGACCCCGACCATGCCGTACTCCAGCGCTTCCGTCACCCGCCAGATGCGCCCGACATCCCGGGCATACAGGTAGCAGGCCAGGCCGAACTCGGTGTCGTTGGCCTGGGCAATCACTTCCTCCTCACTGCCGAAGCGGAAGATCGGCGCCACCGGCCCGAAAATTTCCTCGCGCGCCACGCGCATGTCCGGCGTCACATCCGCCAGCAAGGTCGGCTCGAAGAAGGCCTCGCCCATGGCGTGCCGACGCCCTCCCGCCACCACCCGCGCACCGGCCTCCACAGCTTCGCCGACCAGCCGTTCGACACCATTGGCCGCACGCCCGTCGATCATCGGGCCGACCTGTGTACCTGGTGCATCGCCCTGCCCGACGACCAGCTCACCCACGCGCTCGGCAAAGCGCGCCACGAAGCGCTCGTAGATGCCGTCCTGGATATAGAAGCGGTTGGCGCACACGCAGGTCTGCCCGCTGTTGCGGAACTTGGCGATCAGCGCGCCTTCCACCGCTTTTTCCAGGTCGGCATCGTCGAACACGATGAACGGAGCGTTGCCGCCCAGCTCCATGGTCACCTTCTTCACCGTTGCCGCCGACTGCCGCAGCAACTGGATGCCGATGGGGGTCGAGCCGGTGAACGACAACTTGCGCACCACCGGGCTGGCCGTCAGCTCGCCGCCAATGGCCGCCGAATCGCCGGTCACCACGCTAAGCACACCCACCGGGATACCGGCACGCTCGGCCAGCACGCACAGTGCCAGCGCGCTGAACGGGGTTTGCGAAGCGGGCTTGAGCACCAACGTGCAGCCCGCCGCCAAAGCCGGCGCCGCCTTGCGGGTGATCATCGCCGCCGGGAAGTTCCAAGGTGTAATCGCCGCACACACACCAATCGGTTCCTTGGTCACGATCAAGCGCCGATCAGCGTTCGGCGAAGGAATCACATCGCCATAGATGCGTTTGCCTTCCTCGGCATAGAACTCCACATAAGCGGCGGCAAAGGCAATCTCGCCACGGGATTCGGCCAGGGGCTTGCCCTGCTCGGCGGTCATGATGCGCGCCAGGTCTTCCTGATGAGCGAGGATTTCGCGGAACCAGGCCTGCAGCCGGGCGGCACGCTCCTTGGCAGTCAGCGCCCGCCACGCTGGCAAGGCGCACTCGGCAGCCGCGATGGCACGGCGGGTTTCTTCTGCCCCCATCCGCGGCACGTGGCCCAGCACTTGGCCGGTGGCCGGGTTGGTCACGGCAATGCGCTGGCCGCTGTCAGCCGCCAGCCATTTTCCATCGATATAGCAAACTTCACGCAGCAGATCACGATCGGCAAGTTTCATGTCGATTGGCTCGTTCGGATAATGAAAAAAGGTGGGGCCGGACCGCGCCCCACCCGAGGTGAATCAGCGCTTGGCTTGCAGGGCCTTGTCGCGAATCTGGCTGAGGGTCATGCGCGGGGTCAGGGCTTCGGGGTCGACCTGCACTTCGATCAGCGCCGGCTTGCCGGATACTTGGCAACGCTCGAAAGCGGCAGCGAAGTCCTCGGTACGGGTAACGGTTTCACCGTGCAGCCCATAGGCGCGCGCCAGGGCGGCAAAGTCCGGGTTGTGCAGTTCGGTGCCGGACACCCGCCCAGGATAGGTGCGCTCCTGGTGCATGCGGATGGTGCCGTACATGCCGTTGTTGACCACCACGGTGATCACCCGTGCGTCGTAGTGCGCCGCAGTGGCCAGTTCCTGGCCATTCATCAGGAAACAACCGTCACCGGCAAACGCCACCACCGTGCGCTGCGGGTAGGTCAGCTTGGCCGCCACTGCCGCCGGCACGCCGTAGCCCATCGAGCCGTTGGTAGGCCCGAGCAGCGTGCGGAATACACGGTGCTGGTAGCCACGGTGCACCCAGCCGGTGTAGTTGCCGGCACCACAGGTGAGGATGCTGTCGGCCGGCAGGGTCTTGTTCAGCCAGGCGATCACTTCGCTCATCTGCACATCACCCGGCGAGCGCGGTGTTTCGAAGTTGCCGCGGTAGCCGCTGTTCAGGCTGGCGACCCAGTCGGCGAATTCCGCCGGACGCACCGCCTGCAAGGCAGCGGCCTGGGCCAGGAAGCTGCCGGGGCCGGCATTGATGCCCAGGGTCGGCTGGTAAACGCGGCCGATCTCCTCGGCGCTGGCATGTACATGCACCAGCGCCTGCTTTGGCGTTGGAATGTCGACCAGCGCATATCCGCCCGTGGTCATCTCACCCAGGCGGGCACCCACCACAATCAACAGGTCAGACTGCTTTACCGCATCGACCAACACCGGGCCGGCAGCCAGGCCCAGGTCACCGGCATAGTGCGGGTCGGTGTTGTCGAACAGGTCCTCGCAGCGGAACGACGCCGCCAGTGGCACGTTCTGCGCCTGCACGAAGCGCTTCAGGTCGGCCACCGCCTGGTCATTCCAGCCACCGCCACCGGCAATCACCAGTGGCCGCTGGGCCTTGGCCAGCAGCGCCTGCAACTCGCCCATTGCCTGGGGCGCCGGAGCAGCCTCGACACGCTGGGCCGGGCGCGCATCGGCGACCTGCACCAGGTCGGTGAGCATGTCTTCTGGCAGCGCGATTACCACCGGACCAGGGCGGCCACTGATGGCGCGCTGGAAAGCCTGGTTGACCAGTTCGGGAATGCGCGCGGCATCGTCGATCTGCACCACCCACTTGGCCATCTGGCCGAACATGCGCCGGTAGTCCACTTCCTGGAAGGCTTCGCGTTCGATCTGGTCACGTGCCACCTGGCCGATGAACAGCAGCATCGGCGTGGAGTCCTGGAACGCGGTGTGCACGCCCACCGAGGCGTTGGTGGCACCTGGGCCGCGGGTGACGAAGCAGATGCCTGGCTGGCCTGTCAGCTTGCCGTAGGCCTCGGCCATGTAGGCAGCACCGCCCTCCTGGCGGCAGACGATCAGGTCGATCTCATCCTGCACATCGTGTAGCGCATCGAGCACTGCCAGGTAGCTTTCACCTGGCACGCAGAACGCACGCTCGACACCATTCACCCGCAGGGCATCGACCAGTACCTGACCGCCACTGCGCTTCACTTCGGAGTTGCTCATTGTTGTTCTACCTCATGCGCTGCGGTCAGATGACCGAATCTTCCAGGAACGGCTTGTTGTCGATCACCCGCTGGTAACTCAGCGCGCTCAGGTCGAGCGAGCGGTAGCCGCCATAGGTGATCAATTCGGACAGCCCGCGACCAATGGCCGGTGCCTGCTGCAGCCCATGCCCGCTGAAGCCATTGCAGAACAGGAAGTTGTTCACCTCGTTATGCGGGCCAACGATGGCGTTGTGGTCCAGCACGCAGAAGTCGTAGTGCCCGGCCCAGAAGTTGACCACCTTGATGCCTTCGAACGCCGGCACCCGCTCAGCGAGGATCGGCCACACCTCTTCGTCGAACTCTTCGTGCAGCACATCGAAATCTTCGAAGTCCACTTCCGGGTCGTTTTTCGGGTAGGTACCGCCCAGGTAGAACTTGCCTTCGGGGCGGAAGAACACCCCGGTCGGGTCGATGGTCAGGGGCACGGTGCCTTCCAGCGGGGTACGGCAATCGAACACGAACAGCGAGCGGCGGCGCGGCTCGACCGGGATATCCAGGCCGGCCATGCGCGCCACCTTGGTACCGCGGGTACCGGCACAGTTGACCAGCAGGCCGCAGCCGATGCGCTCTCCGCTGGCCAGTTGCACGCCGGTAATCCGGTCGCCTTCACGCTGGACACTCACCACTTCGTTCTCGATGTACTCGATGCCCATCGAGCGCGCCTTGCGGCGGAAGCCGTTGAGCATGCCCAGGCTGTCGAACCAGCCTTCACCGCTACGCCCGTAGCTGGCACCGGCGAGGCTGTCGATGTTCACCCAAGGGAATGTGCGCTGCAGCTGCTCGGGGTCGAGCAAGTGCACGTCAGCGCCGTGGGATACCTGGGTATCGTGCAGGCGGCGCAGCACTTCGTAGCCTTTGTCATCACCCAGAAACAGGTAGCCGTTCTCGTGGAAGGCCAGGTCCGGGCGATCGCCATCTACCTCCATCACTTCGGGGAAGCTGCGCACGAACTCGGCACCGAATCTGGAAATTTCGATGTTGATCGGGTTGGAGAACTGCTGGCGGATCGAGCTGCTCGACAGCGCGGTGGCCGACTTGTTGTAGGTCCAGTCGCGCTCGATGACCAGTACCGAACCGTTGAAGTCCGGGTTGTTGGCCAGGAAGTAGGCGGTGGCGCTGCCGTTGACCGCGCCACCGACGATCACCACATCGTAATTCTGTTGTTTAGCGGTGGAAGCCATGGAATTAGCTCTCTTCTGATGTTGCGATATACAAGATTCACACTCGCCACGCGGGCTTCTTTTACCCGCACCGGCCTCTTCGCGGGTAAACCCGCTCTCACAATGGGCCGCGCTGTCCCTGTGGCAGACGAGGCGATTATTTCGGGTCTTCGAAGTGCCCGGCGCCGGCGAAGTTGCCGCCGTGATAGCGCGCGGCCGGTTCGTTCGGATCCAGTGGCGGGTGCTCGGCCAGCACCTTGTCACGGTAGTCGTCGGCGCTGTCCTTGGGCACGTAACCGATGGACGAAGCCAGGCGGTTGTCCCACAGGCTTTCGCGGTTGGCCGACATGCCGTAGACGATCATGTGCCCGACCCGCGGCGCCAGCAGCGAGCGCTCGGTGAGCTGGGCGAAGTCGTCGAACGACAGCCAGGTAGCGAGCATCCGCCGGTCCAGTGGCTCAGGGAACGACGAGCCGATGCGCAGGTTGACCGACTCGATGGCGAACTTGTCCCAGTAATAGCGGCCCAGGTCCTCGGCGAAGCACTTGCTGACGCCATACAGGCTGTCGGGGCGGTGCGCGGCGGTTGCGTCGATGGTTTCGGTGCGGTCGTAGAAACCGATGGCGTGGTTGGAGCTGGTGTACACCACACGCTTGACGCCATTGCGCCGTGCCGCTTCGTAGATGTTGTAGGTGCCAACGATGTTACCGTTGAGGATCTTGTCGAAGGTGTCCTCCACGGGTACGCCACCCGCATGCACGACGGCGTCGACGCCTTCAGTCAGCGGCAGCACATCGTTGAAATTGGCCAGGTCGCAACGCACCAGCTGTTCATGCGGCGCAGCGTGGCCCATCTCGGCGATGTCGGTCAGGCGCAGCTCGTCGGCGAAGGCGGCCAGGTGCTTGCGCAGCACGCTGCCAAGGCGTCCGGCGGCGCCGGTGATCAGCAGTCGTTTGAAAGGCTTGCTCATGTCTTACCTCGAATGCTTGGTGGGGTCAGGACAGCGCCGCGAACGCATCGCGCAACTGCCCCAGGGCTTGTTCCAGTTCCTGCCGCGACGTGGCGAACGACAGACGAATGTAGGGCTCAAGGCCAAACGCCGAACCCGGGACGGTCGCGACCTTGCCAACGCGCAGCAGGTAGGCCGAAAGGTCGGCATCGTTACAAATGACCTGGCCATCGGGGGTGCGCTTGCCAATGAAGGCACTGACGTCAGGGAAGGCATAAAACGCGCCCTGTGGCATCTGCAATTGCAGGCCCGGGATCTGCGCCAACCCCTGTACCACCAGCGCGCCACGCGCCTGGTACTCGCGGTTGGCTTCGCGCACGAAGTTCTGCGGCCCGTTCAGCGCCGCCACGGCCGCCAGCTGCGAAATGCTCGACGGGCAGGTGGTGGTCTGCGATTGGGTCTTGTTCATCGCCACCACCAGGTCTTTTGGTCCGGCGGCGTAGCCAAGCCGGTAGCCGGTCATGGCATAGGCCTTGGACACACCGTTGATCAGCAAGGTGCGCTCACGCAACTGCGGGCAAGCCGTGACGAAGGACACGAACGGCTGATCACCCAGCACGATGTGCTCGTAGATCTCGTCAGAGATGATCAGCACGTTCGGGTGCCGCTCCAGCACCTTGCCCAACGCAGCAAACTCTTCTTGGGTGAAAATCGCACCGCTCGGGTTGTTCGGCGAGTTGAGCATCACCCAACGGGTGCGTGGGGTGATGGCAGCTTCCAGCTGTTCGGGCTTGAGCTTGAAGCCCTGCTGCGCGCTGCACGGGATGACCTTTGGCACGCCACCATTGAGCAGGGCCATGTCGGTATAAGACACCCAGTACGGCGCCGGGGTGATTACCTCGTCACCCGACTCGAGCGTAGCGAGGAAGGCATTGAACAACAGTTGCTTGGCACCATTGCCCACGCAGATTTCGTCCAGGCCATAGACCAGATCGTTTTCCCGGGCAAACTTGTCGACGATGGCCTGGCGCAACACTTCAAGGCCATTGGGCCCGGTGTAGTGGTTGTTGCCCGCGCGCATTGCCTGGTACGCGGCCTCGATAACGTGAGCCGGCACGTTGTAGTCTGGCTCGCCAAGGGCCAGGTTGATGACCGGTTCGCCCTGGGCCAGCATCTGCTTGGCCAGTACCGACACCGCCATGCTTGGCGAGCTTTTTACCGCACGCACGCGGCTGCTTTGCACGTCCATTTTCTAGCGCTCCTGGGCGGCGTCGAAGCCGTAGTCGTTGCGTGCCTGTTCGGCGCTGATGTAGCCCGCACGCACATCGCGTTCAACCTGTCTGGGGTCGCGCTGGCGCGGGTCACCGTAGCCACCACCACCGGGCAGGCGCAGCACCAGGCGACGCTCGGCAGGCACGAACTGCTGGCCCTTGCCGCGCAGCAGGCTGCCATCGTCCAGGCCGACAAAACCTTCGGCGCCCGCTTTGCCACCCTCCAGGCCGCGTGCCGCGTACTGGATACGGTCGAACATGGCACTGAAGCGGAAGCTGTAACCCTCGGCCGCCGACACTTCGATCTCCTGGCCCAGGCCGCCGCGCAACTGGCCGGCGCCACCAGAGCCTTCACGCAGCTCCTTGCGCCACACCACCACCGGGCCAGCATGCTCGGTGGCTTCCACCGGCATGGTGTGCACGCCGCTGGGGAACGCCGTGGCACTGAGGCCATCCATGGCCGAACGGGCACCCATGCCGCCACTGTTGAACATCAGCATCTCGGCATTCCGGCCAGTCGGGTTGCTTTCCAGCGGGCGCACGCTCAGGTGCAGGTTCCACAAGGCACTGGCGCCCTCGGCCGGCACTTTGCCGGGCAGGCACTTGTGCAGTGCGCCAAGCACCAGGTCGGGCACGAAATGGCCCAGCACATGGCGCACCGACACCGGCGCCGGGTGCTTGGCGTTGAGGATGCAGCCTTCCGGCGCAGTGACCTCGAACGGCGCCAACGATGCAGTGTTGTTCGGGATTTCCGGCGCGACGATGCATTTGAGGCCATAGCAAGCATAGGCCTTGGCGTAGCCCAGCGGCACGTTGATGCCGAACTGGCTCATGCCCGAAGTGCCGGTGAAATCGCTCTTGATGCCGTCGGAGCCAACAGTGAGGGTCACCACCAGGGTCACCGGCACGTCGTAGCCATCCAGGGTCATGCTGTTGGTGTAGGTACCGTGGGGCAACGACTTGAAGCATTCAAGGGTAGCGCGGCGGCTGTGCTCCAGGATGAAGCCACCGATGTGTTCCAGGTCGTCCAGCTTGAACTCTTCGAGCATGTCCAGCAGGCGTTTGTGACCGGTCTCGTTGCACGCCGACAGCGCATAGAAGTCGCCCACTACGCGGTCGTTCTCGCGCACGTTGTTGCGCAGGATGTTGATCAGGTCGCGGTTGACCTTGCCGCGCTCGAACAGCTTCATGATCGGGATGAAAAGCCCTTCCTCGTACACCTCGCGGGCATCGGGGCCAAAACCGCGGCCACCGATGTCCACCACGTGGGCGGTACTGGCGAAGTAGCCGATCAGCCTGCCTTTGTAGAACGACGGCGAAACGATGGTGATGTCGTGCAGGTGGCCGGTACCCTTCCACGGGTCGTTGGTCACGTACACATCGCCTTCGAAGATGTTGTCTTCGCCGATGTCGTTGATGAAGTGCACCACCGCCTCGGCCATGGTATTGACGTGGCCCGGGGTACCGGTGACTGCCTGGGCCAGCATGTTGCCGGCACGGTCGAACACCCCCGCAGACAGGTCGCCGGCTTCACGTACGCTGGTGGAAAACGCGGTGCGGATCAGGGTCAGCGCCTGCTCTTCGACCACCGAGACCAGGCGGTTCCACATCACCTGCATTTGAATGTCGATCAAAGTATCGCTCATGGTTCTGGCTTCCGAATCAGGCGTTAGCGGCGCACGACCAGCAGGCAGCCGTCTGGCTGGACCGTGGCGGTGAAGTTGGAGGTGACGAAGGTCGAAGTTTCGCGCTCGACGATGATCGCCGGGCCGTCCACACGGGCACCGACCTGCAGCTCTTCGCGTGGGTAGATGCCGGCTTCGACGAAACCGCCAGCGGCCACGTCGAACACCTGGCGCCGCGTGACTTCGTGGGCGCGGTAGGCAGCGCCCACTTCTTCGATGCGTGCCACCGGCGGCAGCGGCGAACTGGCCCGGACCGACCAGCTGACGATCTCGATGTCCGGTCCTTCGATGGGGCGGCCGAAGAAGCGGGTGTAGGCTTCTTCGAAGCGCGCCTTGAACTCTACCGTGTCGGCAGCGCTGAAGGCTTTGAAAGGCAGCGCGACGGGGATTTCCCAGCCCTGGCCGACATAGCGCATGAATGCGGTGCAGTCCATTTCCGGCTCGCCTTGCGGCATGCCCTGGCGCAGGAAGCCCAGCGACTCGGCTTTCATCTCGTCGATCAGGCCGTTGACTTGCGCGGCCTCGAACTCGGACAGGCGCACGAAGGCGCTGCGTACGGCCTCATAGCCGAACGGCGCACGCAGGAAGCCAATGGCCGAGCCCACCCCGGCACCGGCCGGGACGATGAAACGCGCCACGCCCATTTTTTCGCACAGCCGCGCAGCGTGTAGCGGGCCTCCACCACCAAAGGTGATCATGGTGTAGTCGGCGATGTCTTTGCCGCTTTCCACCGCGTGCACACGGCCGGCGTTGGCCATATTCTCGTCGACCACTTCGCACACGCCGAACGCTGCTGTGTCGGCCTGCATGCCCAGCGGCTGGCCGATCTCCCGGGCCATGGCGTTGGCGGCGTTGTCTCGGGACAGGCGTAGCGCGCCACCGGCGAAGTTGTCGGCATCCAGGCGACCAAGCAGCAGGTTGGCGTCGGTGATGGTCGGCTCCAGGCCGCCACGGCCATAGCAGGCCGGGCCAGGCTCGGACGCCGCGCTGTGCGGGCCCACGCGAATTTGGCGCATGCTGTCGATGCTGGCGATGGAACCACCACCCGCGCCGATCTCGACCATTTCCACCACCGGGATGGAAATCGGCATGCCGCTGCCCTTCTTGAAGCGGTAGGTACGTGCAACTTCGAAGGTTTTCGCGGTTTTCGGCACCTGGTCTTCGATCAGGCAGATTTTTGCCGTGGTGCCGCCCATGTCGAACGACAGCACGTTCTCCAGCTGGTAACGGCGGGCGATGTCGGCAGCAAAGATGGCACCACCGGCCGGGCCGGACTCCACCAGGCGCACCGGAAACTCTGCTGCGCTCTGCACCGAGATGATGCCGCCGCCGGAGTGAATCATGAACACCGGGCAATCGGCGCCCTCTTGCTTGAGGGTAACCACCAGGCGGTCCAGGTAGGATTTGATCAGCGGCTTGACGTAGGCATTGGCGCACACGGTATTGAAGCGCTCGAACTCGCGCATCTGCGGCGAGACTTCACTGGAGATGGAAATCGACAGCTGCGGCAGGCGCGCCTGCAGGGCATCGCGCAGCTGGCGCTCGTGGGCGCCGTTGACGTAGCTGTGAATGAAGCCGATGGCGACGCTCTGGTAGTTGCCTTCGGCGATGCGCTCGACCAGGGCATCGATTTCGGCCTGCGCAGGGGCAATCAGCACTTGGCCTTTGACATTCAGGCGTTCACGCAGGGTGTAGCGGTGTTCGCGGTCGATCAGCGGCGGCGGCAGGACGATGTTGATGTCGTACTGCTCGAAGCGGTTCTCGGTGCGCATTTCCAAGGTGTCGCGGAAGCCTTCGGTGGTGATGAAGGCTGTGCGTGCGCCACGGCGCTCGATCAGGGCGTTGGTGGCCAGGGTGGTACCGTGGATCAACTGATCAATGTCCGACAGCGCCAGGCCTGCCTGCTCCACCACCTGGCGCACGCCAGTGAGGATGGCCCGTTCGGGCAGCTCATAGTCGGTCAGGATCTTGGTCGAATGCAGCACGCCGTTCACGTCCAGCGCGATATCGGTGAAGGTCCCGCCTATGTCCACGCCGACCCGGCATGATGTCGCAGTCATCGTCATATCCCCTGCAGTGCTTTGTAGTTGTCTCGACCGGCTGAAACGGTCTTCATGTAAGTTATATGTTGTCTTACAGGTGGTCAAGCACCTATTTTCCGAAATCTCGCCTTCCTATGCCGGCTTCTGCTGGAGCGGTTCAGCGAGGCGCCAAACCGCCGCGAAGAGGCTGGCACAGGCAACACAACTGCTAGATCAACCCGCAGTCTTGACCATCCGCCCGCCACCCACCGCCTGCGCCGTGGGGAACACTTCCAGCCGCGACACATCCACCTGCCGGGGCATCTTCAGCGCCGCCAGCAGCAGCTGTGCGATGTCTTCCGGCTGGATCGACTCGTAGCCGTCATACAGCTCGCTACCCGCTGCCTGCATGCCCATCGCTGCCTTGTACAGCTGGGTCTGCACCCTGCCCGGGGCAATTTCGGTCACCCGCACCCCGCTGCCCAGCAGATCACAGCGCAAGGCATCGCAGAACAGGCTGACGCCGGCCTTGGACGCCCCGTACACCGCCGCACCAGGGTGCGGCGCGCGGCCGGCACTGGAGCCGATGAAAAACAGATGCCCCCTGCCCCGCCCGACCATGCCCGGCAACACCTGGCGCGCCAGGTGCAGCGGCGCCTTGAGGTTGATGTCGAGCATATTGTCGATTTCGGCTTCGTCGATGTCCTGGAACGCCGCACGGGTAGACAGAATGCCCGCGTTGTTGACCAGCACATCCACCGCCTGCCCTTCCAGCGCGGCAGCCAGCGACCGGTAGTCGCGCACATCCGCCTGCAAGGTGGTCACACCTGGCTCGCCAGCAAGCTCCGCCAGCGCCTGCGGGCTGCGCCCCACGGCAATCACCTGCAGGCCGGCGTCACGCAGCGCCAGCACGATGGCCTTGCCGATACCGCTGGTAGCCCCGCTCACCAGCGCGCGCTGGTAGCCCTCGGGGAATGCGACTTCAGGCATAGATGTAACCCCCGCTGACAATCACGTTTTCACCCGTGGCATAGCTGTTGCGGCTACTGCCCATCATCACGATCCACTCGGCGATTTCTGCCGGCTCCGCCGCGCGGCCCAGCGGGTTGGCGGCGGCCAGTTCGCCAAGGAAGCCCAACTGCTTGGCGCGCTCGGTGGCAAAACCGGCCGGCGCCACCGAGTTGACCAGGATCTGGTCCTTGGCACAGGCCTGGGCGAACGACTTGGTCAGGCTTACCACCGCAGCCTTGGTCGCCGCATAGTGGGCGTTTTGCGGGTGGGCCTTGAAGGCATCCACCGAGGTGACGTTGACGATGCGCCCGGTCACCGCCGGGGCTGCCACGTACTGCTGCATGTGGCGCACCGCCGCGACCATCATGTGGTAGGTGCCCTTGATGTTCACGGCGTTTTCCAGGTCCCACTCTTCGTCGGTGATCTCGAAGATGTCCTGGCGCGGGTAGATGGCCGCGCTGTTGACCAGGCAATGCACCCGTCCCAGGCCTTCAACGATCTGTGCGAAGGCTGCGTGGGCGGTGTCCTTGCGGGCAATGTCACCGACTGCGATTGCCACCTCCACACCCTGCCCGCGCAGCTCTTCTGCAGCTTGTACCAACAATTGCTCGTTGCGGTCGATCAGGCCGATTTTGCCAGCGCCACGCTTGACCATCAGCCGGGCTGTTTCCAGGCCCAGACCCGAGGCACCACCTACGATCACCACCGTTTGATTATCCACAAAACACCTCCGCGATTGAGTCTTTACGTAAGATGCCTGTTGTCTTACATTTGGTCAAACATCAATTCGCCGACAGGTGCTGCCATGCCCGCTTCCAGCCTCTCGCCCGTACCTACCCCACACGCCCGGGACCGCTTGCTGGATGCGGCCACCGCGCTGTTTGCCAGCCATGGCTACCAGGCCATCGGCCTGCGTGACCTGGCCAGTCACCTGGGCCTGCGCGCCGGCTCGCTGTATCACCATATCGATACCAAACAGGGCCTGCTGTTCGAGCTGATCGAGTCGAGCCTGACCGACCTGCTGTATGAAACCCGACAATGCCTCAAAGGCGCCCGAGCCACCAGTGAACGCTTGCCCTGTTTTGTACAGGCCTTTGTGACCTACAGCCAAGCCAACCCGGACAAGCTGGTGTTGATGACGCGGGAGGCCATGAATCTGAACGAGGAGCAACTGTTGCAAGTGGAACAGTTGAAAGCTGAATACAGCGGGCTACTCAGCGACATCGTCGCCGCCGAGTGCGGCCTGACGACTCCGCGCGCGCGGTCGATTGCCCATGCAGTGCTGGGCTTGCTGTGCGGGCAGGCGCAATGGGGGACTGTAATGACTGCCAAGGAGCAACTGGTGACCTTCGTGCAGGGCATCGTCGGTACCGGCAAAACAGCCGTACATCGATAAAATAGAATAACAATATAAATTCTTATTCTTTTTTTAATGAAAAATAATCCTCTATAACTCTCGCCACTGCACAGCCGCCAACACTTGGTCAACTGTTGGCAGCGCAACACCCGATCAACACGAAACGCCCGTCCGGCAACAGCAGCTCGCCTTTGCAAAGTTGCTGACTTGTTGATTTATAGGGATTTTTTAATTCGGCACGACGATTGCTCAAGCAAAGTCCCGCTCAACCAGAACCGGAGACCTGCCCATGAGCACCCCACTGAACGTCGTAGCCCTGTCCGGCGGTACTTCCCGCCCTTCGCGCACCCTGGCCCTGACCGAGGCAATCCTGGCCGAACTGGCCGAACACCTGCACATCAAGCCGCACCTGATCGAACTGGGCGACATCGCCCGCCCGCTGGGCAGTGCCCTGTGGCGCAGCGAACTGCCCGAAACCGTCGAACAGCAGCTGCGCCTGGTGGAAAAGGCCGACCTGCTGGTGGTGACCACACCCGTGTACCGTGGCAGTTTCACCGGCCACTTCAAGCACCTGTTCGACCTGATCGGCCAGGACGCCCTGGTCGACACCCCGGTACTGCTCGCTGCCACCGGTGGCAGCGAACGCCATGCACTGGTGCTCGACCACCAGCTGCGCCCGCTGTTCAGCTTCCTGCAGGCCCTGACCCTGCCCATCGGCGTGTTCGCCAGCCAGGCGGAACTGGCCGACTATCGGGTGTCCAGCGATGCCCTCGCCGCCCGCATCCGCCTGGCCGCCGAGCGTGCCGTGCCGCTGTTCGGCGCCCACCACGCATTGCGTAAAAGCGCCTGAGGAGCGGCCATGAATGCACCTGTAAATGCCCCCCTGCGCCCGGCGTTGGCAATCGCCCGAGAACTGGCCGGGCAGTTTGCCCAGACCGCCGTCGAGCGCGACGAGCGCGGCGGCACGCCAAAAGCCGAGCGCGATGCGCTGCGTGGCAGCGGCCTGCTGTCGCTGGCGATCCCGCAGGCCTTCGGCGGCCAGGGCGCCAACTGGCACGACACCTTCGCGGTGGTGCGCGAATTCGCCCGGGTCGACAGCTCCATCGCCCATGTATTCGGCTTTCACCACCTGATGCTGGCCACCGTTCGCCTGTTCTCACGCCCGGACCAGTGGCAGCCGTGGTTTGAACAGACCGCCCGCAAACAGTGGTTCTGGGGTAATGCCCTGAACCCGCTGGACACGCGCACGGTGGTCAAGCACTTCGACGGCTGGTGCGAGTTCTCTGGCAAGAAAAGCTTCTGCTCCGGCGCCAGCGACTCAGAAATGCTCATCGCCTCGGCGGTGGACGAACGTGCCGGCGGCAAACTGCTGATCGCCGCCATTCCCAGCGGCCGCACCGGCATCAGCCTGCACCGCGACTGGAACAACATCGGCCAGCGCCAGACCGACAGTGGCAGCGCCACATTCGAACGTGTGCGGGTCGAGCACAATGAACTGCTGCTCGACCCAGGCCCCCTGAGCACGCCGTTTGCCGCCCTGCGGCCGCTGATTGCCCAGTTGCACTTCGCCAACCTGTTCCTCGGCATTGCCGAGGGCGCCTTCGACGAAGCCCGTCAGTACACGCTCAAGGAAAGCCGGCCGTGGTTCCGCTCCAGCGCCGCCAGCAGTGCCGAAGACCCTTACGTGCTGCGTCATTACGGCGAGTTCTGGGTCGGCCTGGAAAGCGTGCGCCTGCTGATCGAACGGGCCGCGCGCCAACTGGACGCCGCCTGGGCCAAGGAACATGCCCTCACCGCCGAGGAGCGCGGCGACCTGGCGCTGGCCATCGGCACCGCCAAGGTCGCCGCCAGCCGTCACGGCCTGGACATCTGCAACCGCCTGTTCGAAGTCACCGGTGCCCGTGCCACCCATGCCTCGCTGCGCTTCGACCGGCACTGGCGCAACCTGCGCACACAAACCCTGCACGACCCGGTGGACTACCGCATCCACGAACTCGGCGAGTGGGCCCTCAACGACAAACGTCCTGCCCCATCCTTCTACTCCTGAGGACTGCCCATGCAACTGCTGACCCTCCCCCCGTCACCGACACTGGCCACCTCGATCAGGGCGACCGCACAGGTCTTCGAAGACCCCAGATCGCAGGCGCTGCTCGCTCACTTGCAACAGGTCGCCCCCAGCGAGGCCAGCGTCCTGATCATTGGCGAAACCGGCACGGGCAAGGAGCTGGTCGCGCGCCACATCCACAACCTCAGCGGCCGGCGCAACGGGCCGTTCGTTGCGGTCAACTGCGGCGCATTCTCCGAATCGCTGGTGGAAGCCGAACTGTTCGGCCATGAAAAAGGCGCCTTCACCGGCGCCCTGTCGGCCAAGGCCGGCTGGTTCGAGGAGGCCAACGGCGGCACCCTGTTCCTCGACGAGATCGGCGACTTGCCACTGCCGATCCAGGTCAAGCTGCTGCGCGTGTTGCAGGAGCGCGAGGTGGTACGGCTTGGGTCGCGCAAGAGCATCCCGATCAACGTGCGGGTACTGGCTGCGACCAACGTGCAGCTGGAAAAGGCCATCAACGCCGGGCATTTCCGTGAGGACCTGTACTACCGGCTGAACGTGGTGACCTTGCAGTTGCACCCGTTGCGCGACCGCCCGGGTGACATCCTGCCGCTGGCCCGGCACTTCATCCGCACTTACAGCGACCGGCTTGGCTACGGACCGGTGGAACTGAGCCCCAAGGCACAGGCCAAGCTGGTGGAATACAGTTGGCCGGGCAATATCCGCGAGCTGGAAAACGTGATTCACCACAGCTTGCTGACCTGTGGCGACGGTACGATACAGGCACAGGACCTGCGTTTGTCCAACCTGCGCATCGAGCGACAAGAAGAGGAGCCGGCAGGCAATGATGTGGAGGACCTGCTACAGCGGGCGTTCAGCCGGCTGTACGAGGAGCAGTCGGGCGACCTGTACGAGAAAGTGGAAAACGCCCTGCTGCGCTCGGCCTATCGGTTCTGCCATTACAATCAGGTGCATACCGCGCAATTGCTGGGGTTATCGCGCAACATCACCCGCACGCGACTGATTGCGATTGGCGAGCTGGTGGTGAACAAGCGGCGCGGGCAGGAACAGCAGGCGCTGGATAACCGGGTGGTGCGGTTGTCGATCTGAGTTTTGTAATGCCTGAGCCGGCCCTTTCGCGGCTAAAGCCGCTCCCACAGGGACAGCGCAAGCTTGAAGCTTATGCAGTACCTGTGGGAGCGGGCGTGCCCGCGAATGGGTCAGGATGCCGTGCGCGGCATCAGTTCATACGGGTGCTTCCAGCCTGGCAGCGCCTGGATCCGCGCCTTCCACGCCTCGATATGGGTGAACTCCGCCAATGGAATACCGGTGTCTTCCGGCATGAATACATACCCCGCCAACGACAGGTCGGCGATGGTCAGCCGGCCGCCAACCATGAACGGCGTCTTCGCCAGGTGCGCGTCGACAATGCGGTAAGCCGCCGTGGCACGCTCACGCAGGAACCGGGTCACGTCCGTTTCGCCGGTATTCTTCAGGCAGAACAGAAAGCGCAGCGCGGCGTAATAGCTGGTGAACTTGTGGTTGTCGAACAGCATCCAGCGCCAGATCTCGCGCTTTTCGTCATCGTCACGGGGCCCGAACTGGCCGGTCTGTTCGGCGAGGTAGTCCAGAATCAGCGCAGACTGGGTGAAACGCTTGCCAGCGTGCTCCATCACCGGCACCTCGCCCTGCTCGTTCACCTCATCGCGCCAGGTTTGCTCACGGGTCTGGCCATGGAAGAAGTCGACGAACACCGGCTGCCAGTCCTGGCCCGTGAGTTCGAGCATCAGCGCAGCCTTGTAGGCGTTGCCGGATTCGGCGAAGCAATGCAGCTTGTAGTCGGGCATGGTGGGACCTTCAGTTTCCTTTGAATGATCGTGTCGAGTCATTCACGGGTTCACCCGCGAAGAAGCCGTAGCGCCGAGCAAATCACGCTCGGCCCGGCGCGGTCAATCCGTCCGCAGGCAATCCTGCAGCCATAACATCCCGTTCCCCGTCCCTCCCGTCATAGTCCCCGCCCAACCGCCAATGCCATATAGTGGACAAAAAAACACGGATAAAACCATGTACAGAAACACCTCTACCCCCGCGCACGACAACGGTTGCGGCGGTTTCGGCGCCAACCCACGCCACATCGCCCGTGCCGGACGCCAGCATCGCGATTCGTTCGAGCGGCGCTTCCCGATGCTGTCTGGCATGGCGTTTGAATAGACGTGGGTGCCTCGATGGGCCTGTCGCGCAACCACCTGTCGCGCTTCGGTACCCTCGCTCCCAACGTGCATGCGGCGCTGTGCTGCAACGGCCTTGCCATCACCCGTGGCACAGCTACCGTTACCCTGCTGGCCGACTGGGTGAGCGGCGAACGCGACGCGCTGATCGACGTCCTTCTGGGCTCCGCAGGCCCCAACCGCAACCCGCCGGAGCCGCTGCTGAGCGCCGGCGTCAACCTCAACCTGCACCGGGGCCAGCGCCGCGCCGGCCTGCAAAGCTGATCAGGAGGCACCATGCATAGCCTTGGCATTCTCGGGGTGGGCGAGCTCACCGAAAAAACAGTCATCGGCCTGCGTCGCAGCGGTTTCGAAGGCCCCATCCTGTTGTCACCGCGCAATGCGCAACGGGCAGCCGTGCTGGCCCAGGAGCATGGTTGCCAGGTGCTGGCAAGCAACCAGGCAGTGGTCGACCAGGCAGAACTTGTGATCCTTGGCGTGCGCCCGCAATCGCTCGCCGAACTGGCAAATGACGTACAGCTGCGCTCAGGCCAGCGCCTGGTCTCGCTCGCCGCCGGGGTCAACCTTGCGCAACTGTCCACCGCGTTCCCTGGTGCCCTCTGTGTGCGTGCGATGCTGTCGTATGCGGCGCAGTACAACCAGTCCACGGTAGTGGTGTGCCCACCCGATGCGCTCACTACGCAGTACCTGGAGCCACTGGGCAAACTGGTGGTGCTGCAGGGCGAGCCGGAATTCGAGCTGGCCACCGTGGCGGCGTGCATGAATGGCTGGTTCTACTTCTTGCTACACGACCTGCAGCAGTGGCTGATGGACAAAGGCCTGCCCGCAACCGAAGCGCGTGCGCTGGTGCTGGGCAACCTGCAAGACTGCGTGGCCAGTGCCGGGCAGCAGCCAGCGTGTACGCTCAAGGCCTTGGGCGAGGCCATTGCCACGCCGGGCACCTTTACTGCCGATGGCCTCGCGGTGCTGATGCATCAGCCGGTAAGCGCCACCTGGGGCGCGGCATGCGAGGTGGTGCTAGACGGGCTGTTGACGCGGTCAGGGCGGGCCGGGCACTAAGGGATGATCGAACGTATCAGCCCCGGTAAACGGACCAGCCGTTTTCGTGTGCTTTGCCCGGGGGAAGACCACCAACCAGTTGGCCTGCCCCTGCCTCGGGGGCCGCGCGGCGGCCCCGACAATCTCCAGCCTGCAAAGGGAACTACCCGCCCCCCTGGCCCTCTTAAACACTGAGTGGTTTATTTCCCTGTGCTTCACGTATTGGAGAACTCGACATGCGCCACCTACTCCTCGCCCCTGCGCTGCTGCTCCTGCTGCCTGCCGGTGCTGCCCTGGCCCGCGTCGATGCGGGCGACGTCGCCACCTCAGCCGGTGTTTCCGCTTCGCTGTATTCGACCTTCAAGGACGACAAACGGATCATCCCGGCCCGTGACGAGCTTTCTGCCTTCGTCGCCAGCGGCGGTGCAATCCGTGGCGCCTATGTAGAGTCGGCGCTGGAACAGGCGCGCAAGGACCACCCAGGGCTACAGGCCAATGATGAAGAACTGGCCAGGGCTATTCTTTCTCAGGATGACCGCATAGCCGATCATTGAGGCAATCCTGTGCCGGCCGGCAGTACAGGTTGTTGACCGAAGCAAACACGGTGCTCAAGGTCAGATCACTGAGCGATTGCAGGG
>NZ_JBWKXT010000011.1:56415-130010 GCF_059423245.1 Pseudomonas sp. GW460-LB5
AGCCAGCGAAAGGGCCGGCACAGGCAGCATCACCCCCAACCATCCATGCGCATGGTCGCCCTGACCAGGCGCTGCTCTTCCTGCTCGATCTCCCGCAAACTGTCGCGTATCCCGTTGATATGCTCACGCGCAGCCCGCTGCGCCTGCTCCGGCAATTGCTCCATCACCGCCTGATACAACCGCGCATGCTGCCGATCAATCTGGCGTTTCTGCGCCGGCCGGCAGTACAGGTTGTTGACCGAAGCAAACACGGTGCTCAAGGTCAGATCACTGAGCGATTGCAGGGTATGCACCAGCACCGGGTTATGTGACGCCTCGCTGATCGCCCGATGGAAGGCATGGTCACGGCGGGCATGCTCACGGGCGTCCAGCGCCTGGGCCGACTCGTGGGCAGCCAGCATTTCTTCATAACGCCGGCGAATCAGCAAGCGGTCGACCTCGGTGGCACGCAACGCTGCCAGCCGCGCCGACTCGGCCTCCAGCAAAGCCCGTACCTCCAGCAAGTCGAACAGCGTGCGTGGCTGCGAACTAAACAGGTGCATCAATGGGGTGGCACCCACCTGCCCCGTCAGGTCAGCAACGAACGAGCCTCGCCCCTGCTCGGTGTCGATGATGCCGCGCCCGCGCAAAATGCGTAGCCCTTCACGCAGGGCCGAACGTGAACAACCCAGCTTCTCTACCAGCCGCCGCTCCGATGGCAGGGCCTGGCCCACCTTCAGCACGCCGTCGACGATCAGCCGCTCGACCCGCTCGGCCACCTGGTCGGCGACCTTGGCTTTGCCGTCAATAACCATTGTGCACCCTCCTGCTGGTAGGACCAGTTAGCCCATCTATCCAAATCTAGCCGGGTAAACCCATTAATAACCAGTACCACGGCGAAAAACTGGTAGGACCAGTGCCCGCCATGCTCGACCCCAGGCGCTGGCACGCGCAGGCTGCAACCGTGACCGCTTTGCCAACAACAACAAAAACCGTTGCCGAGTGAGCCGATGAATATCCTGTACGACGAACGCGTCGATGGCGCGCTACCCGCCGTGGACCAGGCAGCCCTGCTGCAGGCACTGCACAGCGCCCTGCCGGACCTCGATATCCTGCACCGCGAAGAAGACCTGAAACCCTACGAATGCGATGGGCTGTCGGCCTATCGCACGGTGCCGCTGCTGGTGGTGCTGCCCGAGCGCCTGGAGCAGGTGCAGACGCTGCTCAAGCTCTGCCACCAACGCGGCGTACCGGTGGTAGCGCGTGGCGCCGGTACCGGCCTGTCGGGGGGTGCCCTGCCGCTGACCAAGGGGATCCTGCTGGTGATGGCACGTTTCAACCGCATCCTTGAGGTCAACCCACAGGGCCGCTACGCCCGTGTGCAACCCGGCGTACGCAACCTGGCCATCTCCCAGGCCGCCGCACCTCATGGTATGTACTACGCGCCAGACCCGTCCTCGCAAATCGCCTGCTCCATTGGTGGCAACGTCGCCGAGAACGCAGGTGGCGTGCACTGCCTCAAATACGGCCTGACCGTGCATAACCTGCTGAAGGTGGACATTCTCACGGTCGAAGGTGAACACCTGACCTTGGGTAGCGATGCCCTGGACAGCCCCGGCTTCGACCTGCTGGCACTGTTCACCGGCTCTGAAGGCATGCTCGGCATTGTCACCGAAGTGACCGTGAAACTGCTGCCCAAGCCTCAGGTGGCACGGGTGCTGCTGGCCAGTTTCGACAGCGTCGAGGACGCTGGCCGGGCAGTGGCTGACATCATCGCCGCCGGCATCATTCCAGGCGGCCTGGAGATGATGGACAACCTGGCAATCCGCGCCGCCGAAGACTTCATCCACGCCGGCTACCCGGTGGACGCGGCGGCCATCCTGTTATGCGAACTGGACGGCGTGGAGGCCGATGTGCACGACGACTGCGAACGGGTGGCCGCGGTGCTGACGCAAGCCGGCGCCCGCGAGGTGCGGCTGGCCTGCGATGAGGCCGAACGCGTGCGCTTCTGGGCCGGGCGCAAGAACGCCTTCCCGGCGGTGGGGCGCATTTCCCCGGACTACTACTGCATGGACGGCACCATCCCGCGCCGCGAACTGCCGCGGGTACTCAAGGGCATCAGTGACCTGTCCCGCGAATACGGCCTGCGCGTGGCCAACGTGTTCCACGCCGGCGACGGCAACATGCACCCGCTGATCCTGTTCGATGCCAACCTGCCCGGGGAGCTGGAGCGGGCCGAAGCCATCGGCGGCAAGATCCTCGAACTGTGCGTGGCGGTGGGCGGCAGCATTACCGGCGAGCACGGCGTAGGCCGCGAAAAAATCAACCAGATGTGCGCCCAGTTCAACAGCGACGAAATCACCCTGTTCCACGCGGTCAAGGCCGCCTTCGACCCGCAGGGCCTGCTGAACCCCGGCAAGAACATCCCCACCCTGCACCGCTGCGCCGAGTTCGGCGCCATGCATGTGCACCACGGGCAACTGCCCTTCCCTGACCTGGAGCGTTTCTGATGAGCATGGACCGCGACATCAGCCAGGCCCTGCTACAGCAGGTCACCCAGGCCTTGAACCACGGCACGCCACTACGTATCCAGGGCAGCAACAGCAAGGCCATGCTCGGCAGCCCGGTGGCCGGCGAAGTTGTCGACACCCGCAGCCACCGTGGCATCGTCAGCTACGACCCCACCGAACTGGTGCTCACCGCCCGTGCGGGCACACCGCTGCGCGAGATCGAAGCGGCCCTGCACGAGGCCGGCCAGATGCTGCCCTGCGAACCGCCGCACCTGGGCCCCGAGGCCACCCTGGGCGGCATGGTCGCGGCGGGCCTGTCCGGCCCCAGGCGGCCGTGGGCCGGGTCGGTACGTGACTACGTGCTCGGCACGCGGGTAATCACCGGCCACGGCAAGCTGCTGCGCTTTGGTGGCGAGGTGATGAAGAATGTGGCCGGTTACGATGTATCACGGCTGATGGCGGGTAGCTTCGGTTGCCTGGGGCTGTTGACTGAAATTTCCTTGAAAGTGCTGCCTCGGCCGCGCGAATGCCTGAGCCTGCGCCTGCCGATGGGCTGCCACCAGGCACTGGCCGAGCTGGCCGAATGGGGCCAGCAGCCGCTGCCGATCAGCGCGGCCTGCCATGACGGTGACGCCCTGTTCCTGCGCCTGGAAGGCGGTGAAGGCTCGGTGCAGTCGGCCCGCCAGCGGCTGGGCGGCGAAATGCTCGACAGCGGTTTCTGGAGCGACCTGCGCGAACAGCGCCTGGCGTTCTTCAGTGACCCTGCGCCGCTATGGCGTTTGTCGCTGCCCAACGCCACCGGCGAGCTGCAACTGCCCGGCCAGCAGTTGATCGACTGGGGGGGTGCCCAGCGCTGGCTGAAGTCCAGTGCACCGGCGCAGGCGATTCGCGACCATGTCGCCAAGGTGGGCGGCCACGCCACCTGCTACGCCCCCGGGGCAGCCAGCAGCCCGCCCCTGCCCGCCGCACTGATGCGTTACCACCGTGCCCTCAAGCAGCAACTCGACCCCCAGGGGGTGTTCAACCCTGGCCGCCTGTACCCGGACCTGTGAGGCCAGACCATGCAAACCAACCTGAGCGAAACAAGCCGCCGGCTGGCCCGCGCCGACGAGGCCGAAAGCATCCTGCGTTCCTGCGTGCATTGTGGGTTTTGCACCGCCACCTGCCCTACCTACCAGTTGCTGGGCGATGAACTGGACGGCCCGCGCGGGCGCATCTACCTGATCAAGCAGGTACTCGAAGGCGAGCCGGTCACCGCCAGCACCCAACAGCACCTGGACCGCTGCCTGAGTTGCCGCAACTGCGAAACCACCTGCCCATCCGGGGTCAGATACCACGACCTGCTGGACATCGGTCGCGCCGTCGTCGACCAACAAGTACCGCGCGCGCTCGGTCAGCGCCTGCTGCGCCAGGGCCTGCGTGCGGTAGTGCCGCGCCCGGCGCTGTTCAAGGCCCTGACCCGCAGCGGCCAGGCCCTGCGCCCACTGTTGCCGGCCACGCTCAAGCGCAAACTGCCGGCGCACATCACGGCACCCGGCGAGCGCCCCGCGCCGCGCCACGCACGCCAGGTGCTGATGCTGGAAGGCTGCGTGCAGCCGGCCTTGTCACCCAATACCAATGCCGCTGCGACGCGCCTGCTCGATCGCCTGGGGATTAGCGTGCAACCCATCCACCAGGCCGGCTGCTGTGGCGCGGTGGACTACCACCTCAATGCCCAGGAGCAAGGCCTGCAACGTGCGCGGCGCAATATCGACGCCTGGTGGCCGGCCATCGAAGCAGGTGCCCAGGCCATCGTGCAAACCGCCAGCGGCTGCGGCGCGTTCGTGCGCGACTATGGTCACCTGCTGGAACACGACACCCGCTACGCAGCCAAAGCGGCCAGGGTCAGCGCCCTGTCCCGCGACCTGGTAGAAGTACTGCGCGATGAGCCGGTCGAGCAACTGGGCCTGTGCGCCGAGCAACGCCTGGCCTTCCACTGCCCCTGCACGCTGCAACACGCCCTGAAACTGGGGGGTGCGGTAGAGGCGCTGCTGACGCGCCTGGGCTTTACCCTGACCTCGGTACCGGACGGCCACCTGTGTTGCGGCTCGGCTGGCACCTATTCGCTGACCCAGCCAGCGCTGTCACTGCAACTGCGTGACAACCGCCTCAACGCACTGGAAAGCGGCAAACCGCAAGTCATCGCTACCGCCAACATCGGCTGCCAGGCCCACCTCGACGGGGCCGGGCGCACGCCGGTACGGCACTGGATCGAAATCGTCGAAGCCGCCTTGAACCCGGAGAACCCCCATGCATAGCAAGTTCGTGATCGGCCAGGCCGACGTCGCCCGTGTGCTGGCCGCCGCCCGCCAGGAAGCCCTGGCCCAGCATTGGAACGTGACCATCGCCGTGGTCGACGACGGTGGCCACCCCTTGGCCCTGGAGCGCCTGGATGGCTGTGCGCCAGCCAGTGCCTACATAGCCGTGGAGAAAGCCCGCACCTCCGCGCTGGGGCGCAAGGAAACCCGGGATTACGAGGAAATGGTCAATGGGGGCCGCACTGCATTCGTCACCGCACCGCTGCTGACCAGCCTGGAAGGTGGCGTGCCACTGCGGGTGGATGGCCAGGTGGTGGGTGCCATTGGTGTGTCCGGGGTCAAATCCGAACAGGATGCCCAGGTGGCCAAGGCTGGAGCTGCAGCCCTGTAGATCCTGTGCTGGCTTCTTCGCGGGCTTGCCCGCGAAGAAGCCAGCACAGGTGACTGAATTCCCGAAGACAGAACATCGAGCGAACAGACAATGCCAAACGAACTCCAGATCGCCCCCACCCTCCAGCACTTCATCGAAGACGAAGTCCTCCCCGGCACCGGCATCGAAGCCAACACTTTCTGGCAAGGCTTCAGCACCTTGGTCCACGACCTCGCCCCGCAAAACCGCGCCCTGCTCGCCGAACGCCAGCGCCTGCAAACCGAGCTGGACAACTGGCACCGCCAACACCCTGGCCCGATCCGCGACATGGCCGCCTACCAGCACTTTCTGCAAGGCATCGGCTACCTGGTCGACGCTCCCGAAAACGTGCAGATCAGCACCGCCAACGTTGACCGTGAAATCGCCTTGCAAGCCGGCCCGCAGCTGGTCGTGCCGCTGAGCAACGCCCGCTACGCCCTCAACGCCGCCAACGCCCGCTGGGGTTCGCTGTACGATGCGCTGTACGGCACCGATGCCATCGCCGAAACCGCGGGCGCCGAACGCGGCCAAGGCTACAACCCGGCGCGCGGCACCAAGGTAATTGCCTATGGCCGGCAGTTCCTCGACGCTAGCGCCCCACTCGACGGCGCTTCACACAGCGACGTCACTGCCTACGTGATCGACCAGGGCACGCTACGGGTCACCCTGGCCGACGGCCGCCAGGCCGTATTGCACAATCGCGCACAACTGCGGGGTTACCAGGGAGAGCCGAACACACCCACGGCGATCCTGTTGCAGCACCACCAGCTGCATTTCGAAATCCAGATCGACCCGACCAGTGCGATCGGCCAGCAGGACCTGGCCGGAGTCAAGGACATCGCCCTGGAAGCCGCACTGACCACCATCATCGACTGCGAAGACTCGGTAGCGGCCGTGGATGCCGACGACAAAGTCCACGTCTACCGCAACTGGCTCGGCCTGATGAAGGGTGACCTGAGCGAACAGGTGAGCAAAGGCAGCAAAACCTTCAACCGCACCCTGGCTGCAGACCGCCATTACCACGGTATAGACGGCCTCCCCCTGACACTACCGGGCCGCTCGCTGCTGTTCATCCGCAACGTCGGCCACCTGATGACCAACCCGGCCATCCACGACCGTGATGGCCGTGAAATTCCCGAAGGTATCCTCGATGCCGTGATTACCAGCCTGATCGGCCTGCACGACCTCAAGCACCGCGGCAATTCCCGCGAAGGCAGCCTGTACATCGTCAAACCGAAGATGCACGGGCCGGCCGAAGTGGCCTTCGCCGACCAGTTGTTCGGCCGCGTCGAAGCCCTGCTGGGCCTGCCGGCACAGACCCTGAAGATGGGCATCATGGACGAGGAGCGGCGCACCAGCGTCAACCTCAAGGCCTGTATCGCCAGCGCGGCATCCCGGGTGGTGTTCATCAATACCGGCTTCCTCGACCGCACCGGTGACGAAATGCACAGCGCCATGGAAGCCGGCGCCATGCTGCGCAAGGGCGACATGAAAGGCAGCGCCTGGATCCAGGCCTACGAACGCAGCAACGTGCTGGTCGGGCTGGCTTGTGGCCTGCGCGGCAAGGCACAGATCGGCAAGGGCATGTGGGCCATGCCCGACCTGATGGCGGCCATGCTGGAACAGAAAGTTGCCCAGCCAAAGGCCGGTGCCAACACCGCCTGGGTGCCGTCGCCCACTGCCGCCACCCTGCATGCGCTGCACTACCACCAGGTAGACGTAGCTGCCGTGCAGCAGACGCTGGAACAGGTAGACCTGGGGGCCCTGCGTGGCGCATTGCTGCATGACCTGCTGAGCATTCCGGTCAGCCCCGAACGGCCGTGGAGCGCCGCTGATATCCAGGCTGAGCTGGACAACAACTGCCAAGGCATCCTCGGTTACGTGGCGCGCTGGGTCGAGCAAGGGGTCGGCTGCTCCAAGGTGCCGGACATTCACGATGTGGGCCTGATGGAGGACCGCGCCACCTTGCGCATTTCAGCGCAGCACATTGCCAACTGGCTGCACCATGGGGTAGTCGGGGCCGAGCAGGTCGAGGCGACGTTGCAACGCATGGCCCAGGTGGTCGACCAGCAGAATGCCGGGGACCCGGCATACCGGCCGATGGCCACCGGTTTCGAAACATCGTATGCCTTCCGAGCTGCGCGGGACCTGGTGTTCAAAGGGCGCGAGCAGCCCAGCGGCTATACCGAGCCGTTGCTACATGGCTGGCGGTTGCGCTTCAAGCAGGAAGTTCAACGCTAGCCCAGGCTGCGCGGTCACTCCAGGAGCGGCCTTGTGGCGCGATCGGGTGGGGACGAATTGTGCCGCAGGCACCCGCCTGCTGCCAGTCAAGGGTGGTATTCCGGCAGCTTCAGACATTTCCCACAGGGTTCTCGGAAGTGTCTTACTTGCTACCGCCGCCCGCAGAAAACAAGATCGGGGCTGGATCAAGCAACGCTGCGCTCCAGAGGAGGCTCCGCATGCACCTGTACGCCCGCCCCATCGCCGAACTGCGCAGCAGCCTGCGCGAAATGCTGGCCCATGACATGAGTAACCCCGATGAAGACCCACACCTGTCGGGGGTCATGTTCTTCTGCGCCACCGATGAGCATTCCCGGCAATTGATCGAACGCATCGAGTTGCTGGCCAGCGAGGTGTTCTTCGACGCGAACGGGCGGGCCATTTCAGAGTATATGAAGGCTTCGACGGTAGAAGGCGTGCGCATCAGGCGCAACCGCAACGCGGCAGAGGATGAGACAGTAATACGCATCGCGCTGGCGGAAAAAGGCTACATCACTGTCAGCGCCGCCCGGTTCTGAGCTTTTTGGGGCTGCTTTGCAGCCCATCGCCGGCAAGCCAGCTCTCACAGGGGTCGCGTCAAGCCTGGGGTGCACGCGATACCTGTGGGAGCCTTCCTGCCCAATCCGCTATCCTGAGCACTCCCCCGCTCCGGACCCGCCCATGGAACTGCACATTCGCCTGGAGGGCCGCAAAGGCCTGGCCGAGCAGCTTTACCAGCAATTGCGCGCCGGTATCGACAGCGGCCACCTGGCCGCCGGCACCCAACTGCCACCCACCCGCCTGCTGGCAGCACAACTGGGCGTATCGCGCAAGACCGTGGCCGAGGCTTACTCACGGCTGACCTACGACAACCTGCTCAGCGGCGTGGTCGGCCGCGGCACGTTCATCACCCCGCGCCAACCACTGCGCAGCAATGAATCAGCCAGCATTCCCCTGGCCGGCGCTGCATCCCTTGAACGCTGGCAGCAGCGCGCCACCGTGCTCGCTCAACGCCAGCTGCAAACGCCCTCGCGCTATGACTTTGTCGGCGGTGCATCGAGCAAGTCGCAGTTCCCGTTCGACCAATGGCGCAGCTGCCTGAATTACGCGCTGCGCCGCAGCCAGCGCCACCCCGAGCGGCAGTTCCAGGCCCAGGGCCTGCCAGAGCTGCGCGAGGCCATTGCCCACCACATCGCCTACGCCCGCGGCGTGCACTGCAGCGCAGCCGATCTGCTGGTGTGCAACGGTGCCCAGCAAGCGCTGGACCTGATCGCCCGGGTACTGGTCGAGCCAGGCTGTCAGGTGGCCATGGAAGACCCCGGCTACCCGCCGGCACGGCAACTGTTCCTGGCCCTTGGCGCACGCCTGCAGTCCGTGCCGGTGGATGATGAAGGCCTGTGCGTGGAGCAGATCGCCGATGGCACCCGGCTGATCTACGTAACGCCCTCGCACCAGTTCCCGCTGGGTATGCCGATGAGCGAGCCACGCCGACACGCCCTGCTGGCAAGGGCCGCGGAACTGGGTGCACTGATCATCGAAGACGACTACGACTGCGAGTTCCGCTACCACGGGCCAGCCTCGGACGCACTCCAGCGCCTGGACCGGCATGGGCTGGTGGCCTATGTCGGGACCTTTTCCAAGACCTTGCTGCAAGAACTGCGGCTGGGCTATGCCGTACTGCCGCCTGCCGTACTGCAGGCCGCTTGCGTGGCCAAGCACCTCAGCGACTGGCACAGCCCGACTTTGCTGCAGTGGGCGCTGGCGCGTTTTTTGGGCGAAGGCCACCTGAACAAGCATATCCGCCGCTGCCACGAGGTCTACAGCGCCCGTCGCGAGCGCATCCTGGCGCGCCTGGGTGGCGACCTGTCGCCATGGCTCAGCGCCATCCCTGCCAGCGCCGGCTTCCACCTCAGTGCACTGGCCAATCCCGGGGTCGATGTCGAACTGCTGGCCAACCTCGCGCGCAAGGTAGAGGTCGGCCTGTACTCGCTGGCGCCATTCTTCAGCGAAGCGCCGGTACGTCCGGGGTTATTGCTGGGCTTCGGCGCCATCGAGCTGCTGGACATTGACCCGGCGCTGGACCGGGTGCGCGATACCCTGCAACGCCTCAGCTGACCGGCGCAGCCTTGCCTGGCGCGGCGGGGCGCGCGATGGCTGCGGCATAGCCACGCGGACTGAACCAGCGGGTTACCAGCAACATGGCCACCACGGTCACAGTGAGCAGCGTCCACGACGCCTGGAAGTCACCACTCACGTCACGCAGCCAGCCGGTGATATACGGCACTGTACCGGTGATGATGAAACCGATGCCCTGCACGAAAGCGGCCAGGCTGCCGGCCTCGGCGGGCGTCTTCAAGTGCTCCAGGGTCAGGGTCAGGCATTGGCTGAAGCAGGCGCCCAGGCCAAAACCGATCATCGCGACCCACAGCCCCGGCGCCTGCGTGGGTGCCAGCAGCAGGCCGAGAAAACCGGCCAGCTGGATCGCCAGAGCCAACCACAAGCCTGGACGGCGGTCAGTCCAACGCCGCAGCAACAGCGGCAACCCCAGTGCACCGGCCACCTGGAAGACCGTCATCAGGCCCACCAGGTCTGCACCGCCCTGAGCACTGCCGCCGTGCTCGAGATGGTACGCCGGCAGCCACGCCACCATGCTGGTGTAGCCGCCGTTGATCAGGCCGAAATACAGGGCCAGCAACCAGGCCCGGCGCGTGCCGAACCAGTGCCCGCCAGCAGTGCCGGCCAGCGTTGGCGCCCCCTGCCGTGGCCGCCATACCGCCCATGCCACCAGCGCCAACAGCGCCGGGATCGCCCAAAGGCCCAGGCCGACCTGCCAGTGGCCGAAATGGTCGCTGATATGGGGGCCAAGCACGGCAGCCATGCCGCCACCGCTCATCAACGCTGCCGAGTACAGCCCCATCGCCCCCGCCAGGCGGCTGGGGAACCAGCGGTTGACCAGGCCAGGCATCATGCCCTGCACCACCGCCACCCCCAGACCGGCGACCACGGCACTGGCAATCAGCGCCCAGGCGCTGTCCAGTTGCAGGCGCCACAGGCAGGCCAGGGCGATTGCAGCCAGGCCACCGAGCATGCCGCCATGCTCGCTGATCCAGCGTCGCAACCATGGCTGCAGCAACGGCACCAGGCCCATGCACAGTACCGGCAACGCCGTCAGCAAGGCAGCCTGCTGGTAGCCCAGCCCGGTGCTGGCGCGCATGGGTTCGAGTAACGGGCCGATACTGGTCAGGATCGGCCGCAGGTTCAGCGCCAGCAGGATCACCAGCAACAGGTTCAAAGCAGCTCTCATTGCGCATCGGTTCTCGGGTAACAGGACCCAGGCATTATCCCGGCTTGGCAGGGCTGGCAGAAATGAAGAGATTGGATGCTTGTCAGTGGCCACCTGAATGGGCGATTGGCCTCCCGCTTATGTGCGCAATTGGCTATCGGGGAGGCCAATCGGCAGCGCTACAGTAGTGCCATTCCCATCCAGCACCCTTTGGAGACAGCCATGCACAACCGTATCGAATGGGCCAAGCACGCCCCGGAAGCCTACAAAGCCATGATCGGCCTGGAGCAGGCCCTGGCCAAGAGCGGCCTGGAGAGTTCCCTGTTGGAGCTGGTACGTCTGCGGGCTTCGCAGGTCAACGGCTGCGCCTACTGCGTCAACCTGCACGCCAACGATGCACGCAAGGCAGGTGAGACCGAAGCACGCTTGCAGACCTTGAGCGTGTGGCGCGAAACCGCCTACTTCACCCCGCGCGAACGTGCGGCGCTGGCCTGGGTCGAAAGCCTTACCCGCCTGCCTGAGCAGGGCGCGCCACAGGGGCAATATGAAGCCCTGCAGGAACACTTCGAGCCGGCCGAGGTGGTCAACCTGACCCTGGCGATTGCCACCATCAACGCCTGGAACCGCTTCGGGGTCGGGTTTGCCATGGTGCCGGCCTGATCATTCAATGATCGCCGTACCGGCCCTATCGCCGGTACAGGGAACAACTAACGCCCGGCCAACCGCGCCCTATAGCTGCCGGGGCTCTGCCCGGTCCACTTCTTGAACGCCCGGTGAAACGCACTCGGCTCCTGGAACCCGGCCTGCTCGGCTATCTCGGCAATGCTCAACACCCCCTCGCGCAACCGCTCGAAGGCCATCGCCCGGCGCACCTCATCCTTGATCTGCTGGTACGACCGCCCTTCCCGCTCCAGCTGCCGACGGAACGTACTGGCACTGATCCCCTGCAGCTGCGCCAGCGCCGCCAAGGTCGGCCACTGCCCATAGTGCCGGGCGCGCAAATGGCGGTACACCTCCGCCACCAGCCCGTTCTGGTTGCGAAAGCGGATCACCAACCCCTGCGGTGCACTGCGCAGAAAGGTTTTCAGGGTCGCCAGGTCCTGCACCACTGGCAGACGCAGGTAGGCGCTGTCGAATTCCACTTCGGTACGGCCGCTGCCCAGGCGCAGGTCCGGCCCCCACAACAGCAGGTCGTCTTCCTGGGCCGGGCGCGAGACGGCCAGCTCGGTGCGGTCTATGGCGATCCGCCGCCCGGCCAGCCAGCACAACATGCCGATCATCAGCACCAGGTAGGTTTCCTCGGCGTACACCTGGGTCAACGGGTCGGCAATGCTCGACTGCACGCTGATCAGCGCGCGCCCACCGCGTACGGTCAGGCTGCCGCGCAGGTCGCGCAGGAACAGGCCGAAGCCAGCCATGCACTGGCGCAAGGCCTTTTCCAGGTTCGGCTCAAGGATCAGGCCCCGGCAAATCAGGGCGAAGCTGCCCAGCGGCATGCCATGGCTGTCGAGGCGGAAGAACTCGTCGTCCAGGCGCTGTATCTGTGTCAGCCACAGCTCGGCGAAGGCCTTGGCCGGTACGCGGGCCTGTGACTGCTCAAGCAGCTGGGGGTCGATGCCCACCGCGCGCAGCTGCGCATCGCGCTCGGCCGGGCTATTGCGCAGGGCGTGGAGCATGGCATTGAGAAAGTACACGGCGACCGAATCGCTATCGCGCATGGTGGTTTTCGCTGTCTATGCTGAGTGGCAAAAAGTGCCAGGTTGTTTGAACAGATCCGGCATAGGCTGCAACAGAGCCTTTGCCTAGACTCGATCCCACTCCGGGACCGCCGGCCATTCTCGCAGAGCCTGGCCCGCTCCCGCCATGCCTAAGCTTACGGAGCCTCTATGAGCAGCCCAGAAATCTATGTCGTCAGTGCCGTGCGTTCCGCCATCGGTGGTTTTGGAGGCTCGCTCAAGGACCTGCCCCTGGCCGACCTGGCCACTACCATTACCCGCGCCGCCATCGAGCGCTCGGGCGTGGCCGCCGAGCAGGTTGGCCATGTGGTCATGGGCACCGTGATCCCCACCGAACCGCGCGATGCCTACCTGTCGCGGGTTGCCGCAATGAACGCCGGCATTCCCAAGGAAACCCCTGCCTTCAACGTCAACCGCCTGTGCGGCTCGGGCCTGCAGGCCATCGTCTCTGCCACCCAGTGCCTGCTGCTCGGCGATGCCGATGTAGCCGTGGCCGCCGGTGCCGAATCCATGAGCCGTGGCCCGTACCTGCTGCCGCAGGCACGCTGGGGCGCGCGCATGGGCGACCTGCAAGGCATCGACTACACCGTAGGCGTGCTGCAGGACCCCTTCGAACACTTCCACATGGGCATCACCGCAGAAAACGTCGCCGCCAAACACGGCATTACCCGCGAGATGCAGGATGAGCTGGCCCTGACCAGCCAGCGCCGCGCCGCCCGCGCCATCGCCGAAGGCCGTTTCGACAGCCAGATCGTCCCGGTGGAGCTGAAAACCCGCAAAGGCACCGTACAGTTCGCCGTGGACGAGCACGTACGGGGCGACGTCACCGCCGAGCAACTGGCCGGCATGAAGACCGTGTTCAAGAAGGACGGCACCGTGACTGCCGGCAACGCCAGCGGCATCAACGATGGCGCGGCCGGCCTGGTGCTGGCCAGCGGTGACGCCGTGCGTCGCCTGGGCCTGAAGCCGCTGGCGCGTCTGGTGGGCTATGCCCACGCCGGTGTCGAGCCGGAACTTATGGGCCTGGGCCCGATCCCGGCCACCCGCAAGGTGCTGGAAAAGACCGGCCTGAAGCTACAGGACCTGGACGTGATCGAGTCCAACGAAGCCTTCGCCGCCCAAGCCTGCGCCGTGGCCCGCGAACTGGGCTTCGACCCGGAGAAGGTCAACCCCAATGGTTCGGGCATTTCCCTGGGCCACCCGGTGGGTGCCACTGGCGCGATCATCGCCACCAAGGCCATCCATGAGCTGCAGCGCATCCAGGGCCGCTACGCCCTGGCGACCATGTGCATCGGTGGCGGCCAAGGCATCGCCGTAGTCTTCGAGCGCGTCTGAGGGAGCCTGACACATGAGCATTGAACAGATCGCCGTGATCGGCGCCGGCACCATGGGCAACGGCATTGCCCAGGTGTGCGCCGTCGCCGGCTACCAGGTGCTGCTGGTGGATGTTTCCGACGCGGCGCTGGAGCGCGGCGTGGCCACCTTGAGCAAAAACCTCGAACGCCAGGTCAGCAAAGGCACCCTGGATGCGGACAAGGCCGCGGCGGCGAAAACGCGCATCCGCACCAGCACCGACTACGCCCAGCTCAGCGGCGCGCAGCTGGTGATCGAGGCCGCCACCGAAAGCCTGCAGCTCAAGCAGCGCATCCTGCAGCAAGTGGCCGCCAACGTCGCTGCCGACTGCCTCATCGCCACCAACACTTCGTCGCTGTCGGTGACTCAGCTGGCCGCCAGCATCGAGCACCCCGAGCGCTTCATTGGTGTGCACTTCTTCAACCCGGTACCAATGATGGCGCTGGTGGAGATCATTCGCGGCCTGCAGACCAGCGACAGCACCTACGCCCAGGCGCTGGTGGTGACCGAAAAGGTCGGCAAGACCCCGATCACCGCGGGCAACCGCCCAGGCTTTGTGGTCAACCGCATTCTGGTGCCAATGATCAACGAGGCCATCTTCGTGCGCCAGGAAGGCCTGGCCAGTGCCGAGGACATCGACACCGGCATGCGCCTGGGCTGCAACCAGCCAATCGGCCCGCTGGCACTGGCCGACCTGATCGGCCTGGATACCCTGCTGGCGATCATGGAAGCCTTCCATGAGGGCTTCAACGACAGCAAATACCGCCCTGCCCCGCTGCTGAAGGAAATGGTCGCGGCCGGCTGGCTGGGGCGCAAGAGCGGTCGCGGTTTCTTCACCTACTGAGGACGAGTCGCCATGCCTCCGGTCAATGCCGCAATGCGCTGTGCCAATTTTGAAGAGCGACGTGACCGGGCCATGGCGCTGTTTGCCGAAAAGGGCTTTGGCCAGGTCAGCATGCGCGAACTGGCGGCCCATGTGGGGCTGACTGCGGGCTCGCTGTACCATCACTTTCCCAGCAAGCAGGACCTGTTGTACGACTTGATCGAGGAGTTGTACGAAGAACTGCAGGCCACTCTGGATCAGGGGCGTCGAGCCATGGCGCGCGGGGCCTCGGCACTGGGCTGCCTGATTGCAGCGCACTGGCAATTGCATGCCGAGCGGCCGATGCAGTTTCGGCTGGCGGAGCGCGACTTGTGCTGTTTGAGCGATGACCAGCAGGCGCGCCTGGCCTTGTTGCGCAAACGTTACGAGGCGGGGTTGCTGAGGTTGATCGCGCCACAGGCAACGTTGCAGGGGCAAGCCTTGGTGGCGACGGCGCATGTGGTGGCGACGCTGCTGAACCAGTTGCCGGGGATGTTGAAGGCATTGCCCGAGGAACAGGGGCTGGGGCTGATGGAGAGCATGTTGGCAGGCGGTATAGAGCGGACCCTGCGATAGCCTGTACTGGCGCTATCGCCGGCAAGCCAGCGCCCACAAGGACTGCACAGGCCTTGAGATCTGTAGCGTACCTGTGGGCGCTGGCTTGCCGGCGATTTGGGCCACCCGCTTTAACGCAAAAGTCTCTGGATCTGCTCGTGCAGGGTATCCAGGTCAAACGGCTTGGCCAGGATCGGTGCCTTGCGGGTGATCGGGCTGCCAGACTCGAGGATCTCGGCCGGGTAGCCACTGATGAAGATCACCTTCAGGTCTGGTCGCAATTTCACCGCGGGCTCGGCAATCTCCACGCCGGAGATACCACCCGGCAAACGGAAGTCCGTCACCATCAGGTCCAGGTGCGGTTTGCTGGCCAGGATCGCAAACGCCTGCTCGCCATCTTCGGCAACCAGCACGTGGTACCCCTCACCCGCCAGGTAATCGCGCAAAATCATGCGAATCGCCGGTTCGTCCTCGACGACCAACACCACATCTTGTGCATCTTCACTCATGTTAACGCCTTGAAATTCTTACAGTTGGCCATCAGACCCCAAGCTTACGCAGAGGTTGCCCGCGCCTGGTCGTTTTGTTCTTTGAATGTTGCCAGCGGCAATTGCAGGGTGAATGTGGCGCCCTTGCCTTCCTCGCTTTCAACGTGTATCCGTCCACCATGCGCTTGCACGATCTGCTCGGATATGTACAACCCCAGCCCCAAGCCCCCGCTGGCTTGCAGGGCAGCGACCCGTTCGAACTGCTGGAAAATGCGCTGCTGGTTGGCCGCGCTTATCCCAATGCCGTGATCCTGAACCTGCACCCAGGCCATCCCCGCTTGCTCGAACACCCGTACCTCCACCGGCTTGCGCTCGCCGTAACGCATTGCATTGGACAACAGGTTGGCCACTACTTGTTCAATCCGGAATTCGTCCCACTCACCCTTCAATGCTTCACAGCGCTGCAGTTCGATGTGGGTGTCCAGCGCCATGGCTTGCGCGGTGAAGTTTTCCACCAACCCACGCACCAGTTGACCGAGATCGAACAGCCTGGGGCGTAGCGACAATTTACCGGTGCGGATGCGTGACACATCAAGCATGTCCTCGACCAACCGGATCAGACTGTTGATCTGCCGCTCGTCGCGTTCGACCATGGCTTGCAGCTTGTCGGCGCTGAAGGCTTCCAGGTTGCCCCGTGCCAGGTGCATCTTGCGCAACTGGGTTTCCAGGATCAGGCCATTGAGCGGTGTGCGCACCTCATGTGAGACGATCGACATGAAGTCGTCACGCATGCGCACTGCATGCTCAAGCTCACCTCGCGCCACCTGTAACTGGCTGAGCAGCAGTTCCTGCTCCTGGCGGCTGTGCTCCAGGGCTTCCAATTGCCGGCCAAGCACCTTGCGCTGGCGGAACAGGTCAACAAACACCGAGACTTTGCTTTTCACTGCCAGGGTGTCGAGCGGTTTGTGCAGAAAGTCCACGGCCCCGCTCTCGTAGCCTTTGAAGGCATAATTCATCTCGCGGCCCGCCGCGCTGACGAAAACGATCGGGATATTCTTGGTCTTGTCGGTGCCGCGCATCAGCTCGGCAAGTTCGAAACCGTTCATGCCCGGCATCTGCACATCGAGGATGGCCAGCGCGAACTCGTGCTCAAGCAGCAACGACAACGCAGCTTCGGCAGACTGGGCCTGGTGCACTTCGCGGTCTTCGCCCTGGATAAGGGCATCGAGCGCCAGAAGGTTTTCCGGCAGGTCGTCGACGATCAGCAGTTTGGCGATGGTGTGGCTTAGCATGCGCTGTATTCCAAGGTCGCGAGCAGCTGCCCGATACCACTCAGAGTAAGGATATGGTCGGGCTGATGCAGGGCCAGGGCGGCCTCCGGCATCAGGGAGACCTGTGCGTCGCGAGGGTCCTGGACGATCGTGCGGCCCCCGTTGTTCTTGATATAGGAAAGCCCTCTGGCGCCGTCTTCGTTGGCACCGGTGAGCAGCACGCCAAGCAGGCCCTCGCCATAGGCATCGGCCGCCGAGATGAACAGGAAATCGATCGCTGGACGGGAGAAATGCACGGGGTCTTCCTGGCTCAGCGACAGCGTGAGGTCGTGCTCCACCGACAGGTGGTAACCCGGCCCCGCCACGTAGATCCGCCCGCTGCTGATCTGCGCCTTGTCAGCGGCCTCGCATACCGGGCGATGCAAGCGACGCTGCAGCACTTCGGCCAGTTGGCTGTGGCGGTCGTCCGGCAGGTGCAGCACGCAAAGCACAGGTATGGCGAACGCTGGCGGCAACGCGCCAAGCACCTCGAACAATGCCGCCACACCGCCCGCCGAGGCGCCGATCACCACTGCGCGTACGCCGTTCATGATTTACGGAAGATCCGTTCGGGCTTGACCAGCGGCTCGAAACGATCGCTGTAGGCCGAAAAATCCACCGACTCCTTGCTGCCCAGCACCAGGAAACCCCGATGGCAGAGCGACTCATGGAACAGCCCGAGGGCGCGGTCCTGCAGCTCTTTGTTGAAGTAGATCAGCACATTGCGGCACGACACCAGTTGGGTCTCGGAGAACACGCTGTCGGTGGCCAGGCTGTGGTCGGCGAAGGTCACGTTATCGCGCAGGCTGCTGTCCATGATGGCGTTGCCATAGGCCGCTGTGTAGTACTCGCTAAAGTCACGACGGCCGCCGGCCAGCCGGTAGTTTTCTTCGTACTCGCGCATGCTTTGCATCGAGTAGATCCCCTGCTTGGCCCTGTCCAGCGAATGCGGGTTGATGTCGGTGGCGTAGATGATGGTGCGCTCAAGCAGCCCTTCCTCACGCAACAGGATGGCCATGGAATACACCTCCTCCCCCGTGCTGCAGCCCGCGATCCATACCTTGATCGAAGGCCAGGTACGCAGCAGCGGCACCACTTCGTTGCGCACGGCAAGGAAGTGGTCAGGGTCGCGGAACATCTCGCTGACGGGGATCGTCAGGTACTGCAGCAACTGCATGAACATGCCGGGGTCGTGCAGCACGCGCTCCTGCAGCGCCGACACCGTGAGGCAATCAAACTGGCGCAGCGCATGCAGGATCCGGCGCTTGATCGAGGCGCCGGAATAGTTGCGGAAATCGTAGCTGTACTTGAGATAGATGGCCTCGATCAGCAAGCGGATTTCGATGTCGGTGTTACGTTCGCTAGTCAAATTCGCTCCAGTTGCGGCAGCCATACACGAATCAACGAGAACAAACGGTCCAGGTCAATCGGTTTGGCCAGGTAATCATTGGCGCCGGCCTGCAGGCAACGCTGCTGGTCATCCTTCATGGCCTTGGCGGTCACGGCGATGATCGGCAGTTTGCGCCAGCGCGCTTGCTGGCGGATCAACCGGGTGGCCTCGAAGCCGTCCATTTCAGGCATCATCACGTCCATCAGCACCAGGTCGATGTCATCATGCTGCTCCAGGCGCTCGATGGCCTCGCGGCCGTTACGGCCAATCTCGACGATGGCGCCCTTGTGCTCCAGGGCACTGGTCAGGGCAAAGATATTACGCACATCGTCGTCCACCAGCAGCACCTTGCGCCCCTCGAACACCTTGTCGCGGCTGCGGGCGGTCTTGAGCATGCGCTGGCGTTCGTTGGACAGCTGCGATTCTACCTTGTGCAGGAACAACGTCACTTCATCGAGCAGGCGCTCCGGCGAACGCGCGCCCTTGATGATGATCGACCGCGAGTACTTGAGTAGATCGGCTTCTTCTTCGCGGGTCAGGTTGCGCCCGGTGTACACGATCACCGGTGGGAAGGAACGGATATCCTCGGCGGTCATGCGCTTGAGCAGCTCGTTGCCGAGCATGTCCGGCAGCTTGAGGTCGATGATCATGCAGTCGTAGATGTTCTCGCGCAACAGCGCCAAGGCATCCTGAGCCATGGCCACGGCAGTGATCTCGACGTCGTCGTCGCCAATCAGCCGGGCGATGCTCTCGCGCTGCAGGTCGTCGTCCTCCACCAGCAGGATATGCTTGAGCTTTTGCGTCAGCTTGGCTTCCAGGCGCGCGAAAACTTCCTTGAGCTCCTCACGACTGGTGGGTTTTACCGCATACCCCACCGCCCCCATGTGCATGGCTGCCTCGACGCGGTCTTCCACCGAAATGATGTGCACCGGGATATGGCGGGTGCCGGCCTGCTCCTTGAGCCGCTGCAGCACGGTCAGCCCCGAGTGGTCGGGCAGGCGCATGTCCAGCAAGATCGCATCCGGTATGTATTGGGCCGCCAGCTCGAAGCCTTCGTCGGCGCCATGGGCCACCAGGCAGCTGTAGCCCAGTTCGTGCGCAAGGTCGAACAGAATGCGGGCAAAGTTTGGCTCGTCTTCGATCACCAGAATGCAACGGGAATCGAAGGGGGCATGCTCGCGGTCGTCGGCAAAGGTCGGTACCAGGCGCATGGCGGCAGCGGCCACCGGCACTTGCGGTGCTGGCGGCAACGCGTCGACGGCGGGGCGCAGGCTTTGCGGCTCGATGTCTTCGGCATCGGCGGCATAGCGTTCCGGCAAAATCAGGCTGAACACACTGCCTTGGCCTGGGCTGCTCTCGACATTGATCTGGCCACCGAGCAGATGCGCCAGGTCCCGGGAGATCGACAGACCCAGGCCAGTGCCACCATAGCGGCGGTTGCTGGTGCCATCGACCTGGTGGAAGGCGCCAAAGATCGCCTGGTGCTGATCGGCAGCAATACCGATACCGCTGTCACGCACGGCGAACACAATACCGCTGCCAGGCTGGTAGCTGACGTTCATGCTGACCTGGCCACGCTCAGTGAACTTGATGGCGTTGGACAGCAGATTCTTGAGGATCTGCTCCAGGCGCTGACGATCCGTGAACAGCGTGGCCGGCACCTGCGGCTCGATCTTGACGTCGAAGGCCAGGCCTTTGTGGCCGGCAAGCGGCTGGAACATGCCGCGCAAGCCTTCGGCCAGGCGCTCGACCTGGGTGGTCTCGGGGCGCACTTCAAGCTTGCCGGCCTCAACCTTGGCAATGTCGAGAATGTCGTTGATCAGGTTGAGCAGGTCGTTGCCTGCCGAGTAGATGGATTCGGCGAACTTGACTTGCTCCTCGCTGAGGTTGCCCTCACCGTTTTCTGCCAGCAGTTTGGCCAGGATCAACGAGCTGTTGAGCGGCGTGCGCAGCTCATGGGACATGTTGGCGAGGAATTCGGACTTGTACTTGCTCGATCGCTGCAAGTCGTCGGCGCGGGCCTGCAGCTCCAGCTGTGCCCGGCCCAGCTCTTCGTTCTTGCGGTCCAGCGCATCGGTGCGTTCCGACAACTGCTCGTTGGTCTGCTCAAGCTCAGCCTGTTGGGTCTCCAGGTGGGCCTGGGACTCCTTGAGCACCCGTGACTGCTCTTCGAGCTCTTCGTTGGCAGTCTTGAGCTCTTCCTGCTGCACCTGCAGCTCTTCATTCAGCTGCTGGGTTTCGGCCAGCACTTCCTGCAGCCGCTGACGATAACGGGCACTCTCGATCGACATGCCCAGGTTGCCGCCGACCCGTTCCAGCAGCTCTTCATCGCGCTCCTGCAGGGGGCGCAGGAAGCCCAGCTCGATCACCCCGTTGATCTGACCGTCCTCGGTGGCCGGCATCAGCAGCGCACTGCGCGGCAAGCCGTTGCCCAGGCCGGAACTGAGGCGATAGAAGTCTTCCGGCAGGTTGTCCAGGCGCAACAGGCGGCCTTCACGCACGGCCTGAGCCAACAGGCCGTCGTGGTCCAGCCTGATCTGCTCGCGCGCCTGCTCTTCGGCGCCCAGGCCATAACAGGCCACCCGGACCAGGCGGCCATGCTCATCGCGCACATACACGGCGCCCACTACACTGCCCAGATAAGAAGCAAAGAAGCGCAGGATGTTGTCACCAAGCATGGGCAAGGTCAGTTGCCCGAGCACCTGCTGAGCCAGCTGGGTCTGGCCGTTGCGCAACCAAGCCTGCTGCTCCAGGCGCTGAGCCGAGCGTTGCTGGGCCTGAAGGTTCTCATCATAGCTGGTCGACAGCGCCACCAGGTCTCGACGGCCCAGGTAAGCCAGCAAGGCGCTGAGGCCGACGATGAACAGCACGAAGGCCGAGATCGCCGTCACAGTGACAGAGCTGACCTTTTCGTTACGGGCCATGCGCAGTTGCTGTTCGGTGCTGATCAGGCCATCGAATTCCTTGCGGATTTCATCGGTGATGCGCTTGCCCCGGCCGTTGCCGATCGAGGCCTGGTAATCGCCCTGGCTACGGCGCAGGTTAATCATCTCGTTGCCGAAGTCGTTCCAGGCCTGCTGCAAAGCAATCAACCGGTCGATACGGTCGACCTGCTGCGGGTTGTCCTCCACCATGCCCCGCAGGCTTTGCAGGCTGCCGAGAATACGTGGCTTGGCCACCTCGTAGGGGTCAAGGAAACGCTCGTCACCGGTGATCAGGAAACCGCGCATGCCGGTTTCCATGTCGATCGACAGCTTGACCGCTTCGTTGGCATTGCCGATGACCCGATCGGTGTGTTCGACCCACTGCATGGCCGAAAGCAGGTAGTTGATCACCGCAACGAAGGCTACGGCCCCCAGCAGGCCCACCCCCAGGGGGAGGCCGATGTTGCGGCTCAACAGCTTGCGAAAGCTTCGCTGGTCTATCGAGGCTGCTTGAATCATGAGAAAACGCCCGAGCAAAAAAAGTCCATTGGAAAGAGTGGCGGATCAACCGTTGTTGTTATCTGCCACTGCGCCGTCCTGATAAGCGAGTCTAACCAGCTTTGACGGGTCTGGCAGGGCATTTAGCCAGTATTTGAAGGCGGTGTGCGCCAATCGTTCCATCTGATTGCAGGGATCGGTATCCTCGGGAACTTCTGTTGTCACTTGGCGCACAGATAAAAGACATTCATTTGTACAGGATCCGAACCATGCATCTTCTTGTAGTCGAAGACGACGACATCGTACGCATGCTGATGGTCGAAGTGCTCGACGAGTTGGGCTACACGGTCATTGAGGCTGAAGACGGCGAAGCCGCCCTGCAGGTGCTCGCAAACCCAAGCCAGCCGCTGGAACTGATGATGACCGATGTGGGTTTGCCGGACATGCGTGGCGATGTGCTGGCAGGCAAAGCGCGCGAGTTGCGGCCACTGCTGCCCGTGCTGTTCGCCAGTGGTTATGCCGACAGCATCAATGTGCCCGAGGGCATGCACCTGATCGGCAAGCCGTTCAGCATCGACCAGTTGCGGGACAAGGTGGTGGCCATTCTGGGTCACCCGTGAAATTGGTGTCGCCTGCTTCGCGGGCTTGCCCACTCGCACAAAGACCGCAGGGTTTCGAACGCTGTGACGGTTTTGTGGGAGCGGGTTGACCCGCGAAGAGGCCGGCACAGGGCACACAACTCACAGCTCCCTGCGCAACAAATAAGTATCCATGATCCACCCCTTACGCCGCCTCTCCTGTTCACGCACTTCCAGTATCCGCGCCTTCACCTCCTGCAACGGCCCGGCAATCAGCACTTCATCCTCGGTACCCAGGCAAGCGCCCCAGTAGATCACCAACCCCGGATCATCGAGCTGAGCAAACGCGCACTGCCCATCGAGCATCACCACCACGTTGTCGATGGGCCCATGCCCGGCCAGGCGCCGCCCTGGCAGCACGGTCAGCGGCTCGCCGATGCGGTTGAGGGGCACCTGATGACGCGCCGCCAGCGCCTGTACACTGCTGATGCCTGGAATGATCTGCAAGCGCAGCGCCACGCCGCGCTCGCGGACCAGATCGAGAATCCGCAGGGTACTGTCGTAAAGGGTCGGCTCGCCCCACAGCAGAAAGGCGCCGGTTTCCCCGTCGCCAATCTCCTGCTCGATCAGCTGGGCATACAGCGCAGCACGCTGCCGGTGCCAGTCCTGCACCGCCCCCAGGTAGTCATCTGCCTGGCCATCGCGCAGGGGGTCGGCGACCTGCACCAGGCGATAGCCACCCTCGGGGCGGTAGCGCTGCACAATGGCCTTGCGCAGGCGTACCAGCTCATCCTTGTCGCTGCCCTTGTCGAGCACGAAAAACACGCAGGCGCGGCGCAGTGCATCGACTGCTTCATAAGTGACCTGGCGCGGGTCACCCGCACCGATCCCGATCAACAACAGGTCTTTCATTGCTTTGCCCTTTGCGGGAACCAGCCGCCATTGTCAGGCGGCTACCAGTATTTGGCAAAACGCCCGCTTAGAAAACCGAGAAGTTGTAGCTGACAATCACCCGTGTTTCATCCATGTCACGCGCCCACTTTTCATAATTGCTACGGTAAGTGGAATTACGCAGGCGCACGCTGACATCCTTGAAAGTGCCACTTTGCACCTGGTACTTGAACTCGGTGTCGCGTTCCCATTCCTTGCCTTCGGCCCTGCTGCCCGGCACCTTGATATTGTCGCCATTGATGTAGCGGGTGAAGAAGGTCAGGCCGGGCACACCCAGCGCCTTGAAGTCATAGTCATAACGCACCTGCCAGGAACGCTCCTGAGCGGCGGCGAAATCGTTGACCTGAGCATAGTTGACCAGATACGGGTTGCTGCCATCCAGGTACGGCATGGCGCTGTCGCCATACATCCGCTGCCAGCCGGCACTGATCTTGTGGCCACCCAGGCTGTAGCCGAGCATGCCGCTGAAGGCGCGATGGTCGATTGCACCGGCGCGGGCATTGCCAATGTCATCACTCTTGATCAGGCGCAGGTCGGCCGACAGGCTGCCCAACGCCAACGGCTGGCTGGCCACCAGGCCGAGGAAGTGCTGGCGGTAAATATTTTCCAGCTTGGCCACCTGGTACTGGGCGCTGATTCGCTCGTTGAAGCGGTAGTCGACACCGGCCAGGTCAAAGTGGTCAGCTTCGATATCGCAGGCATAGCGCTTGTTCTTGCAGTGCACGCGGATGTCCTGGCGGTCAGTGGAATCCCGCGCGGTGTATTTGTCCAGGCGGGCCAGGGTGAACTTCAAGTCGCGCACTTCTTCAGAAGTGAGCATGGCGCCATGGAACAGGGTGGGCAGCAAGCGGCCGTCGTTGTATTTGAGCAATGGCACATCAGGCATCATCGAGCCGTATTTGAGCACGCTCTTGGACACCTTGACCTTGGCCGCCAGCCCCATCTTTGCATATTGGTCAACCGAGTGCCGCGGGTCATGACCGGAAGAAGGAAGCAGGCCACTGTTACTGTCTGCCGGACTCGAGTCCAGTTTGAAGCCGAACATGCCCAGCGCATCTACGCCAAAACCGACCGGCCCTTGGGTATAACCCGACTGCACATTAAGGATGAAACCTTGCGCCCATTCTTCCCGCTTGGAAGCGCCTTGGCTGGAACCGCTTTGGCCATCACGAAAATCCCGGTTGAAATAAACATTGCGTGCTTCGACCTTGGCACTGCTGTCTTCAAGAAATCCGGTGGCCTGGGCGTTGACGCCGGCACACAAGAGGAACAGGCCGGCAACACGGCGCCCAGGGGCGAGGGGGAAAGGGGCAAACATGCGAAGACACATCCAGAATCAAAGGCGGGACACACACTGCGGCACGAACTGGCCACGGCACTGCGACAAGGCCGAACAATCAACGGCCATCATCTGAAATGATCGCGCAACGGCGCTGGCGCGCGCCATTGGACCATGGTCTAGACGAACCGCTGGGGAACGGCAAAAAAACCGTGAAATACCGCGCGCAAAACTAGGAAAGTTCCCGCCTTACTTACAAAAGTTTGCTGTTTACCCAGTCCCGATGAATGTCTACACTCACTATCAGCGAACAGCAGACCCCACCTGCGTGGCTGGCGTTTTATGTAGTTTTAATGTTCGTCACGCCCTGCCACCACCGACGTACAGGAGTGATTACAGTGTCCAGACTTGCAGAGTTTCGTGCTGCCGAAAAAGCGCTCCAGGAGCAGATGGCGCAACTGGAGGCATTGAAAAAGGATGCCGGCCTCAAACGCGAAATCGAATTCGAGCAGAAACTAGTCGGCCTGATGAAAAGCTATGACAAGAGCCTGCGCGATATCATCGCCATCCTCGATCCCAAGGCGGTAGCCAAGACTAGCGGCCCAGCGCCCAAGCAACAGCGCCGCCCACGCGTGGTAAAGGTTTATCAAAACCCGCACACCGGCGAGCGGATCGAGACCAAGGGCGGCAACCACCGCGGCCTCAAGGCCTGGAAAGAACAGTATGGGGGCGCCACGGTGGAAAGTTGGGTACGCTGATGAAACGTCAACGCACACTTCACACTTTTTTCACAAGGGCTGGCTCAATATCGAGACAGCTAAAGGACTAGCGACCCCACGCGCCCGCACATGCGGGCCTCTAATTCCAGCGCCCTGCCCCGTGCAGGGCGCTTTCATTTGCGCAATCGGCGCACTTCCGTATCATGGCCAGCCTGTCTGTTTTGCCGGTGCCCTGCGCCCGGCCCCGTCTCAGGAGTTCCCATGAGCCTGCACGATCTGCACACCCTGCCTGGCGTCACCGCCCAACCGGATGCCGCTACCGCCCACTTCGTCTTCAACCACACCATGTTGCGCGTCAAGGATATCGAGAAGTCGCTAGACTTCTACACCCGGGTACTGGGTTTCCGCGTGGTGGACAAGCGTGACTTCCCTGAAGCCGCCTTCAGCCTGTACTTCCTTGCCCTGGTCGACCCGGCGCAGATTCCCGCTGATGACGCTGCACGCCACCAGTGGATGAAGTCGATCCCTGGCGTACTGGAGCTGACCCACAACCACGGCACCGAAAACGATGCTGAGTTTGCCTACCACAACGGCAATACCGACCCGCGCGGGTTTGGCCACATCTGCATTTCGGTGCCGGACGTGCGCGCCGCCTGTGCGCGCTTTGAAGCACTGGATGTGCCGTTCCAGAAACGCCTGCAGGACGGGCGCATGAACCACCTGGCCTTCGTCAAGGACCCGGACGGTTACTGGGTAGAAGTGATCCAGCCGACCGAGCTCAAAGGCTAAGCATTCATCGCTGTTCGCTCGTCGGGCCGGGAACTCCCGGCCCCTTGCTGTGGTATATGAAGGTAACGGCTTCACATGCCACAGCGAGGTAAGGACGATGCAATCTCTTCACTGTGAATACCGCGAGCACACCATCACCGCCAGCGTGATGCCCCACCCCGACTCCCCCCTGCCCTACGCCGCCGGCTGCCTGATTACCGCGCCCGACGGGCACACCAGCAAGCGCATGTCGATGCCGATGAAGTTTTTCTCCGACCTGGAGAACGCGCAGCATGTGTCGCTGGCCCACGGCCGCGCACTGGTCGACCAGCAGCTGGATGACGGGCACAAGGTGTTCTGACCCTTCCAAGGTTTGTACTGGCCCCTTCGCGGCTAAAGCCGCTCCCACAGGTAATCCACAGATTTCAGATGCTTTGCTGTACCTGTGGGAGCGGCTTTAGCCGCGAAGGGGCCAGCACAGGAGTAACTAGCCCTCCCGGGCGTAAGCCACTGCGGCATCCACCTGCGCCCGCGTCGGCCTGATACCCGTGTACAGCACAAACTGCTCCAGCGCTTGCAGCGCAATGACCTCCAGCCCGGTAATCACCGGCTTGCCCAACGCCTGCGCCCGGCGAATCAACGGCGTCTGCGCCGGCATCGCCACCACATCGAACACCCGCTCGGCCGCCGCTATGGCATGCTCAGAAAACGCCAGCACCTCTGCCTCCGGCCCGCCAGCCATACCGATCGGCGTCACGTTCACCAGCATCGGCGGGCAGATGTCGCCCAACTCAGCCAGCCAGCGATAACCACACACATCTGCCAGTTGCCGACCGGCCTGCTCGTTGCGCGCAACGATGATGCCTTCGGCAAAGCCTGCATCACGCAGGGCGCTGGCCACGGCCTTGGCCATGCCACCACTGCCACGCAGGGCAAAGGCGGTGCCCGGATCGACCTGATGCTGCGCCAGCAATTGGCGCACGGCCAGGTAATCGGTGTTGTAGGCCTTCAGGTGGCCACCGGTATTGACCAAGGTATTGACCGACTCGATGGCCGCCGCCGACGGGTCGATTTCATCGACCAGCGCCATACAGGCCTCCTTGTACGGCATGGACACGCCGCAGCCGCGGATACCCAAGGCGCGGATACCCGCCACCGCCGCCGGCAGGTCATCGGTGCGCATGGCCTTGTAGTAAAAGTCCAGGCCCAGCTGCTGGTACAGGTGGTTGTGAAAACGCACGCCAAAGGTGCCGGGGCGGCCGGCCAAGGAGATGCACAGCACGGTATCCCTACTGGGAGTTGTCGACATAACCTGCTCCTGTGTCAGAACTGAAACGTTTGTGCAGCGTAACAGAGGCGACCACTGGTCGTCCCTTACACAACCTTTACCGTTCCCCTGTGCTCAGCTGACAGAGACTGGAGTCATATTATCAAGGCCCCCGAACGTGGGCTTTCTCTGCGAGGTGCTCCATGATCCGTCACATTCCCGGAATCGCCCTGCTGGTCGGTGCCTTGGCCATCAGCGGGCCCGCTGCTGCTCACGGTGGCCATGGCGGCGGTGGCTGGTATGGACCGGGCCCGGTCCTGGGTGCGGCAGTGGTCGGCGCCGTGGTCGGGGCAACGGTTTATGGCGGGCGTGACCGTACTGTGTACGTTGAACGCCAGCCGGTCTATTACGGGCCGCCGCCGGTGTACGTGCAACCGCCGCCGCAACCGGTGTACTACCAGCCGTACTACGCACCGGCACCACCGCCCCCGGGCTACCGCACCTACTACGGCCCGCCACCGGTGTATTACGGACCGCCACGCTGGTAATGGTTGATAGAACTAATGACCACTATCGAGGAAGTTGATTTCAAAGTGCCCAGGCTGCTGCGTATGGTAGGGCCATGTTTCACAGGAGGTCCACATGGCCACTATCCAGATCATGTCCGTTGTCGGCAGCGCCGTTCCCACTTCACTGCGTGAACAGGGCCGGCTGGCATGCTGGTACCTGGTGCGCAACGGCGAAGCCGTAAGCGGCCCGATGCCGACCCTTGCTGCGGCGCAGGCCTTGGTTGAACAGTTGCAACCAGGCACCCTGGTCGCCTGACCCGAATTTGTTGTGCGTTGCTCCCTACGCCCTTTATGGCCCGCCGATCTGGCGGGCTTTTTTTTGCCGAAACGCCTGGCCGTTACTGTGTGGGGGGCGCATCGCGAGCAAGCTCGCTCCTACAGTTTTTTCGGGCCAGTGTTTTTTGTAGCCATAGCCAACTGGCTGGTCAGTGCCAGGACTTTGCCCTGTAGCCGGCCGACGCTTATCACCAGCTCGTTGCGTTCCCTGGCGAACTGGTCGGCTTTGGCCTCTGCCTCTCTGCGGGCATCGCGCTCAATGTCCAGCAGGTCGGTCAGTCGGCGGATGACTGCAATATCTGCACTGTCCATCGCACGCTCGGTTGCATCCCTGGATAACCACTTGCGCAGCCACAGACCTGCACCCAGTAACACAGTGCCCGTGCCGCTCAGCCAAGTGACTGTGCCCGGGCCGAAGTCGGTCGGATCCATGTGAACCTCATTACAGATGATGATGCCATGAGCCCCGGAGAAAAATGTCTCGCTGGCTTCCCTTGCTGGTGAATTTAATTTAGCCTACAGCTAACTTTGCCACAAGAGAAATTTAGCTATGCGCACATTTAGCAGCAAGCTAAACACTGGCATGCTTCGCCCTATGGACATCTACGACATTCGCAAGCACAACCTGGTCAAGCTCATCGGCAGCCAGAGAAAGGGATCCTGCGCAGAACGCTGGGGGATGGCGCCTGCACACCTCAGCCAGATCCTTTCCGACAAGACCGTGAAAAACCTGGGCGATGACGTGGCCCGCCGAATCGAGGGCATCGAAGGTTTGCCTCGGGGTTGGTTCGACGCACTGTCGGCAGGCGACCCTGGGCAGCCTTCGGTCGAAGCCGGCGACGGTAAACTTTCGGCAGCCGACCTGGTCAAGCAGATGCTTGCCAGAAGCGGCAGAGGCATCCCTGAAGAAACCCGCCAAAGGTTGCTGGCCGCTGCAGAAGAACCGCAGAATGCCACGCTGCTAAAGGCTGACCGTGTTCGCCCTGGCTTGGTCGGCGACGAAGTGTGGATTGCTCACTACGATGTGCGGGCTGCCATGGGCGGTGGCCAGATCCCTCACGACTACCCCGAGATGTTCACAGACGTCCGCGTCAGCCCCAGCCATCTGCGCGAACTGGGTGTGACGTTCACGGAGCACCATCACCTGAAGATGGTAACGGGCTGGGGCCAGTCGATGGAGCCGACCATCAAGCACCGCGACCCGCTGATCGTCGATGTCAGCATCCGCGAGTTCGTCGGCGATGGCATCTACTTTTTCTCCTGGGGCGACCATATTTACATCAAGCGACTGCAGATTGCTGATGAGGACCATTTCGAGATGATCTCCGACAATTCGCGGCACAAGGACCGCATGATCCGCCGAGAAGAGACCTACATCCAGGCCAGGGTCCTACTGGTGTGGAATGCCCACCTTGTGTAAAACGAAGCCCGCCTCTTAAGGCGGGCGTTTGCTGAGGCTCAAAATGGCGGCGCCTCCTCCATCACCTCCTCGTTGTACTGCTCGACGCTGAAGTCGTCACGTGCTTGCACGCTGGTGCGCGCCCAGCGCACCGTCACGCTCTGGTCATCGGTGAAGGTAAGGTTCAACTCGGGCGTCTCCAGCAGCAGGCCCATCACCTCGTCCCATTCCGCATCACCGTCGGTATCCAGCCGGTGCACAACCACCCAGCGCTGCGTCTGCGCCAGCGGGTGGTTGATCATCGACGACACCCGCAGGCTAAGCCGCTCTACTCCGGTCATTCCCTGGCACTGCCGGGGGACTGCGTTCACGTGCTTGAACATATTCTCATCCTGATATCTGTATGTTTGTACAGTATTCAGGGAAAGCTTATCTCACCGCCAAATCCACCGTAAACCCCTGCCACCGGAAAATTTCGCCTCCAGGCAATTTTGCCTATAGCGAAATTTATTTAGCCAATGGCTATTGACTTGAATTTAGCCCAAGGCTAATTTCGTTGCGCCAGCCACCGCAAAGCTGCTGGAACGCTTCGTCATTCAGGCCCTTTTCGTCAGGAGTTACCATGACCGTAGACATCAACGATCTCACCATCGCCACCCCGGTGGCGGTCTCCCCAAGCAACCCTGTAGCACTCGAACTCAGCGGTGCTGAAGCGATCGCCCGGTTCCCGAGTGTGGTGAAGGTCCTCAGCGATGGGTCAATCCAGCTTTCAGCCCCCACCAAGGGCGCTTCGAGCAAAAGTACCCACAGGACCCGCTGCGAATGGACAGAAACAGAAGACTGGACACTGGGAAGCGCCCAGGACCACTGGAATCGCCAGACCATGACGCTGACCAAGGTCAACGCGGCGCAAAAGGTGGTGATCGCCCAGATGCACGTGCGCGGGGATGACAGCCCGCCGGTGAAGGTGTTCTGGAACAAAGGCAACATTACTCTGGGGTTTCGGCGGACCTACAACCAGACCGACCCGGTAAACTCGACAGTACTCAAAGGTGTGCCGCTGGGTGGCAGGTTCGACGTGAGCCTCCACACCACGTCTGCAGGCGTGGTCAATGTAACAGCCAAATGCAACGGGGTATCCGGCACGTCCGGCGATCTACAGCTCGACAGCACCTGGTCTTCGCAGCTGTTCGAGTTCCACGGCGGCATCTACAACCAGGTTGACTATACCGACGCAACACCGGCCGACGACGGCTCGGTCTGCATCATCAGCGAACTCTCGCTGATTCATCGCTGAGCGACATTAGCCGGCAAAGCATCCCGATGCCCCGCCCCATCACAGATTGCATCGGGATGCCAACTGACCAAAAGCGCATGGTTGACGCGCGTGACACGCCACGCCAGTGATTAGTCTCGATGAGTCATATTGTTGCCTGCCCGCTCTCAGACTAATAATTACCTCTCTGCCTGGGGAGGCGCGAAACATGCAACCAAGATTCGTTATCGTTCCTGCTGTGCCAGTGGAAGGTGAATCCTTCCGCATCGGCAACCGGTTCTACGCCGCGACCGCTTCGGGCGGCTTCGATATCTATGACAACCAGGAGAAACAACGACTCAAGCGCGGCTATATCAACAAATCCGAGGCTGCGACTGCGTGCGGGTTGATGAACGCCGAGTCACGCAATCCCGCAGAGCAGTTCCCCATATTGCGAGCAGATTGATGGTTATACGCAGCCTGGCGAAAAACCTGCCTCCAGACCCCGACAAGGAGGGCTGGGTGCTCGGCTGGGGTGTGCTTCGGGACAAGCATCCATGGCATTTTGTCGACGTCTATGCCGACCAGAAGACAGCCCAGGTGGAGGCAGCGCGCCTCGGCGCTGGTTATGTTGTGGAGTACGGTTCACATCGCCTTGGCTCGAGTGAGTTCGTGTGCGGCATTACGCTTCCCGAAGGCTAGAGAGCAGCCCCGCCCATGAAACAGGGGCTCTAAAAGGCTTGCGGTATCATATGGCCGTGCCGTAAATTTCCCCCTCCTGTCATTCCTGCGTTGAGGAGTGGCGCTGAGGCCCAACACCATGTTGGGCTTTTTCGTTTTTGCGACAGGGCCATGGTTCAAGGTGTGCCGATTGTTGCGACTCATCAAAAGAAAGTTCTCCAGGGTGCTGCGAAAGTGGTTTGTCTACCTTGCGGTTGCAGGGCTGGCGGGCAACTACAGCCGACTGTTCGATCACCTTTCAATCTGGAAGCCGTGGCGAATTGCCAAGGGCCTGGCGGCCTACCTGATCGCATCCTGATACGCCTTTCACGCGGCGCAGGATTAAATTTCGTTCAACTTGCGCCCTTTAGTCATAAGGCATTCGACAGCAATTCAGCCATACTCCAGAGGTGTTTTTTGGATTTTGGCGGGTTCTAGAAAGTTACGGAGGCCCGTATTTACGGGCCTTCCAGCCCCTCTCGTCACCAGGCGGCTACGTTCCAAGCACAAGGTTAGGACCCATTAGCCCACATTTTTCGAAAGTGCTTTCGGGCTGCAGCTGGCAGATTTCCAGTTTTGTGCTAGATATTTTGATTCTTGATTTTTTTCAAGAGCTCTCCCCAGGGATAACGTAAGCAAGGAGCTAACAATGGGAATTGTTCAAAACGCTATTAGGGCTTTAGAGAATCACGCTGACGAAAAAGCTAAAGAAGTGAAAGCTTCTTTGCAGATGTTAGATGTACTCGCTCAAACAAAACTTTCAGAAATAAAACGACTCGTTGAAGACGACATTGCCAAATCTAAGTCTGACGCTAAGTCTGGATCGCCCACCCAGATCCCTCCAGGCCTCTACATTATGCAGGACGAGGGGACTCATGTAATGTCATCTTCTGGACCGTCGGCAGGCATCAAGAATGCTGTCGACAGTCTATTACATAGTCCGGAAGCTAAATGGCGCGATGCCTTAACCGGCTTGATAGGTACTGCACTAGACACATTAATTGGTAACTCATCAGGTGCATCAAGCAACAAAAAGCTCTATTTAATCGCACTCGATGGACATGCAGCAGATCCAGATAAAGGCATCGAAGAAACATACGTTCCCGTACGCATTGACTATTGCCTGTGGACCTACAATTTCGAAAGCTCAGGCATCTCAGATATAGCAACAAATGCTATTGCCTATTACGCACAGACGTCCCTGCTTGACTACAGCAACATCCCAAGCAATCTCCAAATCGATCAATCTCTTAAGTTGATCGGAATCCCACAAGAATATCGCAACGCCATTATTGAACAGGTTCAGAAAGAGCGCGAAGCAAAACGACCTCTCAATTTGGAGAAATATCTTAAATCCGCCTCACCAGAACTGCGCGCCTCAGCTAAAAAGCTGTATTTATCGTAAAGGTAGAGCCCCACCCCTCCGTAGGGTGGGGTCTTTACAGCCAATATTTCCAACAGCATGGTCGACATCCGGCGTACTTTTCCCAGTCTTGCTGGAGCGTGCCTAACCTGACTACATCGAACACACATGCCGAGCAAATAACCCTCAACTTTGGACGAGGGGCTATCCGACGTGTTCGAGTGGTATCGGTTGGGCTCAGTCGTGAGGAATGTACGCAAACAGGGAGCTGAGTTGATAAAGCCAGCTGAGTGGAGCGGCGGCAGATCCTTGCCCCGGGCCTTGGCCACGACGTGGAGCTTGTAATCGGAGACCGCCTGGAAGAGCGACTCAGCCAGCAGGCGCAGGCGCTCGATCTCCTCTGCAGGCGCGCCATGATCCTGCGTCTGGTGGTAACAGCGCATGGCGTCGATCGCCTTCTGAATCAGCGGCTCGCCGGCCTCAACCATCCCGATGAAAGTCCGCTCATCCATGCCTAAGCTCCAAGCAGGAATGATATGGAAAGGTTTGGTAAGTAACCAACGTTGAAGCCCCATTCAAGCGTGAAACCTCCAGAGCCAAGATTAGGCTGCTTCAAAGAAAAAACCAGCAAGCAGCCTAATGGTGTGATCACGCTAGCGCTGCACTTCAATAGCCGTGCCGGCCTTAAGGGACGAGCGTGAAATAATTTTTGCCAGCGTCAGCAGATATTTCTCTACAAGAAGGTAGCATACAATTCCGCCTAGCAGCCCAGCAGTCACAGCGCCTACCGCGTACCAGACTGCCATCGCAAGGCTGGTTATCTGCCCAAACGTCGTTACAAATAGCACATACCAGATTCGTTGAGAAATTGGATGCGACAAATACAGTGAATAAGATGCCTCCCCAAACAACAGAGCGACCCTATTGATATTTGACCGAATGTACTTCTCAATCGAGATAAATCCTGCGACTAAGAAAAACGCCGGGACGCCATATACTAAAGGCCGAGTGAATAGGGTGAAATCAGCTAATACCAGCGCCACACTACTAGCCCCAACCAATAGACTTGTCGGCAAAAAACCGATACCCACCCAGCGCTGCCTGGTGACCCCTAGCAAGACGCCAAGCAGAAATTCAATGATGATCGGGCTTGTGTAGGTTTTGCCCAATGGCCCTTCTGGAGCCAAAGCAGACCCAACAATAGCAAGTGCAACTATAACTGCAGCCAAGAACAAAAGTCTCATTCTTAGGTTTTGCAATACTAAGGAGAGACCGAATATCGCGTAAAAGAACATCTCATATGTGAGGGTCCACCCAATGGTGTATACAGGCGTGACATCACCCACATCTGGGTTTAGGGCGGGAATGAAAAACAGTGACTTAAGCAGGAATACTGGATCGACTGCGCGGGAGTTGAAAAACAAGCTTGGCATTAATAGCGCGGCAGCGACAAGCACACAGGTGAACACCCAGTATAACGGCGCCACTCTCAATATCCGCGAAACCCAGAACTCTCTTATACCTTTATTCTTACCCTCTGTGGTTACCCACATTACGAACCCGGATATAACAAAGAATATATCTACACCAAAATCACCCACCGGGTTATCGAAGTATGGTGCTACAGCAATCATCACCATGGAATGGTAGATGATAACCAGCCCAGCTGCAATGCCTCTCAAATATTGTATTCCGTAGAATTTTTCCACGCGCGCAGTCCATTGCAAGTGTATGAGATTAATTCGCCATTATCGCCAGGTACGTCGCATTTCTCAATATCTTGAGAGGCTGAAGTCTCAGATGGTTATTTTCGCCCGAGTGCGTCATAGGACGCTTCGCACTGATGACCGGCTATGCGTGCCCGGTCATAAGCCTGCGCCAACTCTCCCGCTCGTTCATCAGCCCGTGAGAGCAGCTCGGAGAGCACAATGGCGGCGCGGGTGGCTACCTCGCCTCGGGCGACAGCGGCGATATTCGCGTCTCGACGAAGTCGCCATTCATCTTCCAGCCTTCTGGCTCATCACCACACATCACCGTGCCCGAAACCGGCGGCAGGCACTTCAACCAGGCGCTAGAGGCAAAGGGGCTCAGGCACAGGCCTCAGTACAATTGCCGGCACACATATGCCACGATGTGCCTCATGTCGGGGATGAATCCAGCGTTTATTGCTGGGCAGCTTGGGCACTCGGTGCAGGTGCTTCTCTCGACCTACGCTAAGTGGTTGAATTCTGCCAACGATTGGGCGGAACTGGCGAAACTGGAAAAGAACGTAATGGGTACAGCATCGGCGCAGGATTAAATTTCGTTCACCTTGCGCCCTTTAGTCATAAGGCATTCGACAGCAATTCAGCCATACTCCAGAATGCATCGGTTTTAGGGGGAAAACCCTTGCACAGCCAACGACATACCAACTTTTAGTGAGCCTCAACGTGAAAAAATCCCTGTCCATCCTCAGCCTGCTGCTGTTGCTCACAGGTACCGCGACCCTTCCGTCGACTGCTGCTGCACAACCCCCGGCCCAAGCCCAACGAGATCCGTCCAAGTTGCATCTGGCTTCAGGCAGCGCCTTGCTGATCGACCTGAATACCAACCAGGAGTTGTATTCGAGCCACGCCGACCGCGTGGTGCCGATCGCCTCGGTCACCAAGCTGATGACGGCGATGGTGGTACTGGATGCCAAGCTGCCCATGGATGAAATGCTCACCATGACCATTGCCAACAACCCGGAAATGAAAGGCGTGTATTCCCGCGTACGCCTGGGCAGCCAACTCGATCGCCGCGAGACCCTGCTGATCACCCTCATGTCGTCGGAAAACCGTGCGGCCAACAGCCTGGCCAACGCCTACCCCGGCGGCTACCCGGCGTTCATCAAGGCGATGAATGCCAAGGCCCGCAGCCTGGGCATGGCGCATACCCGCTACGTTGAGCCGACCGGCCTGTCGACGCAGAACGTGTCCACCGCACGCGACCTGGCCAAACTGCTGATGGCCTCGCGCAAATACCCGATGCTGAGCGAGCTGTCGACCACGCGTGAGAAGACTGTGGCCTTCCGCAAGCCCAACTACACCCTGGGCTTCCGTAACACCGACCACCTGGTGAACAAGAGCAACTGGGACATCAAGCTGACCAAGACCGGCTTCACCAACGAAGCAGGGCACTGCCTGGTGCTGCTGACCCGCATGGATAACCGTCCGGTGGCCATGGTCATCCTCGACGCCTTCGGCAAGTACACCCACTTTGCCGATGCCAGCCGCATGCGTCAGTGGCTGGAGACCGGGGCCGCCAAGCCGGCACCGGCAGTGGCCATGCAGTACAAGACCGAGCGGCAGAACAAGGGGCGTGTAGCGGCCGAATAACCGCATGCCCCTGGGGCTGCACAGAACCTGTGCAGGAGCGGCCCATCGCGACGCAAGGCCGCTCCTGCAGGCGTTGCACCAGGCAGTCAGGCCGTGGCGCTGACCATCCCGCCCGAGCTGCTGCCACCCTCTTGCTGCAACAGCTCCAGCAGCTGTGCCGTGGCTGCCATGATCTGGCCGTTGATAGTGGCAATGCTTGCCTGCTTGGCGCCCACCGCAGCGGCCTTGGCCGCTTCATCCATCTTGCTGTTCTGCAGCGCAGCCAACTGCTTCTGCTCCTCGACCAGTTGCTTCTGCAGATCCTTGATCAGCTGACGCAGCTCGGAGACGGCCTCTGACTCACCACTGTCTTCACTGTCCGCAGGTTGCGCCTGGCTACCCGCTGAAACTTTCATGCTGTCGCTACTGATGCTCAAGGGGCCCAGCGCCTCACCGGCCTGCTTTGCCTGTTCGCGTTCGTTGGCTGCGTTGGCGCTCAGCGTCTGCGCTGAAACGCCATTGATCATGAGGTTGCTAGCCGTAATTGCGCTCATCTCGATTCCCTGGCTGAAAGATAGGTCCTTGCCGTAACCACCCTATCGGCCATCCCTGGCAGTTCTTTAGCCCGCTTAAATTCCCCCGCGACTGGCTCGTTCCAACACATGTACTTGCGCAGGAGCCGGAGCGCCGGCGGGCGTCCAATTTCGACCATTCAGGGAATCGCAGCCATGAGCCAGTCCTCACAGCAGGAAACCATCAAAGATCTGATCGGCGTGGGCTTCGGCCCTTCCAACCTGGCCTTGGCCATTGCCCTGGAAGAACTCGCCGAGTCCCAGGGCCATGCCCTCGACGCGCTGTTCATCGACAAGCAGCAGGACTACCGCTGGCACGGCGAAACCCTTGCCACCCAGAGCGAGCTGCAGATTTCGTTCCTCAAGGACCTGGTGTCGTTGCGCAACCCCACCAGCCCCTACAGCTTCGTCAACTACCTGCACCAGAAGCAGCGCCTGGCCGACTTCATCAACCTCGGCACCTTCTACCCCTGCCGCCTGGAGTACAACGACTACCTGCGCTGGGCCGCCGACCATTTCGCCACCCAGGCGGTATATGGCCAGGAAGTGCTGCGCATCGAACCAGAGGTGAATGCCGGCCGGGTCGAGCACCTGCGCCTGGTCTCGCGCGACGCCCAAGGCCGCGAATACAGCCGCCGCACCCGCTCGGTGGTGGTCGGCAGCGGCGGCACGCCAAAAATCCCGGAAAAGTTTGGTGCCTTCAAGGACGACCCGCGGGTTTTCCATCACTCCCAATACCTGAGCAGCCTCAACAAGCTGCCGTGCACCGCCGGCAAACCCATGCGCATCGCGGTGATCGGGTCGGGGCAAAGCGCCGCCGAGGCGTTCATTGATCTGAACGACAGCTACCCGTCGGTCAAGGTCGACATGATCCTGCGTGGGTCGGCCCTCAAACCCGCCGACGACAGCCCGTTCGTCAACGAAATCTTCTCACCGGACTACACCGACCTGGTCTACAACGAACCGGCCGACCAGCGCAGCAAACTGCTGGGCGAATACCACAACACCAACTACTCGGTGGTCGACCTTAACCTGATCGAGCGCATCTACGGCATCCTGTACCGGCAGAAGGTCGCCCACCAGCACCGTCACAACGTGCTGTGCCGCCGCCAGGTCGAAGCCGTGGTGGCCACCCGCGACGGCCTGGAACTGACCCTGCGCGACCTTGCCACCGGCCAGCAGCAAACCCACCGCTACGACGCCGTGATCCTCGCCACCGGCTACGAGCGCCGCTCGCACCGTGACCTGCTGGCACCGCTTGCCGGTTACCTGGACGATTTCAGTGTTGACCGCAACTACCGCGTACTGGCAAGCCCCGACCTGCAGGCGTCGGTTTACTTGCAAGGGTTCTGCGAGAACAGCCACGGCCTGAGCGACACCCTGCTCTCGGTGCTGCCGGCCCGCGCTGCGGAAATTGGCCGGGCGCTGTACCAGGACCTGGCGCAGTTGCACGGCAAACCGCAACCGGCCGTGGCCATGACCCACGCCTGACCCCGCTGCTGCATGCCTTCAAAGCCGGCCTGACGCCTCGCGCACAGGCCGGCTTTGCGCTTAGAAACATTTGCTTGCATTTAAAACGGCAGGTTTTCAATTCTCATTCGTCCTTATCAGTACAGCCCTCTTTGGTTGGGCACACGCTCGACCACCCAATGCAGAAGACCGTCTGATGGCCAAATCACCGAAAAAATCCAAATCCAGGCTGTGGTTCCTGGTCCATAGCTGGCTCGCCCTGCCGATCTGGTTCTTTGTGCTGATTGTCTGCTTTACCGGCATGCTCGCCGTGGTCAGCCAGGAAATCGTCTGGCTCGCCAACCCCGATGTGCGCGCCAGCAAACCCGATGCCGACGCCGAGCGCCTTAGCTTCCAGCAAGTGCTGGACGCCCTGCACAAAGCCGAACCGGACATGGTCGTGGACTCGCTCATACAGCCCGACGGCTCGCACTTTGCCCTCACGGCCGATGTCACCTTCCCCGACGGCACCAGCCCGACGCTGTACGTCAACCCGTACACCGGTGCCATCCAGGGCAAGTCCCCCGACTTCAACTTCGAAGCCTTCACCCGCGCCCTGCACGGCTGGTGGCTGGTGCCGTTCACCAACGGCTTCAGCTGGGGCTGGTACCTGGTGTCGATCCTTGGCTTGCCCATGCTGGCATCGCTGGTAACCGGGCTGGTGGTGTACAAGAAGTTCTGGAAGGGCTTCTTCAAACCGGTACGCACGGGGCATGGTTCGCGCATCTTCTGGGGCGACCTGCATCGCCTGGCGGGCGTCTGGTCGATCTGGTTCATCGCGGTCATTTCCATCACCGGTACCTGGTTCCTGATCCAGGCAATCCTGTTCGACAACCACATCACCATTTCCAGCCGGCCCATCGTGCCGGTGATCGCCCGCGAAGAAGTGCCGCAAACACCAGATGGCAGCCCTGCCCCGCGCATTGACCTCGATGAGGCGGCACGCATCGCCGGCCTGGCCATTCCCGGCCTGGATATCACCTTCGTTTCGTTGCCGTCTACCGCTTACAGCCATGTTTCAATGGGCGGGCGCGGCTGGTATCCGCTGATGTTCCAAAGCGCCGAAGTCAATCCTTACACGCGCAAAGTCGACAGCCAGTTCCTGCTCAGCGACCGCTCCACGCTGGAGTTCGTCACCGAGTCCATGCGCCCCTTGCACACCGGCGACTTCGGCGGCCTGCCGATCAAGCTGATCTGGTTCTTCTTCGGGCTGATACTCACCCTGATGGTGTTCAGCGGTTTGCTGATCTGGACCAAGCGCACCGCGCAGGCCACCGCCGCCGCCCTCAAGCGCAGCGAACGCGCACCCCGTACCGAACGCGCCCAGACCTCCCTGGAGACCCAATCATGAGCCACGCCCAGGCCGTACCCGCCAGCCCACTGAAGCAGTGGTGGCTGAAGTGGCGTTTTCACCTGAACATCCTGCTGATCCTGGTACCGCTGGGCTTCATGCCCAAGTATTTCAACGACGCAAAGCTGTTCCGTGGCGACGCCGGGCTGGGTGCCAACGTGATCACCGGTATCCAGGCAGGCCCCTACACCCTGGATTTGGCTGAACTGCGTGACGAAGCACCACGCCCGGACGGCCCCGCTGGCGATTTCAAATCCTTCAACGCAGCGCTGTGCAAGGCCTGCATCAATGACGTCAAGGCCGTTTACCTGCGCATTGGCAAACCGCGCAGCCTGCGTGCCGCCGGCACGATCTTCTTTGGTGCGCCTTATCGCATGGGCACCAACCTGCCCATCCCGCCCCGCACCAAGCCTGACGCACAGATCTGGATCACCCTGGAAGGCTGGGACGGCAGCATGCACCAGGCGTCGGTCCCCCTGGCCAAAGCATCGCCAGCCACCGTGGCCTGGCTCGAAAAACAAGGAGGCAAGAAATGAAACAGCTGATGCGAACCCTCGCCCTGCCCTTGCTGGTACTGGCCGCCGGCCCCGCCCTGGCGCATAACCCGATGTGCGAATGCGAAGAAACGGCCGGCGGCCAGGTCAAGTGCACCGGCGGTTTTTCGGACGGTAGCGGTGCCCCCGGGGTGACCCTGGATGTGATCGGTTATGACGAACAGGTGCTGGTCGGCGGCAAGCTTGGCGACGACTCGACACTCACCTTCAAGCGCCCGGACGGCGAGTTCTACGTGCTGTTTGATGCCGGCCCAGGGCATGTCGTGGAAGTCGACTACGCCGATATTGGCCAGCCATGAGCCGCGCCCAAGTGATTCGCCCGGCCGGCGCCGGGCACGAAACCCTGTACGTGCTGCTGATCAGCCTGCTGATCGTGCTGCTCGCCGCCAGCGTGGTGCTGCTGCGTGGCGAGCGCGAAGACGAACAGACCATCGCCAGCCACCAGATCGACGCCCGTCGCGACCTCACCGCCGCCGAGCAAGGCCTGTACACCGACCTGCGGGTGGCCTTCGACGAGATCCAGCTGCTGCGTGAAGAAAACGCTGCCGTGCCTAGCGTGCAGGCCCTGGCCGAAGAAGGCCTGCCGCCCTTCGTGGTCGACGCAGGCAGCCAGAGCCGTGGCGGCCACCACTGGTCATGGCTGGAGCCCGGCGCCTACCTGGGCCGCAGCCAGGCCCCTGAAATCGCCGGCAGCCTGCTGCTGATCCTGCCGGCCGAGAGCACTGGCCAGGCCGATGTCTGGCTGCGCCGCGACAGCGCCGCCACGCCCCCGGACGACCTCGGCCAGGCGGCACTGATTGCCGCTGGCTGGCAGCAGGTGGTCAGCCACTACGACGCCGGGGTTACCCGCGAACACCGTCACTGAACCCAAGGACTTCCCCATGTTCCGCTCCGCCCTCGCCCTGCTCCTGGCGCTTGCCCTGCCGGCAACGGCCCTGGCCGATAACGGCAAGCCGCTGCGCATCGGCATCACCCTGCACCCCTACTACAGCTACGTGACCAACATCGTCGGCGACAAGGCCGAAGTGGTGCCGCTGATTCCAGCGGGCTTCAACCCCCACGCCTACGAGCCACGGGCCGAGGACATCAGGCGCATCGGCACCCTGGACGTGGTGGTGCTCAACGGCGTGGGCCACGACGACTTCGCCGACCGCATGATCGCCGCCAGCGAAAAGCCCGGCATCAATACCATCGAGGCCAACCAGAACGTTCCGTTGCTGGCGGCCACCGGTATTGCCGCCCGCGGCGCCGGCAAGGTGGTCAACCCACACACCTTCCTGTCGATCAGCACCACCATCGCCCAGGTCAACAACATCGCCCGCGAACTGGGCAAGCTCGACCCGGACAACGCCAAGCTCTACACGCAAAACGCCCGCGCCTACGCCAAGCGCCTGCGCGCCCTGCGTGCCGATGCCCTGGCCAAGGTCACCGAGGCCCCCAGCGCCACCTTCCGGGTGGCCACCATCCACGCCGCCTACGATTACCTGGTCCGCGACTTCGGCCTGGAGGTGACCGCCGTGGTCGAACCGGCCCACGGCATCGAACCCAGCCCGGCCCAGTTGAAAAAGACCATCGACCAGCTCAAAGCCCTGGACGTGAAGGTGATCTTCTCGGAAATGGACTTCCCGTCGGCCTATGTCGAAACCATCCAGCGTGAATCTGGTGTGCGCCTGTACCCGCTGACGCACATCTCTTATGGCGAATACACCAAGGACAAGTACGAAGTGGAAATGAAGCGCAACCTCGACACCGTGGTCCGCGCCATTCAGGAGAACCGCGCATGACCGCCGCCGCCAACCTGGTGACGGCCTGCGGGCCACGCATCGAGTTCGCTGGCATCGACCTGACGCTAGGCCGCACACGCATCCTTGAACAGGTCGCTTTCACTGTGGCTGCCGGCAGCGTGCATGCCATCGTCGGCCCCAATGGCGGCGGCAAGAGCTCGCTGATCAAGACCCTGCTCGGGCAGATGCCGCATCAGGGCCAGTTGACCCTGCATTGGCCAAGCGCACGCGAGGTGATCGGCTATGTGCCGCAGGCCCTGGAGTTCGACCGCGGCCTGCCGATGACCGTGGACGACTTCATGGCGGCCATGTGCCAGCGCCGCCCCGCCTTTCTCGGCCTGTCGCGGCGGGTGCAACCGGCCATAGACGCCGCCTTGGCGCAGGTCGGCATGCTAGACAAACGCAAGCGGCGCATGGGTGCGCTGTCCGGGGGCGAGCGCCAGCGCGTGCTGCTGGCCCAGGGCTTGATCCCCGAGCCGCAGTTGCTGGTGCTGGACGAACCCATGTCGGCACTCGATGAAGCCGGTATCCAGGTGTTCGAGCAGTTGCTCAAGGGCTGGCGCCAGGCGGGCACCACCGTGCTGTGGATCGAGCACGACCTGGAAGCGGTGCTGCGCCTTGCTGACCGGGTAACCGGCCTGAGCCGCAAGGTGCTGTTCGACGCCCCCCCCGCCCAGGCCCTGACCCCGGAGCGCCTGCTCGGCCTGTTCTCTGTTCACCCGCGTAGCGAGAGCCTTGCCCCATGAGTTTTGAAGCATTTCGCCAACTGGTCCAGGACTGGGCCACCGCTGGTTACCTGCCCGAGGCGCTGGCCTACGGTTTCGTGGTCAACGCCCTGTTGGCCGGCCTGATGATCGGCCCGGTGCTGGGCGGCCTGGGCACCCTGGTGGTGGTCAAGCGCTTCGCTTTCTTCTCCGAGGCAGTGGGCCATGCCGCGCTGACCGGGGTGGCCATCGGTATCCTGCTGGGCGAGCCCTACACCGGCCCTTACGGCAGCCTGTTCGGCTACTGCCTGCTGTTCGGCATCCTGCTCAATTTCCTGCGCAACCGTACCGGGCTGTCGCCGGACACCCTGATTGGCGTGTTCCTGTCGGTGTCGCTGGCGCTGGGCGCCAGCCTGCTGTTGATGCTGGCGGGCAAGATCAACGTGCACATCCTCGAGAACGTGCTGTTCGGCTCGGTGCTGACCGTCAGCGGCCAGGACCTGGTGGTGTTGGGCATCGTCGCGGTCCTGGTGCTGGCTTTGGCGCTGCCGCTGTACAACCGCATCATGCTGGCCAGCTTCAACCCACAGCTGGCAGCTGTGCGCGGGGTAGCGGTGAAAACCCTGGACTACCTGTTCGTGGTGCTGGTGACTTTGGTGACCGTGGCCGCCGTGAAGGTGATCGGGGCCATCCTGGTCGGCGCGCTGCTGGTCATTCCCGCTGCCGCCGCTCGCCTTGTCAGCCAGTCGCTCAAGGGCTTTTTCTTCCTGTCGGTGGTGATTGCCACTGTCAGCACCCTGTTTGGCATCCTGCTTCCGATCGTGTTCGACCTGCCAGTACCGTCAGGCGCCGCCATTATCCTGGTCGCGGGCATCTGCTTTGCCCTGGCCGCCCTGGCCCGCGCCCTTGTCCCTCGCCTGCAAGGAAACCCGGCATGAACCTGAAACGCCTGACCCTGGCGCTGGCCCTGGCCGGCCTGCCGTCGCTGTCTTTTGCCACACAAGTGCTGACCACCCTGCCCGTCACCCACAGCCTGGCCAGCGCCCTGCTCGACGGCACTGCGGTACAGCTAAAACGTGCGGCGCCGGCCAACCTGCCGGCCAGCCGGCAGCCGTCGTACTTCAGCGGGCGCGGTGGCGCCAGCCTGGAAAAAGCCGCACAACAGGCCGACGCGGTAATCGGTGTGCGTTCGATCTGGCGTGACGACCCGCTGTACCCGATGGCCCGGCGCAGCAACATCCGCATCGTCGAAATCGATGCCGCACGGCCGGTGGATGGTGCGCTGCCAGGGATTGCAGTCTCCGGTGATGATGCCTATGGCGCCTACCCTTGGCTCAACCCGACCAACCTCGGGCGTATGGCCGATGTGGTGGCCAATGACCTGGAGCGCCTGGCCCCGGGTGACAAAGCGAAGATCCAGGGCAACCTGGCGGGGCTCAAGCGCCAGCTGCTGGAGCTTTCTGCCAGCAGCCAGACACGCCTGGCCAAGGTCGACAACCTGACGGTGGTGAGCCTGTCCGAGCGGTTGGGTTACCTGGCCAGCGGGTTGAACCTGGATGTGGTGGAGCAACCGCTGCCGACCGAATGGGATGCTGCCGCGCTCAAGGCGCTGGAGGAGAACCTCAAAGCGCAGGATGTAGCACTGGTGCTGGACCACCGCCAGCCGGAGGCCGCAGTAGCCGAAGCGATCAAGGCCGCCGGGGCGAAGCTGGTGGTGGTGGAGAGTGACCCTGACGATGCGTTTGCAGGGCTCAAGACCAGTGTCGACCAGGTGGTTGGGGCATTGGGCGAAAGCTGATCGAGCAGGCCGATGTGGTCAATGTGGGAGCGGCCTTGCGTCGCGAAAGGGCTGCACAGCAGCCCCGCAATTTTTGTATCAACGCAGAAACCCTGGGGCCGCTATGCGGCCCTTTCGCGACGCAAGGTCGCTCCCACAATGGATCGCGTCAGCTGAAAAGTTAACGCTTCATGCACCGCTGATAGCGCTCGTCCACCCGCCCGGCAAACCACGCCGTGGTCAACTTGCGGGTGATCTTGGGGCTCTTCAGTTCGATCCCCGGCAATACCGCCCGCGGCACAGGTTTACCGGCCTTGGCATCTGCCAGGGCAAACACCCCGCTGTACAACTTGCTGTCCTCGAACGCCAGGCTGTCGCCCTCTTCCAGCTGGCTGCGAATCTGCGGGTTACGCAGCCCCAGCTTCGCCCCCAGCTTTCTTGCGGCTTGCTCGGTGGCACCTGGCATGATCGCCCCCGGTGCAATCAGGTCGCCGTCCAAGGCAAGCGGCACGCCGGTCGCCTTGCCCAATGCGGCCTGGAACGCCGCGTTGCGGCTGGCGTACCAGCCCGCGTTGAAATCGGCAAAACGGTAGAGCTGGCGTTCGTAACTGGCGGGGTAGCCCAACAGGTGGGCGATGCCGAAGTACATGCCGCCGCGCCGCGTGAACACCTCCTGGCGAATCGTGCCGTCATGGCTGTAGGGATACGCCTGCGCATGCTTTTCGGCGAAGTCGATGCTGACCTGCATCGGCCCGCCGGTGCGCACCGGGTTCAGCCCGTCCAGCAAGGTCTTGCCCAGCGGTACACGGGCGATGACCTCGTCGTAAAGCTCGCTCAGTTGCTTCTCGCTGCGCACCGCCTGCAAACGCTGCTGGTAGCTCTGGCCGTTACCGGAGGGCGCCTTGAGCGCACCGTCAACCAGTAGCCTGGGGATATGCAAGCGCCCGGCACGGCGGTCGATTTCCTCGCGGGCGATACGCCCCAGGTTGGGCACCTGCGGGTCGGCAGTGAACGTGGATTCCTGCTCGGTCACCGCCAATACAGCGCACAAATTGCTTTTGCTCGGCGTAATACGCTGGGCCTCGAACGCCACTTGGATGTCCTTGGCCCAGCCTTCGCGGTCCTTGGCCTGCGCAGGCAGCAACCGCAACAGCTGGGCGCGGACTTTGGCCGGGTCCGCCTCGGGCGCTTCTTCACGGCGCCCGGCACAGCCTTGCAGCAGCGCCAGCGCCATCAACCCGGCAGCCAGTAACCGGCCGTTCAGGGCTGTTCACCGACCAGGTAGGTTTTGCTGATGTGGCGAAACAGCGGGTGGCCGGCGCTGCCCATCAATTCGAACAACACCATCTCGCGGGTCACCACCTGCGCCCCGGCCTCACGCATGCGCGCCAGGCCCGCCGCCTTGCTGGCAGCGGTACGGCTGTCGCAGGCATCCTCGACCACGAACACTTGCTTGCCCAAGGCCAGCAGGCCAAGCACCGTCTGCAGCACGCAGACATGGGTTTCCATACCACACACGATCACCTGCTCACGCGCCATCAGGCTCGCCGGCAGGCAACCGGCAGCCACACAGGAAAAATGGCTTTTCTCCACCACTTCGGCTGCCGGTGCTGCGGCCAGCAGTGGCGCCAAGGTATGCCCCAGGCCCTTGGGATACTGTTCGGAAATCACCGTCGGAAGCTCCAGCTCGGCGGTCGCCGCCAACAACCAGCGTGCCCGTGCCCGAGTACCCTCAGGGTCGCTCATGGCGTCGATGAGTTTTTCCTGGATGTCGACGACCAGCAGCGTGGCCTTGTGTGGATCGATCAGCATTGTCCGCCCCTTGCCTGGGAAAAGGCCTAGCCTCCCCCAGGCAAGCGGTGACGTCAATCAGGCAGAAAGCCGAAGCGGTTCCAGTGAAGCCGTGAGCGCGCCAAGCACGTGGTCCTCCTGCTCATGGATGAAGAAGTGGCCACCGGGAAACATCTGCAGCGAGAACTCGGCTTGGGTTTCCTGGCGCCAGGCCTGCAATTGCTCGTCGCTGGCCCGGTCATCCGCCCCGCCCAGCACGTGCAGCGGGCACTGCAACGCCGCCCGCTGGCGGTAGGCGTAAGTGCCGCAAAGCAGAAAATCGGCGCGCAGGGTAGGCAGGGTCAGGCTCATCAACTCGGCGTTGGCCAGCACTTCCTCAGGGGTACCCTGGAGTTCACGCAACTCGCGGATCAGCTCGGCGTCGCTCTTGGGCTCGCGCCAGTTCTTGCCGTCGTAGTCTTCGCGCCGGGAGGGTGCCGCCGTACCGCAGGCAAACAGGGCCAATGGCGCGGGGCAGCCCAGCGCCTGCAGCTCATGCGCCAGCTCGAAGGCCAGCAATGCACCCAGGCTGTGGCCGAGCAACGCATAAGGGGCGCTCGTCGCCAGGCGCTGCTCGCTGGCCAGTTGCCGGGCCAGCACTTGCATGTCGGTGTGCAGCGGCTCGGCCATGCGTGCGCCGCGCCCGGGCAGCTCCACCGGGCGCACTTGCAACCAGGCGGGCAGTTTGCGCCGCCAGCGGTTGTAGACCATGGCGCTGGCCCCGGAGTACGGCAGGCACAGCAGGTTCAGCGCGGTCACTGGGCGGCTTCGGCCATTTTCTGACGCAGGCTCAGCGGGCGCATGTCGGTCCACACCTCGTCGATGTAGGCCAGGCATTCCTTCTTCAAGCCGCTCTTGCCGACGGCACGCCAGCCGTTGGGGATGGCTTTGTAATCTGGCCAGATCGAGTATTGCTCTTCGTGGTTGACCACTACCTGGAACTGGATATCGTCGCGGTCGAAAACGGAAGTCATTGCCTGTCTCCTTGAATGATGAGTGCCGCTGCACGCCTGGTGCAGGGGGCTTTCAAGTAGACGTAGCACGCGGTGAAAAAATTAGAGCAACTGGCGCGCCCCATGTGGGAGCGGTGCACAAATCAAAGGTCAGGCATCACGCAGCAGGTCGTGGGTATCGAGCAGACGGAAGGCTACCTGCGGGTTGCGCTCCAGCCCGCGGCGAATTGCCGCCGGGATCGACTGCCGGGTCTTGCGGCACAGACCCGGCTGGTCATCCAGTTCAATGACGATACCGCGCATGGTCCGCACTTCGTTGTAGCCGGGGGCAATGTGCACGCGGATGCCGAGGTTTTCGTACAGGCGTTGCTGCAGGCGTTGCAGGTCCTCGAAGTCCTTGAGGTTTTCCAGGCGTTCAAGCAGGCGCTTTTCTTCCTGTCGGGTCAGCAGGAGGATGCGCTGGGCCGCCTGCGGGTGATCGACCAAGTGTTCACGGCCGCAGTCGCAGGCACCAGGAGGGCAAGGTTGGCGCAGAGGGGGTGGTGTCATGGAGCAAGCATAGCCCGGCAAAGGCCTCGAAAAAACTTTCCTGTCAGGATAAAAAATTTCACAAACCGCTAGACCGCTAGCCCTCATTTCGCCTATAAATCGCCAAAAGGAAATTTATATTCCCACGAAGAAACACCACTTTGCCCCTTGCGAAGCTTTTTTTGCCCTTGTGCCCGACCTGCCCCACTCCATCACGAGGCCTACCCGACATGCACCCCGCTCCCGATCACTTCATCCTGCGCGTCAGTTGCCCGGCCGTGTCCGGCATCGTCGCCGCAGTGACCACCTACCTGGCCGAGCACGGTTGCTACATCAGCGAGATGGCGCAGTTCGACGACGAGGACAATGGGCGCTTCTTCATGCGCGCGGTGTTTCGCTTCAACACCGGTATCCGTGGTGATACGCCGCAACTGGAGGCAGGCTTTACCGACGTGGCCCAGCGCTTCGGCATGCAGTGGAGCCTGCACAGTAGCGCCCGGCCGATGCGCGTGCTGCTGATGGTGAGCAAGTTCGACCACTGCCTGTCCGACCTGCTGTACCGCCACGCCAAGGGCGAGCTGGACATGCACATTACCGCTGTGGTCTCCAACCACCTGGACCTGCGCCCGATGGCCGAGCGCCAGGGTATCCGCTTCGTCTACCTGCCGGTGACCAAAGACACCAAGGCCGAACAGGAAGCCGCGCTGCTGCGCATCGTCGAGGACACTGGCACCGAACTGGTGGTGCTGGCGCGCTACATGCAAATCCTCTCCGATGACCTGTGCCGGCAGCTGTCGGGGCGGGCGATCAACATCCATCACTCGTTCCTGCCCGGTTTCAAAGGTGCCAAGCCCTACCACCAGGCCTATCAGCGCGGGGTCAAACTGATCGGCGCCACCGCCCACTACGTGACCAGCGACCTGGACGAGGGCCCGATCATCGAGCAGGAAGTGCAGCGCGTGGACCACGCCTACGCACCGGACGATCTGGTGGCCATCGGCCGCGACACCGAGACCATCGCCCTGTCCCGCGCCGTGAAATACCACCTGGAACACCGGGTGTTCCTTAACCACGACCGCACGGTGATCTTCAAATGAGCGCCCTTCTCAGCGTCAAGCTGATCGACGGCAAGGCCACCGCCGCGCGGGTGCTGGCCGAAGTGCGCGAGCAGGTGCTGGAACTGCGCCAGGGCGGCGTGCAACCCGGCCTGGCCGTGGTGCTGGTGGGCGCCGATGCCGCCAGCCACGTGTACGTACGCAACAAAGTGCTGCGCGCCGAAGAGGTGGGCATCCGCTCGCTGGAACATCGCCTGCACGCCGACACCACCCAGGCCCACCTGCTGACCTTGATCGACCGCCTGAACCGCGACCCGGAGGTAAACGGCATCCTCGTGCAACTGCCGTTGCCCGGGCACATCGACGAGCACCGTGTATTGCAAGCCATCAGCCCGTTCAAGGACGTGGACGGCTTCCACAGCGAGAACGTTGGTGGCCTGGCCCAAGGCCGCGATGTGCTCACCCCGTGCACCCCCAGCGCTTGCATGCGCCTGCTGCGCGACGCCTGTGGCGAGCTGCGCGGCAAGCATGCGGTGGTGGTCGGCCGCTCGAACATTGTCGGCAAACCCATGGCTGCCCTGCTGCTGCAGGCCGACTGTACGGTGACCGTGGTGCACTCGCACAGCCGCGACCTGCCAGCGCTTTGCCGCCAGGCCGACATCCTGGTGGCGGCAGTGGGCCAGCCACGGCTGATCGGTGCCGACTGGCTCAAGCCCGGCGCGGTGGTGATCGACGTCGGCATCAACCGCGTCGATGACGGCGGCCACAGCCGCCTGGTCGGTGATGTCGACTTCGCCGCTGCCCTGCCCCAGGTCGCCGGCATTACTCCGGTGCCCGGCGGCGTCGGCCCGATGACCATCGCCTACCTGATGAAAAACACCCTGCTCGCCCTCGACCTGCAACAACAGGCCGCCCACCAGGAGCGCACCTGATGCCTTTCGCCCTGCTGAAATACGGCCTGAGTGCCGACTACCCGGTGGAGGTCGACCTGCCGCCACCGTGCGAACTCAAGCCACGCTATGACGTGGTGATCATTGGCGCCGGCGGCCATGGCCTGGCCATCGCCTACTACCTCGCCAGGTACCATGGCGTGACCAACGTCGCTGTGCTGGAAAAGGCCTACCTGGGCGGTGGCAATACCGCACGCAACACCGCGGTTATCCGCTCCAACTACCTCACCAGCGAAGGTGTGCGCTTTTACGCAGAATCGGTGCGCATGTTCCAGAACCTGTCGAACGAGTTCGACTTCAACATCATGTATTCCGAGCGCGGCCAGCTCACCCTGGCGCACACCGATGCCACCGTGCGCGCCTTCCGCCAGCGGGCCGAAGTCAACAAGCACTTCGGCGGGCGCACCGAAATGATCGACCGCCAGCAGATTCGTGAACTGGTGCCCAGCCTTAACCTCGACCCCGGCCACCTGCCGGTGCTCGCTGGCCTTTGGCACATCGACGGCGCCACCGCGCGCCATGACGCAGTCGCCTGGGGCTACGCCAAGCAGGCAGCCAAGCGTGGCGTGGAAATCCACCCGCTGACCGAAGTGCAGGACCTGCTGATTCGCAATGGCCGCATCGAAGCGGTCAAGACCAACCGTGGCACCGTACAGTGCGGCTGCGTGGTCCAGGCCGTGGCCGGCGCCAGTTCGCTGCTGATGGCCAAGGCTGGCATACGTGCGCCGATTCACACCTACCCGCTCCAGGCCATGGTCACGCAGCCGTTCAAGCCGTTCCTCGATCCGCTGGTCAGTTCGTCGGCACTGCACTGTTATGTGCAGCAGACCAGCCGTGGCGAGATCGTCTTTGGCGGCGGCTCCGACCCCTACCCGCTGTACAACACGCGCTCCACACTGGATCTCAAGGAAAGCCTGCTGGCCCACGCCATCGAGATGTTCCCGTTCATGGCCAACGCCAAGCTGATGCGCCAGTGGGCCGGGATGACCGACATGACCCCGGACTACAGCCCGATCATGGGCCTGTCGCCGGTGCACAACTACTACCTGGACGCCGGCTGGGGCACCTGGGGCTTCAAGGCCACGCCAATTTGCGGAAAGACCATGGCCGAGCTGGTGGCCAGCGGCGGCAAAGTGCCCGAAATGATCGCCCCCTTCGCCCTGGAGCGCTTCAGCCGCTTCCAGCAAGTCAACGAAATGGGCGCCACTGCGGCCAGCCACTAGGAGCAACGACAATGAAGATCCTGACCTGCCCCTTGAACGGCCCGCGCAACATCAGCGAGTTCACCTACGGCGGCGAATTCAAGCACATGCCCGACCCGGCCCGCTGCAGCGATGCCGAGTGGGCAGACTACGTGTTCAACAGCGACAACCTGGCCGGGGTGGTGACCGAGTGGTGGCTGCACAACGCCTCCAGCTACTGGTTTCTGGCCGAGCGCCACACGGTGAGTGACCAGGTGCTGCGCACCTTCGACCCGAAAGCACTGTTCGACCGCCGTGTCGATTTCACCCCCGTTGCCACACCGGAGATCGCCGGATGAACAGCCACACCCGCCTCCCTGCGCCCATGGGCCTGCTGATCGACCGCGAGCGGCCCCTGCGCTTCCAGTTCGATGGCCAGGCCTGCCAGGGCTTTGCCGGTGACACCATTGCCAGCGCCCTGCTCGGTAACGGCCGCTGGCTGCTGTCGCGTTCGTTCAAATACCATCGCCCACGCGGCCCGCTGAGCATGGCCGGGCAGGATGCCAACACCCTGGTGCAGTTGCCTGACGAACCCAACGTGCTGGCCGACCTGGAGGCCGCATGCGAGGGCCAGGTGGTCACAGGGCAGAACTTCAACGGCAGCCTGGAGCATGACCGCGACGCCTGTCTGGGCAAGTTTTCACGCTTCATGCCGGTGGGCTTCTACTACCGCTCGTTCTACAAGCCCAAGGGCATGTGGAAAGTGTGGGAACCGCTGATTCGCAAAAAGGCCGGCCTGGGCGTGCTCGACCTTGGCTTCAAGCCGCAGTACTACGACAAAGCCTATCTGTTCGTCGATGTGGCGGTCATCGGCGGCGGCCCCGCCGGCCTGCGCGCCGCGCTGGACGCGGCCAATGCCGGGGCCAAGGTGCTGCTCATCGAACAACAGCCGGTACTGGGCGGCTCGCTCACCTACGCCCGCTTCGACATCGCCGGCACCCGCGCCGCCAGCCTGCGCCAGGAGCTGTTGGCCGCCATCGAGGTCCACCCGAACATCCAGGTACTGCTGGATGCCACCTGCAACGGCTGGTTCACCGACAACTACTTGCCAGTGATCCAGCACGCACGCTTGTACAAGGTGCGTGCCAGCCGTTGCCTGGTGGCAGCCGGTTCGTTCGACCAGCCGGTGGTGTTTCGCAATAACGACCTGCCGGGCGTGATGCTGACCAGCGCTGCCCAGCGGCTGATGAAGCTGTATGCGGTCAAGCCCGGCCAGCGCGCGGTGATCCTCACCGGCCACGATGACGGCTATCTGGCCGCCCTCGACTTGCAGGAGCAAGGCGTGGCCGTGGCCGCAGTGGTCGATATGCGCGCTGCGCCGGCCGATGCCGCACTGGCCGCCGAACTGAAGCGCCGCGATATCCCCGTGTACCTGGGCAGCACGGTGTACGAAGCACTGCACGAAGCGGGTATGCGTCATGTCAACGGCGTGGACATTCGCCCGATCACCGGCCAGGGCAAGGTCGGCCCTCATGGCCTGCGCCTGGCTTGCGACCTGCTGTGCATGTCGGCGGGCTACATGCCGGTATACCAACTGCTGTGCCAGGCCGGTGGCAAGTTGGCCTATGACGTCAACCGCGACGAGTTCACCATCAGCGACCTGCCAGCCGGGTTGGGCATCGCCGGCTCGGTGAACGGCCGTCACGCGCTGACCAACGTGCTGGCCGATGCCACGCGCGGGGCTGCCGATGCAGTGGCAGCGCTGGGCCTGCAAGCGCCACCACAATCGGTGTTCAGCGCCGAAGCCAAGGTCAATTTCCCCTGGCCAATCTTTGCGCACCCCAAGGGCAAGGATTTCGTCGACTTCGACGAAGACCTGCAGGTGCGCGACATCGTCAACGCCACCCGCAGCGGCTATCGCGACGTGCAGTTGGTCAAGCGCTTTTCCACGGTCGGCATGGGCCCGTCCCAAGGCCGCCACTCGGCGCTGCCCACCGCACGCCTGGTAGCGCAGGCGACCGGCCGCAGCATCAGCGAGACCGGGGTGACTACTGCCCGCCCACCGTTCCAGGCAGAAAAGCTGGCGCATGTCGCCGGCCGTGCCTTCGACCCTTACCGGCAAACGCCAATGCACCGCCGCCACTTGCAAGCCGGGGCGAAAATGATGCCTGCCGGCACCTGGCAACGCCCGGCCTACTACGGCAAGCCCGAGGAACGTGAGCGCTGCATGCAGGAAGAAGCCCGCCATGTGCGCGAAAAAGTCGGCCTGATCGACGTGTCTACCTTGGGCGGCCTGGACGTGCGCGGCCCAGACGCCGCAGAACTGCTGGAGCGCGTCTACACCTTCGGCTTTGCCAAGCTGCCTGTCGGCCGCACCCGCTACGCGCTGATGACCAACGAACAGGGCGTGGTGATCGACGACGGCGTCTGCGCACGCCTGGGCGAGCAACACTTCTATGTCACCGCCACCACCAGCGGCGTGGACCGCATCTATCAACAGATGCTGAAGTGGAACGCGCAGTGGCGCCTGGACGTGGACATCACCAACGTCACCGCCGCCCTGGCCGCGGTAAACCTGGCCGGGCCACTGTCACGCCAGGTGCTGGCCAAGGTGTGCGCTGACGTGGACCTGTCGGCCGAAGCCTTCCCCTACCTCGGCGTACGCCTGGGCAATGTAGCGGGCATCCCCGCACGCATCCTGCGGGTCGGCTTCGTCGGTGAGCTGGGCTACGAAGTGCATGTGCCGGCGCGCCATGCCGAGCGCCTGTGGGACGAACTGATGCAAGCCGGTGCAGGCCTGGGTATTCGCCCTTTCGGCGTCGAGACCCAGCGCCTGCTACGCCTGGAAAAAGGCCATGTGATCATCAGCCAGGATACCGACGGCATGACCCACCCGGCAGAGATCGACATGCAATGGGCCATCGGCCGCAAGAAGCCGTTCTTCGTCGGCAAGCGCTCCATCGAAATCCTTGAGGCGCAGCCGCTCAAGCGCAAGCTGGTCGGTTTCACCCTGCCGAAGGGCAGCCCGCAACCACTGGAGGGGCACCTGGTGCTGGACGGGCCGGACATCAGCGGCAACGTCACTTCCTGCGAATACTCGCAAACCGTAGGGCAGATCATCGGCCTGGCCTATGCCGGTGCCCACCAGGCCACCCCAGGCATGCACATCCCGATCCGCGTGCAGGGCGGCGCGATGGTGCAGGCCAAGGTGGTGCAACTGCCGTTCCACGATCCCGACAACCAGCGCCAGGAGCTCTGAGCCATGACCCGTTTGCAAGCCGAAGCGTTTCTCCCTCACAGCCCGCGGGCCGAGTGGCGGCACACCTGCGCGTTGACCGACCTGACCGATGTGGCACGGGTCGGGTTTCGCGGGGGTGACACCGCCGCCTACCTGCAGCAGCGCGGCTACTGTTTGCCGCCGCAGCCGAACCAGGCCGTGCGCCAGGACGACGGCGGCTGGGTAGCGCGGTTGTCGCAGACCGAGTACCTGCTGCTGGGCAGCCTGGCCGACAAAGGCGCACGGGTGGCTGGCGCAGAGGCCGAGTGGGTGCAGGATGCCCAGCGTAACTACTTGCTGCCGCGCCAGGACAGCCATGCCTGGCTGCAGCTGTCTGGAGCCCTTGGCAGTGCGGTGATGGCCAAGTTGTGCGCAGTGGACTTGCGTGCCGAGGCGTTTCCGGCCGGGGCGGTGGCGCAGACTTCGGTGGCACGCATCAATGTGATTGTGGTGAATGTGGGCAGCGATGAGCGGCCAACATTACAGTTGCTGTTTGATCGGGCGTCACGGGTGTACATGCGGGCAGCGATGCTGGATGCCATGGATGAATTCGATGGCGGTTTGATTGAGCTGGGTGCGTTGGTGGGTTGATACGCGGTGAGGCCTGCAGCGTGTTCGCCGCACGATTTTCGGCGTTTGGCCCACGCTTGTGATTCGAGATTACGGCCCTCATCCAACTGTTCGGGCTCTCGCCAAAGTGGAACGGTGAATGGCAGCTTTTGCTCCCACACGTGCTCTGGGCACCTCGGGCTATCAGCTTGCCATTCACCGCTCTCACTTCAGATTCTATTCCTTCTCCAAGACACAAGCGGGTTTACCCGCGAAAGTGCCATCAGCCCAACATCAGGGTTCAAACCCTTCGACAATGATCACTTCAGCCTTCGCCACCCCCTGGCGATGGCTGCACGCCTCCTGGTACAGCGCGGACCGGTAACACGCCACGGCCTGCTCGTACGAATCAAACTCGATCACCACGCTACGCTGCGGGGTTGGCCGCCCTTCCATCGCTTCACTGCGCCCGCCACGTGCCAGGAAGCGGCCGCCGAATGCCTTGAAGGCTGCCGGAGCGCGTTGGGTGTACTGCTGGTATTGCTCGGGGTTGGTTACGTCCACGTGGGCGATCCAATAGGCCTTCATGCGCTGCTCTCCTGAAACGACGATATTTGTGTATGATGGTATACCATAATAATCACCCCACCACAGTGAGCGTGCAACATGGCATTCAACACCATCGAGGAACTTCTAGAGGACTACCGGCAAGGCAAGATGGTCCTGCTGGTGGATGACGAGGACCGAGAGAACGAAGGCGACCTGCTGATCGCTGCCGAGCGTTGCGACGCCCAGGCCATCAACTTCATGGCCCGCGAAGCGCGTGGCCTGATCTGCCTGACCCTGACCGACGAACACTGCCAGCGCCTGGGCCTGGAGCAGATGGTACCGGCCAACGGCAGCGCTTTTAGCACGGCGTTCACCGTGTCGATCGAGGCGGCCACCGGCGTCACCACCGGCATTTCCGCCGCCGACCGGGCGCGCACCGTGGCAGCGGCCATGGCCCCCACCGCCCGCCCCGAAGACCTGGTACAACCCGGCCACATTTTCCCCCTGCGCGCACGCGAAGGCGGCGTGCTGACCCGCGCCGGCCACACCGAGGCCGGCTGCGACCTGGCGCGCCTGGCTGGCTTCAGCCCGGCGTCGGTCATTGTTGAAGTGCTGAATGACGACGGCACCATGGCCCGCCGCCCTGACCTTGAAGTGTTTGCCGCCCGGCATGGCATCAAGATCGGCACCATCGCCGACCTCATTCACTACCGCCTGAGCACCGAGCAGACCATCAAGCGCATCGGCGAGCGCGAGCTGCCGACCGTGCACGGCACCTTCCGCCTGGTCACCTATGAGGACCGCATTGAAGGCGGTGTGCACATGGCCATGGTCATGGGCGACATCCGTCGCGAGCAACCGACCCTGGTGCGGGTGCACGTGATCGACCCGCTGCGCGACCTGGTCGGTGCCGAATACGCAGGCCCGCCCAATTGGACGCTGTGGGCAGCGCTGCAGAAGGTGGCCGATGAAGGTGCTGGCGTGGTGGTGATCCTGGCCAACCATGAATCCTCCCAGGCGCTGCTGGAGCGTGTACCGCAGCTGACCCAGCCGGTAAGGCCTTATCAGCGTGGGCAGTCGAAGGTGTACTCCGAAGTGGGCACCGGGGCGCAGATTCTGCAGGACCTGGGCGTGGGCAAGCTGCGTCACCTGGGGCCACCGCTGAAGTACGCCGGCCTGGCGGGATATGAGCTGGAGGTGGTGCAGAGCATTGCGTTCGAGCCCGTAATGCCGGGCTGACCTCCGCCCTCCCTGCGACGCCGGCCTTGTGGGAGCGGCCTTGTGTCGCGAATGGGCCGCAGAGCGGCCCCTGCAATCTTTCGGTCAGCTCTGAAATCCTGGGGCCGCTTTGCGGCCCATTCGCGACACAAGGCCGCTCCCACAACGCCCCGGCAACCAAACCTGAGGGCAGGGTGATGGCCGGTCGCCTCATACCCCTTGCCAAAAGTTTGGAATACCATAATATGATATCCCGTAGACCTTAAATCTGCAGGCCGGCACCTACAATTAAAAACGGCCACCCAGACACTTTGTTTTAGCTGCTCCCCGAACACTGTTGGCGGGCGCACCACAAGCCCCGCCTCGAATAACAAAAGCAACGAGGGCGTAACCATGCTGTTGAGCAAACGTGTAACCGCAGTGCTGTCCGCCAGCCTGCTGACCCTGGCATGTCAAGCCGCCCAAGCCGCTGACAGCCTCAACTTCGTCAGCTGGGGCGGGACCACCCAGGACGCCCAGAAAGAAGCGTGGGCCGTACCCTTCACCAAAGCCACCGATATCAAGGTCGTGCAGGACGGCCCCACCGACTACGGCAAGCTCAAGGCCATGGTCGAAAGCGGCAACGTGCAATGGGACGTGGTGGATGTCGAAGCCGACTTTGCCCTGCGCGCCGCCAGCGAAGGCCTGCTCGAACCCCTCGACTTCAACCAGATCAAGCGCGACAAGATCGACCCGCGCTTCGTGTCCGACCACGGCGTCGGCTCGTTCTTCTTCTCCTTCGTACTGGGCTACAACGAAGGCAAGCTCGGTGCCAACAAGCCGGTGGACTGGACCGCACTGTTCGACACCAAGACCTACCCTGGCAAACGCGCCCTGTACAAATGGCCCAGCCCCGGCGTGCTTGAACTGGCCCTGCTGGCCGACGGCGTAGCGCCGGACAAGCTGTACCCGTTGGACCTGGACCGCGCCTTCAAGAAGCTCGACACCATCAAGAAAGACATCGTCTGGTGGGGCGGTGGGGCCCAGTCGCAGCAGCTGCTGGCTTCGGGTGAAGCTTCCCTCGGGCAGTTCTGGAACGGCCGTGTCTACGCCCTGCAGCAAGACGGCGCTCCCGTGGGCGTGAGCTGGAAGCAGAATCTGGTCATGGCCGATTTCCTGGTCATCCCCAAAGGTGCCAAGAACAAGGAGGCGGCCATGAAGTTCCTGGCCAACGCCAGCAGCGCCGAAGGCCAGGCCGAGTTCGCCAACAAGACCGCCTACGCCCCGGTGAACGTCGACAGCGTGGCCAAGCTGGACAAAGACCTTGCGCCAAACCTGCCCACTGCCTACGCCCAGGACCAGGTCACCCTCGACTTCGCCTACTGGGCTAAAAACGGTCAGGCCATCGCGGCCCGCTGGAATGAGTGGTTGGTCAAATGAAAGTCGCCATCAACGCCCTGCATAACGCGCAAGGTGCCCCCACGGGCACCGGCGCCCCTGGGACGGCCCCTCGCCGCACCAGCCTGAGCCAACGCTGGAAAGGCAGCCGCAACCTGCTGCCGGCCCTGCTGTTTCTTGGCTTGTTCTTCTTCGCACCGCTGGTCGGCCTGTTGCTGCGTGGCGTGCTGGAGCCAACGCCGGGGCTGGGCAACTACGAGCAGCTGTTTGCCAACTCAGCCTACGCACGGGTGCTGTTCAACACCTTCTCGGTAGCTGGCGTAGTCACCCTGATCAGCGTGCTGCTGGGCTTCCCGCTGGCTTGGGCGATCACCCTGGTGCCCAAGGGCTGGGGCCGCTGGCTGCTGAACATCGTGCTGCTGTCGATGTGGACCAGCCTGCTGGCGCGCACCTACTCGTGGCTGGTGTTGCTGCAAAGCTCGGGGGTGATCAACAAGGCGTTGATGGCCATGGGTATCATCGATACCCCGCTGGAAATGGTGCATAACCTCACGGGCGTGGTAATCGGCATGAGCTACATCATGATCCCGTTCATCGTGCTGCCGCTGCAGGCCACCATGCACGCCATCGACCCGATGGTGCTGCAGGCCGGTTCCATCTGCGGCGCCAGCCCGTGGACCAACTTCTGGAAGGTGTTCCTGCCGCTGTGCCGTTCGGGGCTGTTCTCCGGGGCGCTGATGGTGTTCGTGATGTCGCTGGGCTACTACGTTACCCCTGCGCTGCTGGGCGGGGCGCAGAACATGATGCTGCCCGAATTCATCATCCAGCAGGTGCAGTCGTTCCTCAACTGGGGCTTGGCCAGCGCCGCTGCGGCATTGCTGGTGGCGATCACCCTGGTGCTCTTCTACCTGTACCTGAAGCTGCAGCCGGAATCCCCGGTCGGCAACGCGAGGTAAACCGCCATGCTCCTGTCTCCCAATGCCATGGGCCGCCCGCTGCGTACGGGCCTGTACCTGACCACCGGGGTCATCGCGGCCTTCCTGCTGCTACCGGTGGTGTTCATCGTGTTGCTGTCGTTCGGCTCGTCCCAGTGGCTGGTATTTCCGCCCCCGGGCTGGACCTTCAAGTGGTACGGCCAGTTCTTCTCCAACCCGGAGTGGATGGACGCCGCGCTGGCCAGCCTCAAGGTGGCCGTGCTGACCACCGTCGCCGCCGTGCTGCTGGGCCTGCCCAGCGCATTCGCCCTGGTGCGTGGCCGCTTCCCGGGCCGCGAGCTGCTGTACGGGCTGTTCACCATGCCGATGATCGTGCCGCTGGTGATCATCGCCGTGGCGGTGTACGCACTGTTTCTCAAGCTCGGCTACACCGGCACGCTGTTCGCCTTCGTGGTCAGCCACGTGATCGTCGCCCTGCCCTTCACCATCATCTCGATCATCAACTCGCTGAAGCTGTTCGACCAGTCGATCGAAGATGCCGCGGTGATCTGCGGTGCCTCGCGCCTGCAGGCTATTTTCAAGGTCACCTTCCCGGCCATTCGCCCGGGGATGATCGCCGGTGGCCTGTTCGCCTTCCTGGTGTCGTGGGATGAGGTGGTGCTGAGCGTGATGATGGCCAGCCCCGACCTGCAGACCCTGCCGGTGAAAATGTGGACCACCCTGCGCCAGGACCTCAGCCCGGTCATCGCCGTGGCCTCGACCCTGCTGATCGGCCTGTCGCTGCTTGTCATGTTCATTGCCGCCGCCTTGCGCCGGCGCACCGAAACAAACGCCTGAGCGCGCGGAGAAAACAACAATGAGTGCAGTGATCAAAGACAACGCGCCAGGCAAGACCCTGGTCAGCCTGCGCGGCCTGAACAAGCACTACGGTGACTTCACCGCCGTGGACAACCTTGATCTGGAAATCCAGGACGGCGAGTTCCTGACCTTCCTCGGGTCCAGCGGCTCGGGCAAATCCACGACCCTGTCGATGCTGGCCGGCTTCGAAACACCCAGCAGTGGCGAGATCCTGGTGGATGGCCAGTCGCTGGTGAATGTACCGCCGCACAAACGTGACATCGGCATGGTGTTCCAGCGTTACTCGCTGTTCCCGCACCTCAACGTGCGCGACAACATCGCGTTCCCCCTGGCCATCCGCAAGCTCAGCACCAGCGAGACCCAAAAACAGGTCGACGCCATGCTCAAGCTGGTACAGCTGGAGCAGTTCGCCCACCGCAAGCCGTCGCAGATGTCCGGCGGGCAACAGCAGCGCGTGGCGATTGCCCGGGCACTGGTGTACGAGCCACGCATTCTGCTGATGGACGAACCGCTCGGCGCACTGGACAAGAAGCTGCGCGAAGACCTGCAGGACGAGCTGCGCCAGTTGCACCGTCGGCTGGGTATCACCATCGTCTACGTCACCCATGACCAAGAGGAAGCCATGCGCCTGTCCCAGCGCATCGCCATCTTCAGCCATGGCAAGATCGTCGGCCTGGGCACCGGTTACGACCTGTACCAAAACCCGCCGAATGCCTTTGTCGCCTCGTTCCTGGGCAACTCCAACTTCTTGCGCATCAAAGCCAGCAGCAACGGCGCAGGCAGCTTCGAAGGCCAGCCGGTGGCCATCCGCCTGACCCCGGGCCTGGCCGCTGCGCAGGATGCGCTGATCATGGTGCGCCCGGAAAAAGCCCTGGCCCTGACCGTCGAACAGGCCGCCCGCGAACCACTGCCGGCGGGCTGGAACGAGGTGAGTGCCAAGGTTGGCGAAGTGCTGTTCCTGGGTGAAAGCCAGACCTGCCATGTGGTGACTGCAGGGGGCACCGAGCTGACGGTGAAAGCACTGTCGGCTGCGGGCATGCCGATGCAGCCGGGTGACAGCGTGAAGGTGCGTTGGGCGGTAGCCGATGCGTGCATCTATACCGAGTGGGCCGAGAGTGACCTGAGCAAATCCGCCGGGGCGCATTGAGTTCATCACTCGCCGCACAGGGAGGGCAAGGCCCTCCCCGAGCGGCTGTCACATTATCATCACGCCACTGTCGTAATCTGCCGGCCATCTCTATGCCATAGGCCACCCGGCATGCCCCGCCTGTTTGTCTTGCTGCTCACTTTGCTACCGCTGGCCACCCTGGCCGAGCCTGTGCACCTGCGCGTTCAAGGCTCCAACACCATCGGCGCAGCGCTGCTCCCTGCCCTGGTAAAAGGGCAACTGCGCGCGCAGCAGGCCACAGTCGTCGAGCAGCAGCCGGGCAAGGTCGCCAACGAGTTGGTGATAACCGCGCGCGACGCACAGGGGCAAACCGTGCGCATCGACATCGCCGCTCATGGGTCCAGCACCGGCTTCGCCGCCCTCGGCCGTGGCGATGCCGACCTGGCAGCTGCCTCGCGGCCGATCAACGACAGTGAAGTGCGCCTACTACGGGCCCTTGGCGACCTGCGCACTGCCAGCGCCGAACAAGTGATCGGCCTGGACGGTGTCGCGGTCATCGTCCACCCCGACAACCCGCTACCACAATTGAACACGCAGCAGCTGGCGCAGATTTTCTCTGGGCAGATCCAACGCTGGGAGCAATTGGGCATTCCTGGCGGCGCTATTCACCTGTACGCCCGCGACGACCGCTCCGGCACCTTCGAGACGTTCAAGGCGCTGGTGCTGGAGCCCCATCACAACGAGCTGTCAGCCAAGGCTCTGCGTTACGAGTCCAGTGACGAACTGGCCGCGCAGGTGGCCACCGACCGCCAGGCCATCGGCTTCAGCAGCCTGGCTGCGGTGCACGGGGCCAAGGTGCTGGCGGTAGCCGAAGGCGACGCACCGGCCATGCTGCCGGAGCGCGCCCTGGTGGCCAGCGAAGATTACCCGCTGTCACGGCGCCTGTACTTCTACCTGCCGGCCAACCCCAAGCCACAGGCCAGAGCCCTGGCCGACTTTGCCCAGAGCCCGGCCGGCCAGGCCATCGTCGCCCAGCAGGGCTTTGTTTCGCAGCAGATCAAGGCCCAGCCAGTCGTGCCCCAGGCAGACATGCCGCCGCGCTACCGTACCTTGGCCCAGCAGGCGCAGCGGCTGAGTGTGAACTTCCGCTTTCAGGAAGGCAGCGCCAGCCTCGATAACAAGGCCCTGCGTGATGTGCAGCGGGTGGCCGAGTACCTGCGCCAGGCTGGCAAGCTGCAGAGCAAAGCGGTGCTGGTAGGGTTTGGCGACCCCAAGGAAACGCCTGGCCGCGCCGCCCTGCTCTCGCGCCTTCGGGCCCAGGCAGTGCGCCGCGAGCTGGCGCGCGATGGCGTGGAGTTGCTGGAGGTGACGGGCATGGGCGATGAACTGCCGGTGGCCGGCAATGAGCTGGAGCAAGGGCGACTGCGCAATCGGCGGGTTGAGGTGTGGGTGTACTGAATTGATGCAGGGGCCCTGGCAAAGAAATGTAACAGCTCCCCATTCGGTATCTCCTGCAATCGGGTCTAGGCTCAAAGTCATGTGATACCGGGCCCCTCTGACGGCTGCCAAGCCGCCATGTCGGATCACTGTTGCCATGCAACGTCGACATTCAAGGAGGGGCTCATGACAGCTCTGCAAGCATTCCTCACCACCCCCGTACTCGGTACCAGCACCTGGTTGTGGCTGGTGTTCATTGCCATCGTCATCGGTTTGCTGGTGCTCGACCTGGGCGTGCTGCACCGCCACGACCGGGAAATCGAAATGCGCGAAAGCCTGCTGCTGTACTCGGGCTACTTCAGCGTTGGCGTCTTGTTCGGCGTCGGGGTCTGGTACCAGCTAGGCGCGCAATCGGCGCTGGAGTTCTACACCGGTTTCCTGGTCGAGCAATCGCTGTCGATGGACAATGTCTTTGTCATGGCGATGATTTTCAGCTACTTCGCCATTCCCCGCCGTTACCAGCATCGCGTGCTGTTCTGGGGCATCCTGGGGGTGGTATTCCTGCGGGCGATCATGATTGGTGTAGGCGCCGCGCTGGTGCAGAACTTTGCCTGGGTGCTGTATCTCTTCGGTGCTTTCCTGTTGTTTACCGGGGTGAAGATGGCGCTTTCGAAAGAAGACAGCCACCCTGACCTGGCCAACAACCCGGTACTCAAGTTCGTGCGCCGGCACATGCGGGTCACCGACCAGATCCACGGCTCGCACTTCTTCGTGCGCCAGACCCCGCCCGGGCACAGCAAGGCGCTGCGCTACGCCACCCCGTTGTTTCTGGCGCTGGTGCTGATCGAACTGGCCGACCTGGTGTTTGCAGTCGACAGCGTGCCCGCGATTTTCGCCATCACCCAGGATCCATTCATTGTCTACACCTCGAACATCTTCGCCATTCTTGGGCTGCGATCGTTGTACTTCGCGCTGTCGGCGTTGATGCACCGGTTTGTATACCTCAAGTATGCGTTGGCGCTGGTGCTTATCTTTATTGGTTGCAAGATTTTCTATCACGGCATGGTGGGCAAGGTGCCGGCACTGCTGTCGTTGGGGGTGACGTTCGGGTTGTTGCTGGGTGGGGTGGTGGTTTCGTTGGTCAAGACGCGGGGGGAGAACCCGGCGATCGCGGATCATTCGCCTGAGCAGTCTTCAAATGCCGATTGTCCAGTCAGCCCAAAAGACGAAGACCCGCAGATGCGGATCTGATACGGCTACTTGATTTTAAATAATGCCCATACAACTACCATCCAGATGAATCCAGTCATGCTTAGCCACGCAGCAACCTTCAACTTACGCTTCAGCTTCTGCGGAAAGGCATTCAACTCGCCAGCATCCAGTTGCCCCATACGCAGCGCTAACCACGGAAATGCAACTAGTCCACTTACCGTACAAAGGGTCAGCCAGCGCCACTCAAATGATCCAGAACCCCATACACGCTTAATGCTTTCGAAGTAGGGATTGCTCGTGATGGCCGAGCAGGCGACGCCATAATCTTTCGTCAACGTCGCGACAACACTAAGAGCTAGCCCAGGTATACCGATAACAAAAGGACTTAGTAGAATTACCAATTTGGCAAGTGGTTGCCAGCCAGTAATATCAATCACTGGTCGCCTCGTAGATAACCTCGCCTACCGACTCACCGAGCTTGCCGCCCAGCACTCCCCCAGCCATACCGCTGGCACCCACCAGCACTATGCCGCACACTGGCCCGGCCAGACCTGCAGAGCCCATAGTAACCACGGCACATACTGTTCCGGATACGAGGACTGCTCCTGAGGAGCCAAGCATAGCTCCGGCGGTTCCAACAGCAAAACCTCCTGTCTCGGTCAGTCTGACCTTTTTACAAGCTGCGAAAAACGCTGGGCTGTTCAAGTGGCCATGGCGCATGAACTCTCGCTGGTGCAACTGCTCGATACTGGTCAATGTATGACTGACCTGTTTCAAACCTTGATCGAGCATGTCCTTGCCGACGCCCATGGTCAGATACTTCCTACACATTGCGGGAGTTTGCGCGATCACTGTGGGAGCGGGTTCACCCGCGAAGAGGCCGGTGCAGGCCGCTGACTCAGCGCCCGCTACGCAACAGCTCCACCGGCACATACTTGCCAATTTCATATTTGCCAATCGCCGCCCGGTGCACTTCATCCGGCCCGTCGGCCAGGCGCAGGGTGCGCTGCATGGCGTACATGTAAGCCAGCGGGAAATCGCCACTCACCCCTGCCCCACCGTGAATCTGAATCGCCCGGTCGATCACCTTCAACGCCACGTTCGGCGCCACCACCTTGATCTGCGCGATCTCGCTGCGGGCCACCTTGTTGCCCACGGTGTCCATCATGTATGCCGCTTTCAGCGTCAGCAGCCGGGCCATGTCGATTTCCATGCGTGAGTCGGCGATCTTGTCGACGTTGCCGCCCAGCCGTGCCAGTGGCCGACCAAATGCAGTACGTTCCACCGAACGTTTGCACATCAGCTCCAGCGCACGCTCGGCCATGCCGATCGAGCGCATGCAGTGGTGGATACGGCCAGGGCCAAGGCGCCCTTGGGCAATCTCAAAGCCGCGCCCCTCACCGAGCAGCACGTTTTCATAAGGCACCCGCACGTTCTCGAAAAGCACTTCGGCATGGCCATGAGGGGCATCGTCATAGCCGAACACCGGTAACGGGCGGACGATCTTCACGCCCGGCGCATCGGTGGGCACCAGCACCATCGAATGCTGCTGGTGGCGTGGCCCTTCAGGGTCGGACAGGCCCATGAAAATCATGACCTTGCAGCGCGGGTCGCAGGCGCCGGAGGTCCACCACTTGCGGCCATTGATGACCCATTCGTCACCGTCACGCACGGCAGTGGCTGCCATGTTGGTCGCGTCCGAGGAGGCCACGTCCGGCTCAGTCATGGCAAACGCCGAGCGGATCTCGCCGCGTAACAGCGGCTCCAGCCACTGGCGTTTCTGCGCTTCGCTGCCATAACGCACCAGCACTTCCATGTTGCCGGTGTCCGGCGCCGAGCAGTTGAACGGTTCTGGCCCGAGCAGCGAGCGGCCCATGATTTCCGCCAGTGGGGCGTATTCCAGGTTGCTCAGGCCGGCGCCGTATTCCGATTCGGGCAAGAACAGGTTCCACAGCCCTTCGGCGCGGGCCTTGGCCTTGAGTTCTTCCATGATTGCCGTGGGCTGCCAGCGGTCGCCCTCGGCAACCTGGCGCTCGAACACGGCTTCGGCGGGGTACACGTAGGCGTCCATGAACGCAGTAACGCGCTCGCGCAGTGCCTGGACCTTGGGCGAATAGGCGAAATCCATCGGGGCTACCTTCACGGTTCGGAGTACATGGGCAGAGCCTAGAGCAGCGCAGCCCCATCCACCTAGTCTATTTTCCGCGTGTATAAACATTCATAACCGATATATGATCGGCCAATAATTCCAACAAAGAGCGGCGCCCATGAACCTCAGCAAGGTCGACCTCAACCTGTTCATCGTGTTCGATGCGATCTACACCGAAGCCAACCTGACCCGCGCCGGGCAGATTGTCGGCATTACCCAGCCAGCGGTGTCCAATGCCCTTTCGCGGCTGCGCGAAACCTTCAACGACCCGCTGTTTGTGCGCACTGCACAAGGCATGGTGCCCACGCCGATGGCGCAGAACATCATCGGCCCGGTGCGCAACGCTTTGGCACTGCTGCGTACCTCGGTGCAGGAAAGCCGCATCTTCAACCCGCAGCAGGCCAACAAGACCTTCCGCATCAGCATGACCGACCTGACCGAAGCGGTCATCCTGCCGCCGCTGTTCCAGCGCCTGCGCCGTCTGGCGCCTGCGGTGCTGATCGAAAGCTTCCTGTGCAAGCGCCGCGAGACCACCAAGGAGCTCGCCGCCGGCCGCCTGGACTTCGCCATTGACGCGCCCCTGAACACCGACCCGCAGGTGCGCCACATCAAACTGATGCAAGACCGCTATGTGTGCGCCCTGCGCCAAGGCCACCCACTGGCTGACAGCAAGCTGACCCTCGACAGCTACCTGAGCATGACCCACATCCATATTTCCAGCCGCCGCAACGGCCTGGGTTACGTCGACCTGGCGCTGGGCAAGATGGGTGTACAACGCAAGGTCGCCCTGCGTTCGCAGCACTACCTGATGGCCTCGCAGGTGTTGCAGCAGACCGACATGGCGATGACCGTCCCCGAGCGCTTCGCCCGTCGCCATCAGTTGCGTTACCAGCCACTGCCAGTGGAGGTGCCGGCACTGGAAACGCACCTGTACTGGCATGAAAGCACCGACCAGGACCCGGCCAACCGCTGGATGCGCGAGCAGATCACCGAATTGTGCGAACGCGTGGTAGCCGAGGAAGAGAAGACCCCACAGCCTGCCTGAAGACGCCTGCGAGCGGCGGCGCCTCAGCTCTGCTCGACTGTAGAAAAATATTCTCCAAAAAGTTCGCAGGGGAGAAATTTTTATTACAGAGATTCAGAAAAAAATTGGCGGGAAGCGAAAACTATCTTCTTCATCGCGGGTACGCTTATCCCAACAATCGCCGATTTCACGGCGACAGATATGGACCCGCCCGAATGCCTAGCGCCCCTCTTTATTTCGATTACGCCGCCACCACCCCCGTCGACGACCGGGTCATCGAAACCATGCTTGCCTGCCTTGGCAGCGAGGCCAACTTCGGCAACCCGGCGTCCAGTGGCCATGCCTACGGCCAGGCCGCGCGACAGGCCGTGGAGCACGCTCGCCAGCAGGTGGCCGAGCGCGTCGGCGCGCAAGCCGACAACCTGGTCTGGACCTCGGGCGCGACCGAGTCCAACAACCTGGCACTCAAAGGCATTGCCCAAGGCATCGACCAGCCCGGGCACATGATCACCAGTCAGCTAGAGCACAAAGCCGTGCTCGACACCGCGGCCGAACTTGAACGCCAAGGCTGGGCCGTCACCCGCCTGGCGCCGGATGCTGCCGGCCTGATCCAGCCTGCAAGCGTGCAGGCAGCGTTGCGCGCCGATACCCGCCTGGTGTCGCTGATGGCGGTCAACAACGAGCTGGGCACGGTTACCGATTTTGCCGCCATCGGCCAACAGGTGCGTGACCACGGTGCCCTCCTGCACGTGGACGCCGCACAGGCCGTAGGCAAGCTGGCCATCGACCTGAAGGCGGTGGCCGTGGACATGATGTCATTTTCGGCGCACAAGGTTTACGGGCCAAAAGGGATCGGCGCGCTCTATGTCGGCCCACGCGCCCGTACGCTGATGCGCGCGCAGATGCACGGCGGCGGCCATGAGCAGGGCCTGCGTTCCGGCACCCTGGCAACCCATCAGATCGCGGGCATGGGCAGCGCCTTTGCCTTGGCCGGCGAACCAGGTGACAGCGAGCACCAGCGCCTTGAGCAACTGGCCACGCGCCTGCGCGAGGGCCTGCTGGCTTTACCCGGCGTCACCCTCAACGGCAGCGCCAGCCAACGCATCCCCCACACCCTGAACCTGTGCATCGACAGCAAGGGCTTCAACAGCGCGGCCCTGGCCAGCGAGCTGGCCTTGTCGACCACTTCGGCCTGCAACTCGGCGAGTAACGCCGCCTCCCATGTGCTGCTGGCACTGGGGCTGGACGAGCGTCAGGCGCGCAACAGTGTGCGCTTGAGCATCGGCCGATTCACGACCGAGGCGCAAGTGGACCAGGCGCTCGCAGTGTTTGGCCGGGTGCTGACGACGGCATCGGCTGCACTGTGGTGAACACACGCTAGAACAAGCGGCTGTCCGGGGTAAAATCCTCGACCTGGATTTTCGCACGCTGTGCCTGCGCGTGCCGTGGGTTGAACAGGTAGTTGATGGTGCTGGGCATGATCGCGCTCGGCACGGGCAGCAGTAAAGCCGAGCAGTCATCCAGAAAGCGATTGCCCAGCGCCCGGGTCAACTCAGGCTGAGCGGACCAGCCGGGCTGCAAGGCGGGCAACTGCGCCTGTGAAACCGTATCAGGCAATTCGATACGGATCAGGCGCATGGTGGTAGGAAAATCCTCTGGGTCGATCTCCAGGTGCACAAGCACCTCGAGCATCGCCCCGGAAGGGCTGGTGGCGGCATACACCACGGGCCGGCCCGCCTGGTGCCAGCGTCCGCTAACACGCAGCCCCCCAGTGCCGCTCAAATCTGCATAGGCGCTGATACGCCACAAAATCACAGGCCAAAACCCTCGGCAATCTGCAGCAGCATCTCTTCGACCTGAGTGGTGCCTTGCTGGGTTGTGAGCATCTGCATCGGCGTCAGCCCCGAAAAACGTTCCTTGGGCTTGGACAGCCAGCGCTTGGCCTTGTCCGCCTCGCCAAACACGGCTTCGGCCATGGCGGTGATGTGGGCCGAACGGAACAGCCGATCACTCTCTTCCACGGTCAACGGCTGGTCACGCTCGATACGGGTTTTCAGGGTGCGCAGGGGAATGATCTGGTCCCGCTCCACCGGCGTGAACACACCGCGCTCGGTCAGCTTCACCAGCCAGGTAGCGGCAAAACCGTGGGTGATCCGGGTGTGGATTTCGAAGTCACTGGCAAGTTCGGGTATTTCCAGCAACGCCTGCAGGCGCGCCCGGTACTCGTGGTAACCGTTGTCACGAAGCACTTCGGCAAGCATGGCATACTCCTGTTTCGGCGTTTGCCGACAAGTATGCGGTATTCACCGGATCATTGCCAGTTTGACTGGCCCCCTTGGTTGTGGGGGCACTGCGCCCCCGCTCCTTTCAGAAGGTACCCGGATAAGCCCCGCCATCGATCAGCAGGTTTTGCCCGGTGATATAGCCGGCATGCGCACTGCACAGGAACGCACAGTACGCGCCAAACTCCCCGGCATCGCCAAAGCGCGCCGCCGGGATGGCCTTGCGCCTGGCCTGGGCAGTGGCTTGCACATCGCCACCCGCCGCCTGCAACGTTTTTTGCAAGCGCGCGGTGTCGAACGCCCCAGGCAGCAGGTTGTTCAGTGTCACATTGCTGCCCGCCAGGCGCTGCTGCCGGGCCAGGCCGGCAATGAAACCGGTCAGGCCACTGCGGGCGCCGTTGGACAGACCAAGCATGTCGATCGGCGCCTTCACCGCGCCTGAGGTGATATTCACCACCCGCCCGAAGCCCCGCTCGGCCATCCCGTCGACAACTGCCTTGATCAGCTCGATGGGGGTGAGCATGTTGGCGTCCAGCGCCTTCAGCCAGTCGTCACGCCCCCAGTCACGGAAGTCCCCCGGTGGCGGGCCACCGGCGTTGTTGACCAGGATGTCGACCTGCGGGCAGGCCGCCAACAGCGCCTGGCGCACCTGGGCATCAGCAACATCGCCGGCCACGGTAAGCACCTCGATGCCCGGGCAGGCCGCACGCAACTCGCTGGCGGTCTGCACCAGGGTGGCTTGGGTGCGGGCATTGATGACCAGGTTCACGCCTTCTTTGCCAAGCGCCTCGGCGCAGCCTTTGCCCAAGCCTTGGCTGGCCGCGCAGACGATGGCCCAGCGGCCGGTAATGCCTAGATCCATTGTGTTGGTCCTTGATGCAGTAGGGTTTCAGGGGGGTAATCTAGAGCACAGGACAGGGCCGCCGATAATGAAAAGAGCTGATCCACCAATAACCGGCATTTATCCCCGCCAGCAACAGGCTGAAGGGCTGGCGCCAACAAGTTTCAATCGGCCGTCAATTCCTCTACCAGCAACCGCGCCGCTGGCGCTAGCGGCGTCGCCACACGGTGCACGATGCCGAACGGCTCGCTCAAGGCCCGTAGCTGCACCGCCAGCGACACCAGTAACCCGCGCTGCTCGGCAAAAGTCGCCACAGCACTGGGAATGACCGCCACCAGCGTCGGGTCATCTTCCAGCAGCATGAAAGTAGCGAAGGTTGAAAAGGTTTCCAGCGGATAACGGGGCACCTCCACCCCTGCCTCGCTCAACTCGCGCTCCAGCGCCTGGCGCATGGGCATGTTCGCCGGGTAGACCACCCAGCGGTAATGGCTCAAGTCGCTGATATGCAGTGACGCTGCCCCGGCAAGCGGGTGTTGCGGGTGCGCGACCACTACCAATGGCTCCTGGGCCAGTTCGACAAAGGCATAGTCTGTGGCGTTGCGGCCCAGCCCCGGCCGGCAGATCGCCAGGTCCAGGCGCCCCTCGTCCAGCTGGGCGAGCAGGTTGGCGCTGGTATTCTCGGCAATTTCCACTGCCAGCTGCGGCTGCTTGCGGCGCAAGCGCCCCAGGGCGCTGATTAGGGTCGGCATGGCCCCCATGATGCTGCCCACCGCCAGCCGCCCACCCTGGCCTTGGACGATGCCCAGCACCTCTTCGCGCAAGTGCCCCAGGTCGCTGTGGATCAGCCGCGCGTAGCGCACCACGCAACGGCCCACGTCGTTGGCTACCAGGCCGCTGGGCAGGCGCTGGAACAAGGGTACACCCAACACCTCCTCCACCTCGCGCAACGCCTTGGTGGCCCCGGGCTGGGAAATGCCCATGGCTTCGGCCGCCTTGTGCAGCGAACCACAGCGATCCAGCTCGATCAGCAGACGCAACTGGCGCAGGCGCAGGCGAGAAAAAATGGAATCCAGGGAAGGGATCATCAGGCAGGCTCGACATGGGTCTTGTAATGCCGAGCACTATAGAGGGTCGTCAACGGGGGAGTATTGAGTTTCAAGCAAATGACCCTTGATCGCAGAACACGCATACCAGCCCGTTATGCTGCGCTGTCGCCCGTGGAACAAGGCTTCGGCAAACGCCGCTTTATCCTGTGGGAGCGGGCGCGCCCGCGAAGAGTGCGACGCGCTGCATGGCACCGGCTGCGCCGGTGTTCGCGGGCTTGCCCGCTCCCACAGGGGCCCCGCCCAATCAGGTATTTATGTTCGAGTAACGCGCTTACCGCGGTCTACGCCGTGCCAGGCAGGCGTAACCCAGGCCCAGCACACTGATCGCCAGTACGCTCAGCAACACCATCAACTCGCGGCTGTAGCGCGCCACCATGGCCGGAAAACCGATGACTTCGTGGTACACCTGCACATTGGCCACGCCGTCGGCGTGGCTGATGCTCACCCCGCCTTGGCGGATCTGCAAATAGTCTGCATCGAAATAGACCCAGACCTTGCACGTGCCACCCGGCTCGATGGCCGGGATGTCCACCTGCGCGGTGGCGGTTTCCAGCAGGGTGTCGTTGCCGGCAGCATCACGCACCTGCACCAGGCCCTTGGCTGGCAGACGGACCTTGACCTCCCGTACTGGCGCATCACCCCTGTTGCGTAGTTCGATGAGCAAACCAGTACGGTGATCGACCAGCCCGGCCTCGAAAGGCTTGGCGAACAGCTGGGCATAGGGTGCCTGGGCCATTTCTATCAACCGCTCGACCTGATCGTGGCTTAGCTCGCCTTGGCCAATGCTGTTGATGCGCCCCTGCAACTGCTCATACTTGAGTTGCTCGCTGGCTTTGCTTATGCGCTCGCTGAACTGGGTGGGATAGGTGAGGTAGGCATAAGTCAGTGACGCCTCCAGACGCGGGTTGCCCCTGAGCAACACGTAGGCGGCCAAAAGGACCATCAGGCCCGCAAGCACGGCTACGAGGAATTTCCCCACCTTGTCCCAGCTCAATGCGAACTTCCTTTTGTGGTGATACAGACGATTCAAACCGCCCAAGGGTGCCAAGTTAAGGCCCCCCAGGCAAGCTTGACTAGCGTTCGCGTTCACCTTCCCGCGCCTGACGCATCTGCAGCAGCTGGCCATCGATCAGTGCTTTGGCCATGCCCGCCAGGTAAACCGTGGCCTGCATCATCACCTTGCGGTCGCCAGGCCTGTCGATGGCCTTGCGAGTGATTTCAGTCATGCAGCCCATGATGCTAGATGCCTCCATCAGTGCGGTCCTCATCGGCAGCTGCGGTTTCATCTGCACCAGTTCGGCATCGGCGTTGCCAAACCGGCTCGCTGCACGCACAACATTGAGCTTGCTGCTTTTCGGGTTGTCGTTGTCCATGTCCATTCCTCGGGCGGTTGCGGGCATGCCCAGACTAGGACGCTGCTTTGCCCCCCACAATGACCAGCAGGGTGGTAACAATCACTTTCGGAAATGGACTACAAGCACTCCATGAAGTGTGCCCTCCGCCACCGATCAGCCCTTGACCGCCACCTGGCAGTGTCGGACGATCAACCTCCCCCACCCCAGGACGAACACCATGCTACGGATACTCGGCAGAGCCTCCTCCATTAATGTGCGAAAAGTGCTGTGGGCCTGCGCTGAATTCGAGGTTGCATTCGAGCGCGAAGACTGGGGCTCTGGCTTCAAGGCCACTGACAGCGCCGAGTTCCTGGCGTTGAACCCCAATGCCATGATCCCGGTGATCCAGGATGGCGACTTCACCTTGTGGGAATCCAACAGCATCATCCGCTACCTGGCCAACCGCTATGGTGCCACCGCGTTCTACCCCGACGATGCCCAGGCGCGGGCCAGGATCGACCAGTGGATCGACTGGCAGGCCTCAGACCTGAACCGCTCGTGGAGCTACGCATTCATGTCACTGGTCAGGCACTCCCCCGCGCACCAGGACCCGCAAGCACTTGCCGCCGGTTGCGCGGACTGGTCTCGCTACATGCACATCCTCGACCACCAACTGGCCAGCACCGGTGCGTATGTGGCCGGCAGCCAGTTCACCCTGGCCGATATCCCTATCGGCCTGTCGGTCAACCGCTGGTTCGAAACGCCGTTCGAACACCCGCAACTGCCAGCGGTGCGCGATTATTACGAACGCCTCAGCGAACGCCCGGCCTATCACCTGCACGGCCGTAACGGTACACCGTAAACGTACAACACGGGTTTCACTGCCGGGCATTGGGTAATACTGCGAGTCATTACCACTAGTCCTTTACCCCCGGGTGACCTGGCCGGCAAATACAGCGCCGGGCTGCGTGGCAGCTTCAGCCAGCAAGCCCTGCAGCAGTTACTGGTCCTGCGGCCTGCGAGCCATGCCGCAGGACGGCGGTTACCGCCTGATCCCGGCCAACCGCTGCCATTGGGTGCTGTGGCACTGGACCCGACCAACGTGACCGGCACTGCCAGCCTCGGCGAGCAGACCGAAAACGGCATCACCGTGGTGGCGGCAACGGCACTGCTGGATTCTGGGGCTGCTTTGCAGCCCATCGCGACACAAGGCCGCGCCTACAAGAGATCCCATTTTCCCTGTAGGCGCGGCCTTGTGT